>JAJXYR010000072.1 GCA_021780475.1 Pseudomonadota bacterium
CTCAAGCCGAGTTCGACGCCTTGGCCGCCAGGCCGAGGCGGACGCCGCAGGCGGTCCCGAGCGCGAGCGAGGGACGAGCGGCGGGCCCCCGCCGCGAGCCATCTCTCCCGGGGAGCCACCTTCAGCTGTTTCGAGGAATGCACGGCGCATCGTAAGCGCCAAGCGCGTTCAATTCGAACTCCCGACAGACGAACAAGCCGAGTTCGACGCCTTGGCCGCCAGGCCGAGGCGGACGCCGCAGGCGGTCCCGAGCGCGAGCGAGGGACGAGCGGCGGGCCCCCGCCGCGAGCCATCTCTCCCGCGGCCGCGGCCCCCGTCAGGCCGACGCCTCCGCCGGCTGGCGCGCAAAAATGCCGAACGCCACGATCACCGCGTAACAGACTGCCGGCACCGCGAGGGCGAGCTTCAGGCCTTCGAGATCGGCTGCGTGGCCCGTGATCAACGGAACGACCGCGCCGCCGACGATCGCCATGCAGATGATTCCTGATCCTTCCGCGGCGCGCGCGCCCAGCCCCTCGGAGGCGAGCGTGAAGATCGTCGGGAACATGATCGAATTGCACAGGCCGATCGCGAGCAGCGCCCAGCCCGATGCCGCGCCGCCGACGTTCGCCGAAACCAGCAACAGCGCGATCGCCCCGGAGGCGACGAACGCGAGCACCTTGCCGGGAGAGAACACCCGCAGGAAATACGCGCCGATGAAGCGGCCGACCATCGCCCCGCCCCAGTAGAACGGCACGTGTTTGCCGGCCTGTTCGGCGCCGACACCCCACACGGTCGATTGCATCAGGTAGCTCACGATGATCGAGCCGATGGACACCTCGGCGCCCACGTACAGAAATATGCACAGGGCGCCGAGCGCGAAACGCGGTTGTTCGAGCAACGTGAACGCACGCAGTATGGATTGATTCGGGGCCGCCTCCTCGTGCAGGCGGTTGCGATGCATCCAGACCAGGGCCGCAACCACCAGCAGCGCCGCCGCCAGCCCGAGGTAGGTATGCACCACGACGCGGGTCGCGGTCACATGAAACACCGCGAGGGCGGCCGCCGACAATTTCGACGGATCGACGCTCGCGATCGACCCCAATATCAATATCGAACCGACGTACGGAAATATCGTCGTGCCAAGCGAGTTGAATGCCTGTGCGAATGTCAGGCGGCTGTGGGCGGTCGCCGGCGCGCCGAGCATCGAGATCAAGGGGTTCGCGACCACCTGGACCGTCGTGATGCCGGCGGCGAGCACGAACAAGGCCAACAGGAACATCACGAACAGGCCGGACGCGGATGCGGGGACGAACAGCAGACACCCGGCGGTCATCAGCAGGAGCCCAAGCACCGCCGTCCGCATGTAGCCGGCGCGCTCGACCACCGCGGCGGCCGGCAGCGAGATGATGAAATACGCGGCGAAGAAGGCCGATTGCACCAGCATCGCGTCCGCGTAGCTCAAGGTGAACAAGGCCTTGAGCTTCGGAATGATGACGTCGTTGAGGCTGGTGATCCCGCCGAAGATGAAAAAGAGCGCAAAGACAAAAATCCGCAGCTCGCGCGGGTGTTCCGCGTTCGCACCGCCCGCGTCCGCCTGATGCGCCGCCGCCGGACCGGCACTACCGATTTCTGGTGTCATGATTCGTCGCCATCCCCTGTTAGTGTCGCCTAACTTTACCGCCAACCGACCATGGTCAAGGGCGCCTCCCCCCTTTACACTCGCCGGACGAGCCATCATACAGGAACGCTTCCGTGGGCCGGACAATCAGCGTCGATCAGCGTGTCCACGTGGACTCGCTCCTGCACCAATTCGTCGGCCGCGAAGCACTGCCGGGCACCGGAGTCGCCGAAGACGCCTTCTGGCGTGGATTCGCCGCGCTACTCGCGCAGCTCGCGCCGGCCAATGCCGCCTTGCTGCAACGTCGCGACGAACTGCAGGCCAGGATCGACGCATTTCATACGCAGCGGCCCGGCGCATCGTTCGACCGCGACGCCTACGCGTCGATGCTGCGTGAGAGCGGCTACCTCGTAGCGGAGCCGGAAAGTTTCCGCATCGATACCGCAAACGTCGATCCGGAGATCGCGCTGACCGCGGGGCCGCAGTTGGTCGTGCCGATCAACAATGCGCGTTACGCGCTGAACGCCGCGAATGCGCGCTGGGGCTCGCTGTACGATGCGCTCTATGGCACCGACGCGATCGCGGAGGACGCGGGCGCCGAGCGCACCAATGCCTACAATCCCGCCCGCGGCGCGCGCGTCGTGGCCTTCGGCAGGGATTTTCTCGACCGGCACTTCCCGCTCGCAGCGGGCTCGCACCGCGAGGCCGCCGCCTATCGGATCGACGGCGAAGGGATCGAGGTCCGCCTCGCGCACGGCGGATCGACGCGGCTGCGCGACGCCGCGGCCTTCGCGGGCTTTCAGGGCGACCGGGCGGACCCCGCGGCGCTGCTGCTCGTCCACCACCGCCTGCACGTCGAAATCCGCTTCGACCGCACGCACGCGATCGGGCGCGCCGACGCGGCCGGAATCAGCGATCTGGTGCTCGAGTCGGCACTGACCGCGATCCAGGACTTCGAGGACTCGGTCGCCGCCGTCGACGCCGAGGACAAGGTCATCGTCTACCGCAACTGGCTCGGCCTGATGAAAGGCACGCTCGAAGCCGACGTGGACAAGGGCGGCAGGCGCTTTTTGCGCCGACTGGACGCGGATCGCCGCTACGAGTCCCCGGATGGCGGCGAAGTGACGCTCTCCGGGCGCAGCCTGATGCTGGCGCGAAACGTCGGTCATCACATGCACACCGACGCCGTGTTGCTCGACGGCGCGCCGGTGCCGGAAACGATCGTCGATGCGGCGATCACCGCATTGATCGGCATGCACGATCTGGCGAAGACCGGCGCCGGCGGTCGCAATTCACGCACCGGGTCGATCTACATCGTCAAGCCCAAGATGCACGGCCCCGAGGAAGTCGCATTCGCCGACCGCTTGTTCGCCGGGGTCGAGGACCTGCTCGCGCTGCCGCGTCACACGATCAAAATGGGCATCATGGACGAGGAGCGCCGCACCACGGTCAACCTCGCCGCGTGCATCGCCGCGGCACGCTCGCGCGTGGTGTTCATCAACACGGGGTTCCTGGACCGCACCGGCGACGAAATCCACACGTCCATGGAGGCCGGTGCCGTGGTGCGCAAGGCCGACATCAAGAAGGCGCCATGGCTCGACGCCTATGAGCGCCAAAACGTCGACATCGGGATCGCCTGCGGCCTGCCGGGCCGGGCACAGATCGGCAAGGGGATGTGGGCGATGCCGGACCTCATGGCGCAAATGCTGAGCACCAAGGGCGCCCACCCCGCGGCGGGAGCCAACACGGCGTGGGTTCCGTCGCCGACCGCGGCGACGCTGCATGCGCTGCACTACCATGACGTCGACGTCGCCCGGGTCCAGCGCGAACTCAGCCATCGCCCGCGCGCCGCGCTCGCCGAGATCCTGACGCCACCGCTCGCCGCCAATCGAAGCTGGAGCGCCGCCGAGATCGAGGAGGAAATCAACAACAACGCCCAGAGCATTTTGGGCTACGTCGTGCGCTGGATCGACTTCGGGATCGGCTGCTCCAAGGTGCCCGACATCTACAACGTCGCGCTGATGGAGGATCGGGCGACGCTGCGCATATCGAGCCAGCACCTCGCCAATTGGCTGCACCATGGCGTCTGCACCGCGGAGGCGTCGATGCAGGCATTGCGTCGCATGGCGGCGGTCGTCGACCGCCAGAATGCCGCGGATCCCGATTACCGGCCGATGTGCGCGGACCTGGACCGAAGTGTCGCGTTCCGCGCCGCCTGCGAACTGGTCTTCACCGGCCGCGCACAGCCGAACGGCTATACGGAGGCGATTCTGCACGCCCGGCGGCGGGAGAAGAAGGCCGCGACCGCTTGATGCCGGGCGCCACCCGGCAGGCCGCGCCGCGAGGCCGGGGGCGCCGCCGGTTCGCGGAGCGCATGGACTTGGTGGCCGCGATCCTGTAGAGTTCTCTCCGGCTGCAAGCGATCGGTGTACGGTCAGTACCATCCTCAGCCCGCTGTCCGTCCTCGACGCACTTCGGATTTTCGCTTTCCCCCTCGCTGCTGACCGCTGCGGACGCCCCGTTGGGGCCCGTCGTGCGAGTCCAATTCCTCATTACGTAAGGATTCTTGATGTCATTTTCAGATCTCGGGCTCATGCCCGAATTGCTGCGTGCCGTTGCCGAAAAGGGCTACGACACCCCCTCCCCCATTCAAGCGCAGGCGATTCCCGCCGTGCTCGCCGGCCGCGATGTGCTCGCCGGCGCGCAGACCGGCACCGGCAAAACCGCCGGCTTCGTGCTGCCGATTTTGCAGCGCCTTGCCGCGGACGCCGCGGCCCCGCAGCGCGCCCCACGCGTCCTGGTGCTGACCCCGACCCGCGAACTCGCCGCGCAAGTGGCGGACAGCTCCCGAAGCTACGGCAAGTACCTGCGGATCCGCACGTTCCAGGTGTTCGGCGGAGTGAACATCAATCCGCAGATCTCGGCGCTGCGCGACGGCTGCGACATCCTGGTGGCGACACCCGGCCGCCTGCTCGACCTCGCGCAGCAGCGCGCGGTGGATCTGTCGAAGATCCAGGTGCTGGTCCTCGACGAAGCCGATCGCATGCTCGACATGGGCTTCATCCCCGACATCCGGCGCATCATCAAGCTGTTGCCGGACCGGCGCCAGAACCTGCTGTTTTCGGCGACTTATTCCGACGACATCCGCGGACTCGCCGAGCGGCTCCTGCGCAATCCGCTGTCGATCCAGGTCGCACCGCGCAACGCGCCGATCGAACTGGTGGAACAGCGCGCCTATCGCGTCCAGAAGGAACACAAGCGCCACCTGTTGGTTCATCTGATCCGCGAGGGGAAATGGCCCCAGGTTCTCGTGTTCACGCGCACCAAGCACGGCGCCAACCGGCTCACCCAGCAGCTCGAGGGCGCCGGAATCCGCGCGGCCGCGATCCACGGCAACAAGAGCCAGGCGGCGCGGGTCAAGGCGCTCGACATGTTCAAGCATGGTCAGATCACGGCGCTCGTGGCGACGGAAGTCGCGGCGCGCGGGCTCGACATCAAAGAGCTGCCGCAGGTGGTCAACTTCGAACTGCCGAACGTGCCCGAGGACTACGTGCACCGGATCGGCCGGACCGGCCGCGCCGGCGCGGCCGGTGAGGCGGTGTCGCTGGTCTCGTCGGACGAAACCGGACTGTTGCGGGACATCGAGCGCGTGCTGAAGCGCAGCGTCCCGATCCTGCCGACGCCGCAGTTCGAAATCGTCGAATCCGCTCCGCAGGCTCAAGGCGGCGCATCGGGCTCCGGCGGCGGTGCGCGCCACGGTTCGCACCAGGCCAATCACGGCGGCGAACGGCGCGAAGGACATCGCGCGCCGGCCCAAGGCGCGCGCCGCGGCGGCGGCGGCGCGAGGCAATGGCGCGGCCGGGCTCATTGAAGCCGCGGACGCGGGAAACCTGATAATCTGCGGCGCAATGGGGATCGAAACACCATCGCGCCGTGATTAGCGCCTTCACGTCGCTGACCCGGGCGCAGCGGAACGCGTTCCTCGCGGCCCTTTCGGGCTGGTCGTTGGACGCGTTCGACTTCTTCGTCTTCATCTTTTCGTTGAAGGCGATCGGCACGGAATTCCACACCGACGTCGCGTCGGTGGCGGAAGGCATTTTCCTGACGCTGGCGTTCCGACCGGTCGGAGCGCTGGTATTCGGCTGGCTGGCCGAGAAGTACGGGCGCCGTCCGGTCCTCATGTGGAACGTGCTCAGCTTCTCGCTGATCGAATTCGCGAGCGCGTTCGCCCCGAACCTCGCGACGCTGCTCGCGCTGCGCGCCCTGTTCGGATTCGCGATGGGCGGCGAATGGGGCGTGGGCGCGGCGCTCGCGCTCGAGACGCTGCCCGCCCGCGGCCGCGGTCTGTTTTCGGGCCTGCTCCAGGAAGGATACGTCATCGGCTATCTGCTGGCGTCGGTTGCGTTTGCGGTGTTGTTCGTTCACATCGGCTGGCGCGGCATGTTCATGGTCGGCGGCGCGCCGGCGCTGCTCGCGTTCTACATCGGCTCCAGGGTCGAAGAATCGCCGACTTGGAGCGCGGGCGCCGCGCCGGGGCGTGCATCGATGCGCGAAATCTGGGGTGCCGTCCGCAATTATCTGCCCACGCTGCTGTTCCTGGTCGCGTTGATGGCGGCGTTCAACGCGTTCTCCCACGGTTCGCAGGATCTATACCCGACCTTCCTGCAGGTTCAGCACGGCTTTTCGGCGGCGGCAACCGGCACCATCGCGATCGTGATGAATTGCGGTGCGCTGCTGGGCGGAATCTTCTTCGGCGCCTTGTCGGAGCGCCTGGGCCGCCGGCGCGCCATCGTGCTCGCCGCCGCGCTGGCGCTGCCGATCGTGCCGCTTTGGGCGTACTCCCACACCGCGGTGATGCTCGCCGCCGGCGGCTTCCTGATGCAGTTCATGATCCAGGGAGCCTGGGGCATCGTGCCGGCCCACCTCACCGAACTGTCGCCGCCGTCGGTGCGCGCGATCCTGCCGGGCTTCGCCTACCAGCTCGGAAACCTGGCGATGGCGAAGATGGGCCCGTTCCAGGCTGGGCTCGCCGAATCCCATGGCGGAAATTACGGGCGGGTGCTCGCCGGCACCATCGTGGCGGTCGCCGTCGCGCTCATCGTGCTGACATTGCTCGGTCCCGAGGCCCGCGCGAAGGCGCTGTAGCGGTCCGCTCCGGCGGCGCCGCCCGCCCCGCGCTCACAAGGTCGCGACGAAGGCCTTCAGATAGGCGGCAAAATCGTCGCCGAGGCTCGAATGCCTGAGCCCGTACTCGACGGTCGCCTGAAGGTAGCCGAGTTTGCTGCCGCAATCGTAGCGCTTGCCCTCGAATTCGAACGCATAAACCGGTTCGCGACGCATCAGCCGCGCGATGCCGTCGGTCAGTTGAATCTCTCCGCCCGCGCCGGTGCCGATGTGCGCCAGATCGTCGAAGATCGCACCGGACAACAGATAGCGCCCGACGACGGCGAGGTTCGACGGCGCCTCGTCCGGCCGCGGCTTCTCGACGATGTGCGACATCCGGCCGACGCGGCCCGAGGCCCCGGGCACCAGCGATACGATGCCGTACTTGTCGGTGTCGCCGGGCGGCACGTTCTGCACGCCGAGGATGCTGCCGCCATGGTCTCGATGCGCGTCGACCATCTGCCTCAGGCAGGGCACATCGGCGTCGATCAGGTCATCGGCCAGGTGGACCATGAATGGCGCGTCGCCGACGACGGGGCGCGCGCACAGCACCGCGTGGCCCAGGCCGAGCGGCGCCGGCTGGCGGATGTAGACGCAGGTCGCCCATGACGGCAGGATACCGCGCAAAAGATCCAGCAATTCCTGCTTGCCCTGGGCCTGAAGAACCGCCTCGAGTTCGGAGTTCGTGTCGAAGTGATCCTCGATCGCGCGCTTGGAGCTGCCGGTGATGAACACCAGGGTGTCGGCACCGGCCGCCAGGGCCTCATCGACCGCATACTGGATCAGCGGCTTGTCGACGATCGGCAGCATCTCCTTCGGGCTCGCCTTGGTCGCGGGCAGGAATCGGGTGCCGCGACCGGCGACGGGGAACACTACGGTCTTTACGGTATGTTTGGTCATGCGCGCACTGGGTCTTTGAACATTCGAGAATCATAGCGGATTTCGCGGCCGCCGCACCCGCGCTAGCGCAGCTTGACGATGACGTGGGTCTCAAAACCATCCCACGACCGGCAGCCCGGGCACTGCCAGTAGAATCGGCGCGCGCTGAAGCCACAGTCGCCGCAGCGATAAACCTCCGCGCGCGCGAGCAAGGCCCCGATCTGCGCCGCGATCTGCGCGAACGGAGCCCCCGCCACGGCCTGGGACACCGCGCGCAACGTCGGTTCGCGCGCGATGACCATTTCCATCGCCTCGCGCAGCGGCGGCGCATCGGCCAGCGAGATCGCGAGCGCGGCGAACACGATGCCCTTCAACTCCCCGAAATCCCGCGCCCCCGCCCGGCGCACGAGGCTCTCCAGGCATGCGTCGCGGCCGTCGTCGCCGGCGAGGCGCAATAGATGCGCGAGTTCGTCGTGCATCAATATCGGCGCCTCCTGCAAGGCCCAAAGCAGCAGCCGGTAGGCGAGCGCCGGTTGTCCTTCGCGCTCGGCGATCTGTGCGCGCAGCACCGCTGCGCGAGGAAACGGAGCGCACTCGCGCCGCGCGGCGCGCAGCAGCCGGCGCGCCTCCTGCGCATCGCCCCGATCCAGATGATGGCTCGCGAGTTCGCACTGGTAATGCGCCGCAAGTGCTCGGGGCGGGGTGATGCCGATGGCGGCGAGCCGGCGGCTGACCTCGAGCGCCTGAGCCCAGTCACGCTGGCGTTCGTAGATTCCGCACAAGGCCTCGAGCGCCCGGCCCCGCAATCGCGCGCCGTCGCTGACCTGCTGAAACAGGCCTTCGGCGCGGTCCAGCAAGCCGGCGCGCAGATAATCCTGGGCAAGCGCGAACAAGGCCTGTTCCCGGTGCTCGGCTGACAGTCCGCGCGCGAGCAGATTGCGATGCACGCGGATCGCCCTTTCGACCTCTCCGCGTCGGCGATAGAGGCTGCCGAGCGCGAAATGCGTCTCGAGCGTCTCGGTGTCGGTATCCATGAGTTTCAAGAAACTGTCGAGCGCCCGGTCGGGCTGCTCGCTGATCAGGTAATCCAGCCCGACCAGGTAATCCGCATGGAAGCGACCCAGGCGGCGCGGCCAGCGCCTGCCCCAGCCATGATGACCGGCGAGAATGCCGATCACCAACGCCGCGACGACCAGCAGCCAGACGAACAACGGAATGTTCAGCATGCCGACCGAGCCATCCGTTCAGTCGGCGAGCCGCCGAGACTCAGTCCCGGATCGGCTGGTCCGCGCCCTCATTGACGCGCTCGCGCAAATCCTTGCCCGGCTTGAAATGCGGCACGTGCTTGCCCGCGAGCGCCACCGCCTCTCCGGTTTTCGGATTGCGGCCCTGACGGGGCGGACGGAAATGCAGCGAGAAACTTCCGAAGCCGCGGATCTCGATACGCTCACCGGTCGCCAGCGCGTCGCTCATGATCTCGAGCAGCTGCTTGACGGCGAGTTCGACGTCCTTCGCCGGCAGATGCTTTTGCTTCGCGGAGATGATCTCGATGAGTTCCGATTTCGTCATGTCTGGCTTTACGATCGCACGCCCACCTTGCCGCACGGGCCGCGCCGGCATTCAGCCGTCGCGGCCCGCCTGGCTTTCGTCAATCCTGGCCGGAAATCTGTTCTTTCAGAAGATCGCCGAGGCTGGTTCCGGTCGGGGAGTCGGTGCGATAGTTCTGCATCGCCTCCTGCTCCTCGTGAATGTCCTTCGCCTTGATCGACAGCGCGATGCTGCGACCCTTGCGGTCCACGCCGGTGAATTTCGCCTCGACCTCGTCACCCACCTTGAGAATCGCCCGCGCATCCTCGATGCGATCGCGGGAAAGTTCCGATGCGCGCAGCTGGCCGTCGACCCCATTGCCGAGATCGATGACGGCGCCCTTGGCGTCGACTTCGCGCACGACGCCCCGGACGATGCTGCCCTTGGGGTGATCGGCGATGTACGCCGAGAACGGATCCTTGGCGAGCTGCTTGATGCCCAGGCTGATGCGTTCACGCTCCGGATCGATCGACAGGACCATCGCATCGACCTGCTGAGCCTTCTGATAGCTGCGCACCGCCTCTTCACCGGGCATGTCCCAGGAAATGTCGGACAAGTGCACCAAGCCGTCGATTCCGCCGGCGAGGCCGATGAAGATGCCGAAATCGGTGATGGATTTGATCTGGCCGCTGACCTTGTCGCCGCGGTTGTAGTTCTCGGCGAACTCCTTCCACGGGTTGGTCTTGCACTGCTTGATGCCGAGGCTGATGCGCCGGCGCTCCTCGTCGATGTCGAGAACCATGACCTCCACTTCCTGGCCGACGTGCACGACCTTGGCGGGATTCACGTTCTTGTTGGTCCAGTCCATCTCGGAGACGTGGACCAGGCCCTCGACGCCCTCCTCGATCTCCACGAAGCAGCCGTAATCGGCGATGTTCGTGACCTTGCCGAACAAGCGGGTATTGGCCGGGTAACGCCGGGCGATGTTCTGCCAGGGATCGGCGCCGAGCTGCTTGAGGCCGAGCGAGACGCGCTGCCGCTCGCGGTCGAACTTGAGGATCCGAACGTCGATCTCCTCGCCGACCTTGACGACCTCGGACGGATGTTTGACGCGCTTCCACGCCATGTCCGTGATGTGCAGCAGGCCGTCGATTCCGCCGAGGTCCACGAACGCGCCGTAATCGGTGAGGTTCTTGACGACGCCCTTTACCGCGGCGCCCTCCTGAAGATTGTCGAGCAGCGCGGAACGCTCGGCGCTGTATTCCTGTTCGACCACCGCGCGCCGCGAAACGACGACGTTGTTGCGCTTCTGATCGAGCTTGATGACCTTGAATTCGAGCGGCTTGTTCTCGAGGTAGGACGGATCGCGAACCGGGCGCACATCCACCAGCGAACCGGGAAGGAACGCGCGGACGTTGTCGATCTCGACCGTGAATCCACCCTTGACCCGGCCGGTGATGATTCCGATCACGATTTCCTGTTTCTCGAACGACTGTTCGAGCCGCGTCCAGGTGCGCGCCCGCTTGGCCTTTTCACGCGACAACCGGGTCTCGCCCGAGCCGTCTTCGACGCTGTCCAGGGCGACTTCGACGGTGTCGCCCGCGACGACCTCCATCTCACCCTTTTCGTTCTTGAATTGGTCGGCGGGTATCACGGCCTCGGACTTCAGTCCGACGTTGACGATCACGAAGTCTTCACCGACTTCCACGATCAGGCCGTTGAGAATGGTGCCGGGGCGAATGCGCTGGCTGGCTATGCTCTGTTCAAACAGTTCCGCAAAACTTTCTGTCATGTGATCTCTGATGACGAGTCCAATCGGACTCGATGATTTCCCTGGCACCGCTCCCGCGTGCCGCAGGGGTTATTACGAACTACGGCATTCGATCCTTGAAAGCCGCCCCCAAAACTCCCCATCGCTGCCGCGCCATCTGCAGGATCGTCTCGACGACCGCGGCGGCCGGAACGGCCGTGGTATCGATCAACACCGCGTCCGCGCTCGCGACCAGCGGCGATTCGGCGCGCGTCTCATCGCGCCGATCGCGCTCCGCTATCTCCAGCGAAAGGGCGGCAAGGTTAGCAGTAACCCCTTGTTCTTTCAACTGCTTATGCCGCCGTGCGGCACGCTCCCCGGCGCTTGCCGTCAGATAGATCTTGATCGGCGCGTCGGGGAATACCACGGTGCCCATGTCGCGCCCGTCGGCGACCAATCCCGGCGGCACGGCAAAGCGCCGTTGCCGCTCGAGCAGGGCCGCACGCACGGCGCCGAGCGCCGCCACTTTCGAGGCGTCGTTTCCCGCCCCTTCGGTGCGGATCGAGCGGGTGACGTCCTGGCCGTCGAGCCAGACGATCTCCTCGCCCTCTGCGGTTGCGCCGAAGCGGATATCGAGCGCCGCGGCGAGCCGCGCGAGCGCCTCGCCGTCGGCCAGATCGACTCCCGCCCGGCGACCCGCGAGCGCCACGAGCCGATACAGGGCGCCGCTGTCGAGAAGCGACCAACCGAGCGCGCGGGCAACCGCCCGGCTGACGGTCCCTTTGCCGGCGCCCGAAGGGCCGTCGATCGCGATGATGGGGGCCGCGCTCATGGCGCCGCGACCGCACCGCGGCAATCAGCTCTCGTGGACATCGATTCCCACCGACCGGGCCAGCGCGACGAATCCCGGGAACGAGGTGGCGACATTGGCAACGTCCAGGATCCGGATCGGCCTGCGGGCCCGCAGGCTCGCGACCGTGAAGGCCATTGCGATCCGATGGTCGCCGTGACTGTCCACGGTACCGCCGTCGAACGGATTATCCTCCCCTCCCCCGATCCGCATGCCGTCGGCGAGGACTTCGTGCGCGACGCCGAGCGCCTCGAACCCCGCGCTCATCGCGGCGATCCGATCGCTTTCCTTGACGCGCAACTCCTCGGCCCCGGTGATCAGCGTCTCGCCCCGCGCGCACGCGGCGGCGACGAACAACACCGGAAACTCGTCGATCGCGAGCGGGACGAGGGACTTCGGCACCTCGATCCCCTGCAACGCGGAGCGCCGCACCCGCAGGTCGGCGACCGGTTCCGCGCCGCTTTGCCGCGGGGCGACGACTTCGATCTCCGCGCCCATCAGGCGCAGAATCTCCAGGAGTCCGGTGCGCGACGGATTCAGCCCGACATTCTCGATCAGCAGTCCGCCGTCACCGGCCGCGAGCAGCCCGGCGACGATGAAGAACGCGGCCGACGAAAAGTCGCCCGGCACCTGCACGTCGCGCGCCGCGAGACGCTTCGGCGGATGCACGCGCACGCTCAGATCCTGAACATCGACCCGCACGCCGAAGCTCTGCAGCATGCGTTCGCTATGGTCGCGGGAAACGGCAGGCGACAACACCGTGGTGGGACCATCGGCGTAGAGCCCGGCCAGCATGATCGCGGACTTCACCTGGGCGCTCGCGACCGGCATCGCGTACTCGATGCCGCGAAGCGGCCTGCCGCCGCGCACGTCGACCGGAGGGGTGCCACCAGCCGCCGTGCGCACATCGGCGCCCATCTCGCGCAGCGGCTTCGCCACCCGCTCCATCGGCCGCCGCATCAGCGAGGAATCGCCGACCAGCACCGAATCGAAATCCTGGGCACTCAACAGGCCCGTGAACAGCCGCATCGCGGTGCCGGCGTTGCCCATGTCGAGCGGGCCCGCCGCGCGGCGCAGACCGCGCATGCCGGCGCCCTCGACGATCACCCGGGTCGCGGCGGGCCGTTCGATCGCGACGCCAAGCGCCTGCATCGCGCGCATGCTGGCCAGGCAGTCCTCGCTCGGCAGGAATCCCGTCACCTCGCTGCGGCCTTCGGCGATCCCTGAGAGCATCAACGCACGGTGTGAGATCGATTTGTCGCCCGGCACCGCGAATCCGCCGGCGAGTTCGCGCGCGGGCCGCGCCTCGTAGCTCTGCGTCACAGGACCGCCTGCGGGTAGGAGCCCAGCACCTTGAACAGTGAAGCGCGCGATTCCAACGCCGCGAGCGCGCGCGCGACCGCCGGATCCAGCACGTGCCCCTCGACGTCGACGAAGAACACATAGTCCCATTTGCGCTTGCGGGACGGCCTCGATTCGATTCTCGTCATGTTCACCTTGTGTTCGGCCAGGGGCTCGAGGAGTCTGAACAGCGCGCCCGCACCGGTGGTGTCGGCCGCCGACAGCAGCAGCGTCGTCTTGTCCGCACCGCTCGCGTCGAACAGCCGGCGGCCGACGACGAGAAAGCGCGTCGTGTTGTCCGGGCTGTCCTCGATCTCGCTCGCGAGCACGTTGAGGCCGTAGATATCGGCGGCCGTCCGGCCGGCGATCGCGGCGGTCCCGCGCTCGTCGCGGGCACGGCGCGCGCCCTCGGCGTTGCTCGCCGCGGCGATCCGCTCCGCATCGGGCAGATGCTCGTCCAGCCAGCCGCGGCACTGGGCAAGCGCCTGGGGATGCGCGGCGACGCGCTTGACGTCGCCGAGCGCCGCCATGCGGCCCATCAGATGATGATGGATGCGCAGTTCGACCTCGCCGCAGATCTTCAACGGGGACGTCAGGAAAAGGTCCAAGGTGTGGTTGACGGTGCCCTCGGTCGAATTCTCGATGGGCACGACACCGAAATCGGCGTTGGCGGATTCGACCTCGCGGAAAACCTCGTCGATCGCCGGCAGGGGCAGGGCCCGCACCGACGCGCCGAACTGCTTGTAGACGGCCGCCTCGCTGAAGGTGCCCTCGGGCCCGAGAAAGGCAACCTTCAACGGCTCCTGCTGGGCGAGACAGGCGGACATGATCTCGCGGAACAGCCGCGCTATCTCCTCGTCGCGCAGCGGTCCGCGGTTGCGCTTGATCGCCTGCCTGAGCACCTGCGCTTCGCGCTCCGGACGGTAGAAGTCGACGGTCTTGCCGGCGGCGCTCTTGGAGATGCCCACCTGCTGGGCGAAACGGGCGCGCTCGTTCAACAAAGCGTGGATGCGCGCGTCGATCTCGTCGATGTTCTCGCGCATCTTCGCCAGGTCGACTCCGGCCGGCGCCACGCCCGGTCTGCGCAGGCTGGTCTTGGGCTTTTTCGTTGCCATGTTTCTTACGCTCAGGCCTGGGCGCGCTCGAACTCGCGCATGAATTCGATCAATGCCGACACGCCGTCGACCGGCATCGAGTTGTAGATGCTCGCACGCATCCCGCCGACCACCCGGTGGCCCTTCAGGTTCTTGAAGCCCGCCGCGTCGGCGCGACGCAGGAATTCTCCGTCGAGCTCCGGCCGCGCGAGACTGAAGGTGACGTTCATGCGCGATCGGGCGTCCCGGTCCACGGAGTTTCGATAGAAGCCCGACGCGTCGATCGCCGCATAGAGCATTTGCGCCTTGCGGCGGTTGATTTCGTCGATCGCGGCGAGTCCGCCGCGCGCCTTCAGCCACTTGAAAACGAGACCGGCCATATACCACGCGAAGGTCGGCGGCGTGTTGAGCATCGACCCTTCGGCGGCGACGGCCTGATAATCGAACACGCCCGGTGTTTCCGGCCGCGCGTGCCCGATCAGGTCGTCGCGCACCACGACGACCACGAGGCCGGCCGGGCCGATGTTCTTCTGCGCGCCCGCGTAGATCAGGCCGAATTTCGAAACATCGATCGGCCGCGACAGGATGTTGGACGACATGTCGGCCACCAACGGCGCCGCGCCTGTGTCGGGCACATAACCGAATTCGACGCCGCCGATCGTCTCGTTCGGCGTGTAGTGCACGTACGCCGCCCGTCCGCTGAAGGACAGATCCCGCTGCGCCGGCACCGACGTGTACGCGCCGCCGCTGTCGGCGGCCACGTGGACGCGGCAGTAGCGCGCCGCGTCGCGGATCGCCTTGTGCGACCAATGTCCGGTGTTGATGTAGTCGACCGTCGCCCCCGGCGCGGTGAGATTCATCGGCACGAACGAGAATTGCGCGCTCGCGCCACCCTGCATGAACAGGACCTTGTATCCGGACGGCACCGCGAGCAGTTCCCGCAGGTCCGCCTCGGCCTCCGCCGCGACGCGCATGAACGCCTTGCCGCGGTGGCTGACCTCCATCACCGACATGCCGTCGTGATTCCAGTCGAGCAGCTCGTCGCGGGCCTGCGCGAGTACTTCGGCGGGCAGCGCCGCCGGTCCGGCCGCGAAATTATAGACGCGCATCGAGCGCCCCCTCCTCAGGTCGTCGCCGCGGGTGCGTCGGGATCGGGCTCGGCCGCGGGTTCGTCGGTGGAACCGTCTTCGTTGCCCGCGAGGCCTTCGATGCGCTCGAGGCCGGAAAGCTGGTCGCCCTCCTCGAGCCGGATCAGGCGCACGCCCTGGGTGTTGCGTCCGACCACCGAGATGTCCTTCACCGGCGTTCTGACCAGCGCACCGCCCTGGCTCATCAACATGATCTCGTCGTCCAGGTTCACCTGCAACGCGCCGACCATGCGGCCGTTGCGGTCCGTGACCTGCAGCGCGATCACGCCCTGCCCGCCGCGGCCGTGGCGCGGGAACTCCTCGATCGGGGTCAGCTTGCCGTAGCCGTTCTCGGAGGCGGTCAGGATGAAGCCGGCATGGGCGACGATCAACGCATTGACCCGCTGCTCGTCGCCGAGGCGCACGCCGCGAACCCCTGCCGCCTCGCGCCCCATCGGCCGCACCTCATCCTCGGGGAAGCGGATCGCCTTGCCGCCCGTCGTGAACAACAGGATGTCGCAGACCCCGTCGGTGAGCGCCGCCCCCACCAGCTTGTCGCCCTCATCCAGCGCCACCGCGATGATGCCGCTGGTGCGCGGCCGCGAGAACAGGTCGAGCGGAGTCTTCTTCACGGTGCCGAGGCTCGTCGCCATGAACACGAACTTGCCGACGGTGAACTCCTTGATCGGCAGCATCGCGCTGATGCGCTCGCCGTCCTCTAGCGGCAGGAGGTTGACTATCGGCTTGCCGCGCGAGCCCCGGCTCGCCTGGGGAAGACGGTACACCTTGAGCCAATAGACCTTGCCGTGATCGGAAAAGCAGAGAAGCGTGTCGTGCGTGTTGGCGACGAACATCTTGTCGATGAAGTCCTCGTCCTTGACGCCGGCGGCCGCCTTGCCCCGTCCGCCGCGGCGCTGCGCCTGGTAGTCGGATATCGGCTGTGCCTTGGCATAGCCGCCGTGGGACAGCGTCACGACGACATCCTCAGGGGAGATCAGGTCCTCGACGGTCAGGTCCTCGTGATTGACGAGGATCTCCGTGCGGCGGGCATCGGCGAAATTCTCGCGGATGTACTGCAACTCCTGGCGGATGACCTCGAGGAGCCGCTCGGGCCGGGCGAGGATGTCGCAGAGGTCGCCGATAACGACCAGCAGTTCGCCGAATTCGGCGAGTATCTTGTCCTGTTCGAGGCCGGTCAGACGGTTGAGCCGCATTTCCAGGATGGCCTGGGCCTGGATTTCGGTCAAACGATAGCCGCCGTCGACCGCGCCGAATCCCGCGCCCTCGCCCGGAGGCCGGGTGCTGATCGCCCCGGCGCGCTCCAGCATCTGCGGCACGGAACCCGAGGACCAGACCCTGCCCACCAGCGCCGCCTTCGCATCCGCCGGCGACGGCGACGCCTTGATGGTCGCGATGATCTCGTCGATGTTGGCCAGCGCGATCGCCAGGCCCTCGAGGATATGACCGCGCTCGCGAGCCTTGCGCAGGTCATAAACGGTGCGACGCGTGACGACTTCGCGCCGATGACGCAGAAACGCGTCGAGCATGGATTTCAGCGACAGCAGGCGCGGCTGGCCGTCGACCAGCGCCACCATGTTGATCCCGAACACGGTTTCCATCGGCGTTTGCGCGAATAGATTGTTCAGGAGGATCTCGGGGACCTCGCCGCGCTTCAATTCGATGACGACACGCATGCCGTCCTTGTCGGATTCGTCCCGCAGGCCGTCGCTCGCGATGCCCTCGATCAGCTTGTCGCGCACCAGGTCGGCGATGCGTTCGATCAGCCGCGCCTTGTTCACCTGGTACGGCAGTTCCGTGATGATGATCGCCTGCCGATCGCCCCTGCCGACCTCCTCAAAATGGGTGCGCGCGCGCACGTGCAGGCGGCCGCGCCCGGTCTTGTACGCCGCCGCGATCTCCTGCGCCCCGTTGATGATGCCGGCCGTCGGGAAATCCGGGCCGGGCACGATCTGCATCAGTTCGGCGAGCGTGAGTTCCGGATTGCCGATCAGCGCGATGCAAGCATCGATGATCTCGCCGAGATTGTGCGGAGGAATGTTCGTCGCCATGCCGACCGCGATGCCCGACGAGCCGTTGACCAGAAGATTGGGGATCCTCGTCGGCAACACCGACGGTTCGGTTTCGGACTCGTCGTAATTCGGCGCGAAATCGACCGTCTCCTTGTCGATGTCCGCGAGGAGTTCGTGCGCGAGCTTGGACATGCGCACTTCCGTGTAGCGCATCGCGGCCGGCGGGTCGCCGTCGACCGAGCCGAAATTCCCCTGGCCGTCGACCAGCAGATAGCGCATCGAAAACGGCTGCGCCATGCGCACTATCGCGTCGTACACCGACACGTCGCCGTGCGGATGGTACTTGCCGATCACGTCGCCGACGACGCGCGCCGATTTCTTATAGGCCTTGTTCCAGTCGTTGCCGAGTTCGCGCATCGCGAACAGCACGCGCCGGTGCACCGGCTTCAAGCCATCGCGCACGTCCGGGAGCGCGCGGCCGACGATGACGCTCATCGCATAATCCAAATAGGATTTGCGCATCTCGTCTTCGAGATTTACGGGCACTATTTCGCGTGCGATCTCGGCCATGTGCGACGAGTCCGGTGATCCTTGTCGGGCTTAGCGGTTGACGGATTTGAACGAGGCGGGACGCATGTTCATTATCCGCACAGTATAGCATGGAACGATGGCGTTTCTTAAGCGCCCGGCGGCATTTAACCGATATAATCGGCCGGCGCCGCGCGACCCCGACGCGCGGCGCAACCACCCGGGACCCGAGGATGAACGCGATGTCTGGCACGCCCAATAATTCGGATGCGGCGGAACTGCAAAAATTCGCCGAACTCGCCCATGGCTGGTGGGATCCCAACGGCTCGTCGAAGCCGCTGCACGATTTGAACCCGCTGCGAATGGACTACATCCGCCGCGTCGCGGGCCTTGGGCCCAAGAACGTGGCCGACGTCGGTTGCGGCGGCGGGATCCTCTCCGAGTCGATGGCCGCCGCCGGTGCCACCGTGCTCGGAATCGACCTGGCGCCGGCGGTGCTCGACGTGGCGCGACTGCACGCGGCTCAGGCCGGAGTGAAGGTCGAATACCGCCACATGAGCGCGGAGGCCCTCGCCGCGCAGAGCCCCGCGGCGTTCGATCTCGTGACCTGCATGGAGCTGCTCGAACACGTCCCCGATCCCGCGCTCACGGTATCCGCGCTCGCCGCCCTGATGCGGCCGGGGGCAGATCTGATCGTCTCGACGCTGGACCGCAACTGGCGTTCGTTCCTCGTCGCGATCGTCGGCGCCGAATACATCGCCCGGGCGCTGCCGGCCGGCACCCACGATTACCTGAAATTCATCCGCCCATCCGAACTCGCCCGCTGGGGCCGCGCGGCGGGACTCGAATTGCGGGATTTGACCGGAATCTCCTACCACCCGCTGACCCGCTCGTTCTCCCTGTCGTCCGACACCTCGGTCAATTACCTGGCGCATTTCCGTCGTGTCGCGCGCTGACATGCCACGCCCGCCGCGGCTGCGCGCCGTGTTGTTCGATCTGGACGGAACCCTGCTCGACACCGCGCCGGACATGCACCGCGCGCTGAATGCATTGCGTCGCGAACACGGCCTCGCGGACGTGCCGTTCGCATCGGTGCGGCCGCGCGTCAGTCACGGTGCAGCCGGCGTGGTCCGCGCGGGCTTCGAACACGCCGACGAAGCCGCCGCGCGCGCGCTGCAGCGGCGATTCCTCGAACTGTACAGCGGCGCGCTGTGCGTCGACACGAAGCTCTTCCCGGGCATGGACGCCGTCCTCGAGGCGATCGACGCACAGGGCCTGTCGGCGGGCATCGTGACCAACAAGGCCGCCTGGCTCACGGATCCCCTGATCGATCGATTGAACTTGAGGACGCGATTCGCCTGCGTAGTCAGCGGCGACACCGTCGCCGAGCGCAAACCGCATCCGCTGCCGCTGCTGCACGCGGCCGCCCTAGCCGGCGCCGCCCCCGACCAATGCGTCTACGTCGGCGATGCCGCGCGAGACGTGCAGGCGGCGCATGCCGCGGGCATGCCGGCGCTGGTCGCCAGATACGGGTATTTCTCGGCGGACGAAGACGTCGACGCCTGGGGCGGCGACGGCGATCTGGACTCGCCGCTCGACCTGATGCGCTGGCTCGCCGCGCGACGGTCAGATTCGACGGCGTGAACAGCCTGGACGAGACCTACGGCAGACGCGCGGCGCCTCCGGGAAGCGCCCGCTATTTCAGCTGGCTGTTCGCGGGGACGCCGGCGCGCGCGCCGCTGCTCGGCACTTTTGCGCTGCTCGCGGAGTGGCGCGCGGCGATGCACGGCGGTTCCGACCCGGTGGTGGCCGCGGCGAAGATTGAATGGTGGCGCGAGGAAATGCGGCGGCTCGCCCTGGCGCGGCCGGTACATCCGATCTGCCGATATCTCGCCGCGCTCCCCGGCGCCGCGGCGGTCGATTGGCGCCCACTGGAGGACGCGGCCGCCGCGGCCGCCGCCTGCGTGGCCGGCGCGCCCGTCGAACGCGACGCCGACCTGTCCGACTTCGCCGACGATCTGATCGGCAAACCGCTCCGGACCGCCGCACGACTCGCGGCCCCCGTCACCGACACCGTGGAATTGCGGGCCTGCACCCGTGCGCTCGCGTCGGCGGAATATATCGTGCGGGCGATCGAGGACCAGCCGCGCGCCGCGCAGTTCGGACGCATCCTGTTTCCGGTGCGCGAATTACTGGACCACGGCATCGGCAACGACGATCTGTGCGCCGCCGCGCCGGGGGCGGCGCTCGGTGCGTACCTTGAACGCGCGCGCGCACAGGCGGCGCGGCATTTCGCGCAGGCCGCTCTCGCACTGCCGGCACCGCAGCGACCGGCGAACCGCGGCCTGCTGGTGCTGGCCGCGCTCGGCGCGCATCATCTGCGGGCCGGCCGGCCTCCGGGCGCGCCGGGGGTCGCCGTGCGTGACCTATTTCTGGCGTGGCGCACCGCCCGACGCGCATCGCGCACCCATTGATTCAACCTCCGGAGCACCCATGTCGGCATCGATGATTCCAAAGAATTTCGCGACGCGCCCCGGCCTGCTCGCGGGCCGCGTGATCTTCATCACCGGTGCGAGCGGCGGGCTGGGCGGTGCGCTGGCGCGCGAATGCGCGCGTGCGGGCGCCACCGTCATCCTTTCCGGCCGTAACGTCCGCAAGCTGGAGGCCGTGTACGACCGGATCGTCGCGGACGGAGGGCCGGAGCCCGCGCTCGCGCCGCTCGACCTCGCGACCGCCACCGCCGCCGAATACGACGCGCTCGCGTCGACAATCGCCCGGGAATACGGCCGGCTGGACGGCTTGGTCCATGCCGGCGCGATGCTCGGGGACCGCAGCCCGCTCGCGCTCTACGACGTGCCGACGTGGTGCCGCGTCCTGCACGTGAATCTGACCGCGCCGTTCATATTGAGCCAGGTGCTGCTGCCGTGCCTGCGAAGGTCCGCGGACGCGTCGATGATCTTCGCGAGCAGCGGCATCGTGAAACACCCGCGCCCGTTTTGGGGCGCATACGCCGCGGCCAAGTCGGCGCTGGAGTCGGTGCGGGCGATGTTATCCGAGGAGTTGGACGGCATATCGAACGTGCGCGTCAACAGCGTCAATCCGGGACCGATGCGCACCGCGATGCGCTTCGCCGCCTATCCGGCCGAGAATCCCGACACGCTGCCCGCACCCGAAGCCGTGACCGGCGCGTTCATCTATCTGCTGAGCGCCGAAAGCGCCGGTATCAACGGCCGCTATTTCGACGCTCAGTAGGCGGCTGTTCATCGGCCGGCGCGTCCGGGCGGGCGGCCGCCTCGATTTCAGCGAGCAATTCACCGCGCTCCGCCGGGGTCATTGCGCGCGAACGGCCGCGCGGCAGATCGCGCGCCAGCCGCACCGGTCCGAACCGCACGCGCATCAAGCGCCCGACGATGATGCCGCGCGCCGCCCACCAATGACGCACGAGCGCGGGCCGCGTCGCGCGAGCGGTGACGTTCAACCAATGGTTGGAGCCTTCGCCGAAATTTGCCGCGGCCTGCAGGATCGTCAGCGTCTCGCCGTCGCTTTCCGTCGCGGTGCGAAACTCCTCGACCAGATCCACGGTCAACGGCCCGCGCATCCGCAGCATGTAGTCCATCGTCAGCAGGTGCGCGCCCCTGGAAACGCGGTGCGCCCAGGATCCATCGTCGGTCACGATCTCGAGGCCGCCATCGACGGGCGGCAGCGGTTGAATCGCCAGCCAGCGCCCGCCGGTCCGCGGAAGGCGCAGGTGTTCGGCCGCACGCGAGGTCGCGATCTTCAAGTCGAGCGCATCGCCGGGCGAGCGATGATATAGAAGCACATGGGATTCCTTGCCGGCCACGGCGCGCCAGCGCACCGGCCGGCCATCCAGCGTGACCCGGTCTCCCGGCTCGAGCTTCACGCCGGGCGCGGGCGCCACCCCGTTGACGTGCAGCCGACCCTCGCGAATCCACCGCTCCACCTCGCGCCGCGAGCCGATGCCGGCCGCCGCCAGCACCTTCTGCACGCGATCCGCGCCCGGAGCCGCGTCACCTCGTGTCGGGCGCGTGCGCATCTAAGACTGCGCTTGCGCGGCGACGTTGTCGGCCGTCGGCTCGGCCGTCGGCTCGGCGATCGGCTCGGCGCTCGGTTCGGCGATCGGTTCGGCGATCGGCACCGCGCCGGGCAGGCTCAATTGCATGCGCAAGTCCTCGAGTTCCTTCAATTGCGCTAGCGTCGGCAGATCGTCGAGCCGCTTCAACCCGAAGTAGTCGAGAAAGTCCCGGGTGGTGCCCAGCAATTCCGGCCGTCCGGGCACGTCGCGATGGCCGACGATGCGAATCCAGTGCCGCTCCAGCAGCGTCTTGATGATGTTCGGATTGACCGCGACACCGCGGATCTGCTCGATCTCGCCGCGCGTGATCGGCTGCCGGTAGGCGACCAGCGCCAGGGTCTCCAGGAGTGCCCGGGAATACTTGGCGGGCCGCTCGACATTGAGCTTCGCCACCGGCCCGGCGAACGCGGGCTTGATCTGCACCCGCACGCCGCTCGCGACCTCGATGATCTCGATGCCGCGCGCATCGTAGTCGGCGTTCAACTCCCCCAGCGCGGTCTTGACGATCGCCGCGTCGACGCCGTCACGTTCGTCGAAAACCGCCACGAGTTCGTCGTGCGACAACGGCCGCCCGGCCGCAAGCAGAGCCGCCTCGACCACATTCTTCACGTAGGTTTCATTCATCTCAAGATCTCGCGATTTCATCGTTGGCGGCCGCATCGTCGGCGACGTCGTCGTCGTCGTCGTCCGACGCCGGCTTGCCGGAAGGTTTGCCGCGGCGCACGTGCAGCGGCGCATACGGTTCGGACTGCTGGATCTCGATGAGCCCCTCGCGCATCAGTTCGAGCACGGCGATGAATGTCACCGTCACGCCGCGGCGGCCCTCGTCCGCACGGAACAGCTTGACGAAATCGACGAAGTCGCTCCCGTCCAGCGCCGACAGCACGTCGGTCATGCGCTGACGCACGGACAGCGGCTCGCGCTGCACGTGGTGATGGGCGAACATGTCGCTGCGCGCGAGCACATCCTGGAACGCCGCCAGCATGTCCTGCAGCGTGACCTGCGGAGGGATGCGCACGACTTTGCGTTCGGCGACCTCGGCGGTCGCGACCCAGGTATCGCGCTCGAGGCGCGGCAGCCGGTCGATGCCCTCGGCGGCACGCTTGAACCGCTCGTATTCCTGCAGCCGGCGCACCAGCTCCGCGCGCGGGTCGGCATCCTCCGCGGCCTCGTCGCCGTGAATGCGCGGCAGCAGCATTCTCGATTTGACCTCGGCAAGCGTCGCGGCCATCAACAGATACTCACCGGCGAGTTCGAGCTGGAGAACCTGCATCAGCTCGATGTAACGCATGTATTGACGCGTGATCTCCGCGATCGGTATGTCGAGGATGTCGAGATTCTGCCTGCGGATCAGGTACAGAAGCATGTCGAGAGGCCCCTCGAAAGCCTCGAGAAATATCTCGAGCGCTTGCGGGGGGATGTAAAGGTCCCGCGGCAGCACCGTGATCGGCTGACCCTCGACGACCGCGAACGGCATCTCGCCCTGTTCGGGTGCCGGATGCGCGGTCGCGGCCTCCCCGGGCGCGACGGGCTGGGCCGGTTCGACCGGTTCGACTTCGGCGCTCATCGGTAGTCCATCGCCATGGCGTGCCGCACCACGTCCAGGGTGTCGCGCGCAGCCTCGCGCGCGCGTTCGCAGCCCTGCGCGATGATGCCGCGGACGACGTCGGGATTGTCCTCGTACTCCTGCGCCCTCTTGGAGATGGCGGCGACCTCCTCGACGACCTTCTCGATCAGCGGCGTCTTGCATTCGAGACAGCCGATTCCCGCGCTCCGGCACCCGCTCTGGACCCAGTCGCGCGTCTGATCGGAGGAATAGACCTTGTGCAGGTCCCAGACCGGGCACTTCTCCGGATCGCCCGGATCCGTCCGCCGCACCCGCGCCGGGTCGGTCTGCATGGTCTTCAGCTTCTTGACGATCGAATCGGTGTCCTCGCGCAGCCCGATCGTGTTGCCGTAGGACTTCGACATCTTGCGGCCGTCGAGGCCCGGCACCTTGGGCGTCGCGGTCAACAACACCTCGGGTTCCGGCAGTACCGAAATCCCCGTGCCCTCGAGATAGCCCTGCAGGCGATCGCGGTCGGCCACGGTGAGCCTCGCGTTCGAATCGAGCAGCGCACGGGCCTTCGAAAGGGCCTCGGAATCACCCTTCTCCTGAAATTCCTTGCGCAGCGTCCGATACAGCGCGGAATTGCGCGATCCCAGGCTCTTGATCGCCTTTTCGACCTTCAGTTCGAACTCCGTCTCGCGGCCGTAGATGTGATTGAAGCGCCGCGCGATCTCGCGCGTGATCTCGACGTGGGCCACCTGATCCTCGCCGACCGGCACGTACTGCGGCCGATACAGCAGGATGTCCGCCGACTGGAGCAGCGGATAACCCAGGAACCCGTAGGTGCCGAGATCCCGCTCCGCCAACTGGGCCTGTTGATCCTTGTACGAGGGCACCCGCTCCAGCCAGCCGAGCGGCGTGATCATCGACAACAGCAAATGCAGTTCGGCATGTTCCGGCACCTTCGACTGGATGAACAGCGTCGAGACGCCGGGATTGATGCCGGCGGCCAGCCAGTCGATCGCCATCGTCCAGACGTATTCCTCCAGCCTGGATGTGTCCTCGTATCCCGTCGTCAAGGCGTGCCAGTCGGCGATGAAGAAGTAGCACTCGTACTGGTACTGCAGCTCGACCCAGTTCTTGAGCGCACCATGGTAGTTGCCGAGGTGCAGCTGGCCCGTCGGGCGCATACCGGACAGCACGCGGCGATTTTGCACGTTCGAACTCATGCCGAATTCCCGATGAGCAGGCCGATGACCTGGCCGACGACCCGATACGCCGGATCGAACAGCCAACCGAACGACCCGAACGCCGACAGGCCGAGGACGAGCAACAGGCCGATCGGCTCGATGCGCTCGTAACTCGCCGCGATCCGCGGCGGCAACAGCCCGGCGACCACCCGACCGCCGTCGAGCGGCGGAATCGGCAGCAGATTGAACAACGCGAGCACGACGTTGATCACGATGCCCGCCTGCGCCATCAGCGCGATCCAGCCAACGAGCGTCACCGACCCGTTGAAATGCACGATCAGGCCTAAAACCGCGCACCACATCGCGGCCATCAGGAGGTTCGCGGCGGGACCGGCCAGCGCGACCCAAATCGCCGACCGACGCGGGTTACGCAGCGCGGCAAACGCCACCGGCACGGGCTTCGCCCATCCAAACAGGGGGCCGCCGAAGGCGAGCAGGATCCCCGGCACGAGCAACGTGCCCACCGGATCGACATGCCGCAACGGATTCAGGCTCAGGCGCCCGAGCAACTCAGCCGTGCGATCGCCAAAATAGCGGGCCGCCCAGCCATGCGCGACCTCGTGGAGCGTGATCGCGAGCAAGACGGGAATGGCCCACACCGATATCTTCGTAAGAAATACATTCAAATTCAACGGTTACACTCATTTCGTCAGAGTTAGCCTTAAGAATCGCCGGCGTTTCGGCGTCATTATACGTTTGCCGGGTCGACAAAGGGGCTTACATCACCGCGGCCGGCGCGCACGACTACCGCCCGGTCGCCGGAGATGTCGATGACGGTCGTCGGCACGAGGCCGCAGTTTCCTCCGTCGAGGACCATGTCGACCCGGCGGCCCAACAAGTGATCGATCTCCCGGGCGTCCGTTCGCGGCAGCTCTTCGCCGGGCAGCAACAGCGTCGAACTCATGATCGGCTCGCCGAGTTCCGCGAGCAGCATACCGGTAACCGGGTGATCGGGAATGCGCAAACCGATCGTGCCGCGTCGCTCGTGCTTCAAGCGGCGCGGCGTCTCCTTCGACGCCTTGAGAATGAACGTGTAGGGTCCGGGCGTCGACGCGCGCAGCAGCCGATATTGCCAATTTTCCACGAGCGCATACCGCGCCACCTCGGCCAGATCGCGGCAGACGAGCGTGAAATGGTGCTGACGGTCCACTTCCCGGATCTCGCTGATGCGAAGCAAAGCCTCCTTGTCGCCGATGTGACAGCCGAGCGCGTAGCACGAATCGGTCGGGTAAACGATGACGCCGCCGCCGCGCAGCACTTCGACGGCCTGGCGGATGAAGCGGCGCTGGGGGGAGACCGGGTGCAGTTCCAGATAGATGCTCATGATCGTCCGCTATAATAGCCGCATGAACCAGTTGCTCGAATGGCTGCCGCTATTGATCTTTTTTGCCGTGTTCAAACTGTACGGCATTTACTGGGCGACCGGCGCCCTGATGGCCGCCTGCGTGGCGCTGCTGATCATGCATCGGTTGCGCACCGGTAAATTCAAGACCATGCACGCGGTCACCGCGGCCGTCGCGCTGGTGCTCGGCACCGCGACGCTGGCGCTGCACGATGAAAGATTCATCCAATGGAAGCCGACGGTTCTGCTCGGACTGGCCGCGATGGCTTTCCTCGGCAGCGCGCTCGTCGGCCGCGTACCGCTCGCACGGCGCATGCTCGAGGGGGCGTTCGACGGAGAGTTGGAGGTGGCGCCGCGCACCTGGCTCATCATCAACGCGGCTTGGGCGGCATGGTTCGCGCTGCTCGCCGGCCTGAATATCTTTGTCGCGCGGCATTTTTCGGACGCCGTCTGGGTGAATTTCAAGGTGTTCGGCCTGACCCTGGCGATGATCCTGTTCATGATCCCCCAGGTGTTCTGGCTGTACGGCCGGGCGAAGCCCGACACGGCCGAAGGTGCATGAGGGCCAGACGATGCCGCCATCAAATCGTGAACTGCGCCTGCGCGAGAGACTCGAATCGGCTTTTGCGCCGGTCGAATTGCGCATCGTCGATGAAAGCGCGCAACACGCGGGCCACGCGGGCGCCGCCGGCGGCCTCGGCCATTTTCGAATTTTCATCGTCGCCGCGGCGTTCGCAGGCCTCTCCCCGGTGGCCCGGCACCGGCGCATCTACGCGGCCCTCGGCGACATGATGCAAACCGACGTCCACGCGCTGGCGCTGGACGCCCGGGCACCCGATTGAAGGCCGGCGGCCCAGGCCGGCCGGCGATATTTTTGGCGCCCCGACCCGGCTCGGGATACACTCTCGCCCCCCGGCCGGCTCGATGAACGGCGCCCTGGCCGGGCGTCGATGGTCGATACCCGGTCGCCCACCCTGATTTTCTCTTCAACCGAGGGATTCCATGAGCCAATTATCTCCGTCCGCGCGCCTGCGTCGGTGCTCCGCGGCCGTCCTTGCCCTGTCGCTCCTGTCGCTCACAGCCTGCGCCAAAAAGCCCGACGCGGCGGCGCCGAAAGCGGATGCCGCGCCCGCCGATGCCGTGGCCAACGTCAACGGCACGGCAATCTCGCGCGAGGCCTACGACTTCTACGTCAAATCCCTGACCCGCGGCAGCAAGGATGCCTCGCAGCTGACACCCGAGCAGCGCAGCCAGGTCCTCGACCAACTCGTCAGCATGCAGCTGATGGCCGATCAGGCCACCAAGGACGGTCTGGACAAGGACCCACAGACCGCCGCCGAACTGCAGGTCGAGCGGATGCACCTGCTGGCCGACGCGGAATCGCAGAAGTACCTGAAGGGCAAGGAGCCGACCGCGGCGGACCTTCAGGCCGAGTACAACACCGCGGTCGCCAGCATGGACAAGACCGAGTACCACGCGCGACACATCCTGGTTTCCAGCAAGGCTCTGGCGGACTCGCTGACGAAGAAGTTGAAGGCCGGCGCCAATTTCGCCGCGCTCGCGAAAGCCGACTCGATCGACGGCTCGAAGGACAGCGGCGGCGACCTCGGCTGGTTCCAGGCGTCGCGGATGGTCAAGCCGTTCGCGGACGCGGTCAAGTCGCTGAAAAAGGGTGAGATCACGCCGGAGCCGGTGCAGACGCAATTCGGCTGGCACATCATCCAGCTGATCGACACGCGGCCGCTCGCCCCGCCGCCGTTCGATCAGGTCAAGCAGCAGGTCGAGACCCAGCTGATGCAGAAAAAGCTGCAGGCATACGTCGAACAGCTGAAGAAGACGGCGACGGTGCAAAAGTCGCTGTAAGTCTCCGCCGGACACGGCGCGCCGATTGCGGCGCGTCCGTGTCCGGCGATTCTCACTCCGCCAGCAGCCGCTCGAAAGCCCGTTCGTCGAGCACGGCGACGCCCAGCCCGACCGCCTTGTCGAGCTTCGATCCGGGATCCTTTCCCGCCACCACATAATCGGTCTTCTTGGAGACGCTCCCCGAGACTTTGCCGCCGAGCGCGGCGATCGCCGCGGCCGCCTCGTCGCGCGTGCGGCCGTCGAGGGTGCCGGTCAGCACGAACGTACGGCCCGACAGCTTGCCGCCCCGCGCCTCGGCCCTCCCCGGCGGCCAACGGACGCCCGCGGCGAGCAACTGATCGACGACCGCCGCATTGACGGGGTCGCGGAAATACGCCGCGACGTTCGCCGCGACCACGGGCCCCACATCCACGACCTCCAGCAGTTCCGCCTCGCCCGCCCGGCGCAGATTCTGAAGCGTGCCGAAATGGCGCGCGAGCGCCGCCGCGGTCGCCTCGCCCACATCGCGAATTCCCAGCGCGTTCAGAAACCTGGCGAAGGTCGTCGATTTGGCCGTCTCGATCGCCGCCAGCAGATTGCGCGCCGACTTCTCGCCCATGCGCGCGAGCTCCGACAAGGTCTCGAACCGCAACGCAAACACATCCGCGGGCGTGCGCACGAGCCCGGCGTCCACCAACTGTTCGATGAGCTTGTCGCCGAGACCCTGGATGTCCATTGCGCGGCGGGACGCGAAGTGTTTGATCTCCTCCTTGCGCTGGGCCGGGCAGCTGCGGCCGCCGCTGCAGCGTGCGGCGGCCTGATCCGCGTCTCGCACGACCGGCGAACCGCATACGGGACAGACCGCCGGCAGCGCGACCGGCTCGGCATGCGCCGGCCGCCGTTCCGGCACGACGCTGACGACCTCGGGGATCACGTCCCCGGCCCGGCGCACGACCACCGTGTCGCCGATGCGAACGTCCTTGCGCAACAATTCGTCGAAGTTGTGCAGCGTCGCGTTGCTGACGGTGACGCCCCCGACATGCACCGGCGCGAGACGGGCGACGGGCGTCAAGGCGCCGGTGCGGCCCACCTGGAATTCGACGCCGCGCACGGTCGTCAGCGCCTCTTCGGCCGGAAATTTGTGCGCGATGGCCCAGCGCGGCGCGCGCGAGACGGCGCCGAGCTCGCGCTGCATCGCTAGGTCGTCCACCTTGTACACGACGCCGTCGATTTGATAGGCAAGCCGGCGGCGCTCCTCGCCGATCCGGCGGAAATAGGCCAGGCACCCGTCGATCGATTCGACGGTCCGCACCTCCGGAGAGACATTGAAGCCCCAGCGCCGCAGCGCCGCGAGCAGCGCGCCCTGGCTGTCAGGGAGGTTTCCGTTCTCGACGTAGCCGACACCGTATACGAACATCTCGAGCGGACGCCGCGCGCTGACCCGCGGATCGAGCTGACGCAGGCTGCCGGCGGCCGCGTTGCGCGGATTGACGAAGGTCTTCTCACCGCGGGCGGCGGCCTCACGATTGAACCGCTCGAATCCGGCGGTCGGCATGAAGACCTCGCCGCGCACCTCGAGCACCCGCGGCACATCGGCCGCTCGCAGGCGCAACGGCAGCGACCGGATCGTCCGCAGATTTTGCGTGATGTCCTCGCCGGTCTCTCCGTCACCCCGGGTCGCGGCCCGTACGAACGCGCCGTCTTCGTAGGTCGCGCTGACCGCGAGCCCGTCGAGCTTGGGTTCGGCGGAATATCGCACGGCGCTGTGCCGCGGGAATCGCTCGCGCACGCGCCGGTCGAAGTCGAGCACCTCCTGATCGGAGAACGCGTTTTCCAGCGACAGCATCGGCACGCGATGGCGCACAGCGGCGAACGCGGCGGCCGGCGCGCCACCCACCCGACGGGTCGGTGAATCGGCGGCGGCGAGTTCGGGAAATCGCAGCTCCAATTCCTCGAGTTCCCGCATCCGCTGGTCGTACTCGGCGTCCGGCACCTCCGGATCGTCCAGCATGTAATAGCGCCGGTTGTAGCGTTCGATCAGCTCGCGCAATTCGGCGACACGCCGCCTGGCGTCATCGACCGTCGAATCGCCGCCCGCGTTCATCCGCCAAATTGGGCGACTTCGTCGCGCAGCGAGGCCGCACGCTGCGGCGACAGGGGAAGCCCCCTGCCGTCCTGGACCATTCCGGTCAGGCTCTCCGCCAAGCGGCGCGCGGTGGCAATCAAGGCCTCGTAAGTCTGCAGCGGTTCGAGCGGTCCGGGCAGCACCGCGAAGCAGGACAGGCCGCGGAATTCCTGGTCCGGCATCCGCTCCAAATCGAAGGTGCCCGGTTCGACGAGGCTCGCGACGCAGAAGAGGCTGCGCCCATCCGCATGATTGCGGTGAAAAACCTGGTAACGACCAAAGGCCAGCCCCTGCATTTCGAATGCATCGAGCAGTTTTTGACCGCTCCAACGGGCATCTCCCAGCGCAACGATGCGCAGGGTGATGATCTTCTGGCGTTCGCTCGCATTCGATTTCGGCGGCGGCTTCGCCAACGCGAACCGATCGCTATGATCGGTGCGCACGTCGGTCGGGGGTGCGGGCGCACGGGCAGTAGCAGGGTCGGGTGCGGGTGCGCGTGCCGGTGCGGGTGCCGGTGCGGGTGCCGGCGCGGGCGGAACCTCGGCCTTGCCGGCGGCATTGCAGTCCCAGCCCTTGCGATCGGCCGTGGCACCGGTGAACGCGCCCCTGGTA
>JAJXYR010000274.1 GCA_021780475.1 Pseudomonadota bacterium
GGACGGCGCCGCCGCGCTGCCGCTCGCCGAGCAGATGCGCGCGGCCGTCGCCGCGCTGCGCTTTCATTTTCGCGGCACGCCGGTGCCCGTGACCGCCTCCTGCGGCATCGCCGAGTTCGGCGCGGCGGACACCGCCGAACTCGCGTTCGAGCGCGCCGACGCCGTCCTGTACCAGGCCAAGACCGCGGGCCGCAATCGCTGTCTCGCAGCATAGCGCGTCCCGCTGATACCATGGCCGCCGATGAAGGCGGTGCTGTTGCAATTCGGGGTTCTGCTGTTCAGCGCGGCGCTGGTCGCGATGCTGACGCGCCGCCTGCGCATGCCCTATACCGTGGGGCTGGTGCTCGCCGGTATCGGCCTGACCTTCCTGCCGTTTCACGTCAAGCTGCAATTGTCGAACGAGCTCATCTACTCGGTCTTTCTGCCGCCGCTCGTGTACGAGGCGGCCTTGTACATGCGCTGGCCGCAGTTCAAGCGCGATCTGCCCGTGGTCGGATTGCTGGCGACGCTCGGCCTCGCGCTCGCGGCCTTGGTCACCGCCGTCGGCATGCACTATGCGGTCGGCTGGCCCTGGGTGAGCGCGGTCGTTTTCGGCGTGCTGATCGCGGCGACGGACCCGGTGTCGGTGATCGCGACCTTCAAGGAGGCGGGCGTGCACGGCCGCTTGCGCGGTTTGGTCGAGGCGGAGAGCTTGTTGAACGACGGCACGGCGGCGGTCGCGTTCACGACGGCGCTCGTCCTCGCCGGCGGCGCCGGCCTCGACGCGGCGCAGGCCGCCGGAACGCTGATGCTGTCGATCGGCGGCGGCATCGCCTGCGGCGCGGCCGCGGGCTTCGCGTTGACGCTGCTCGCGGGACGCACCAAGGACCACCTGGTGGAAATCACGTTTTCCACGCTGACCGCGTACGGATCGTTCCTGCTGGCCGAGCACTGGCACTTCTCCGGAGTCATCGCCGCGCTCGCCGCGGGACTCGTGACCGGCAACTTCCGCGGCCTGCGGGGCACATCGGGCGGCGGTCACGCGGCCGTGCGCGCGTTCTGGGAGTACGCCGGCTTCGTCATCAACTCCTTCGTGTTCCTGTTGATCGGCAGCCGCGAGGCCGAGCTGCATTTCGACGGCTTGTGGCGTCCGGTCGCCGCCGCGATCGTGCTGGTGACGCTCGGCCGCGCGGTCGCGATCTATCCGCCCTGCGCGCTGTTCGCGCGCAGCCGCCTGCGGGTCGAGATGAACCACCAGCACGTGCTGTTCTGGGGCGGTTTGCGCGGCGCCCTCGCGCTCGCCCTCGCACTCGAACTGCCGGCTACGCTGCCGCTCCACCGGGACATCATGACGGTATCGTTCGCCGTGGTCGCATTCTCGATTTTCGCGCAGGGCTTGACGATGACGCCGCTGTTGCGGCACCTCGGCCAGATCGACGGCGTCCGGCATCGGCCGTCGGCCGCGGCGGACGACGACTGAGGATCGATACGGCTCGGGCGGTGCCGTCGGACGCGATGCCGCTATTCGGCGTCGGCCTGCGCCGCGGGCGCGGCGCGCTCGAACTCGGCGAGGCGCATGCACGCGTCGTGCACCGCCAGTATGGAGGGGTAGGGCTCCAGCGGGATGTCGAAGCGCCGCGCGTTGAAGACCTGCGGCACCAGGCAGCAATCGGCGAGGCCCGGCCGTTCGCCATGGCAATAAGGTCCCTCCGGCCGATCCCGGCGCAGCATCGCTTCGAGCGCGTCGAAGCCGGTCTCCACCCAATGTCGGTACCAGCGGCTGCGCCGCTCCTCGTCGAGTTTCAGTTCGCCGGCGAGGTAGCGCAGCACACGCAGGTTGTTGAGCGGATGCATGTCGCAGGCGACCGCGAGCGCAAGGGCGCGCACACGGGCCCGCGCCAACGCGCCGACCGGCAACAGCGGCGGCTCCGGGTGCGTCTCCTCGAGGTATTCGAGGATCGCGAGCGATTGCGTCAGCACGCTGCCGTCGACGTCCAGCGCGGGGATCAGCCGCGCAGGATTGCGCGCGGCGAACTCGGCCGTGCGGTGCTGACCGCCGTCTCGCTGCAGGTGAACCGGCACCGCGTCGTAATCCAAGCCCTTGAGCGCGAGGGCGATGCGCACGCGAAACGCGGCGGAACTGCGGTAATAAGTAAACAGGGTCAGCATCGGGCGTCCTCCGGCGAGCCGAGTCCCCGCCAGTGTATCCGCTTTCGCACCGTGCGCCCGGGCCGCCCGTCCGCCGGCGCGCTAAAGTTTGCGTCCGCGCTGCCGAACCAACGGTCAATGGGCTCTTCTTCCGCCAAAGGGTTTCAATCATGAGCAGCTTCTTCGAATGGGACGCATCCAAATTCAGCCTCGGCGTGCGTGACATGGATGGTGAACACCAGACCCTGATCGGCCTGATGAACAAGCTGCACAGTCTGCACGAGGCGGGTGCGGCGGCGCCCATCGTCGGCAAGGCCTTGACCGAGTTCGTCAATTACACCGTCAAGCACTTCGCCGACGAAGAGGCGTACATGGAACGCGTGGGCTATCCGGAACTGCGCATCCACGCCGGCGTGCACAAGACATTGCTCGGTCGCGTGACCGAGTTCGTCCAGGAGTTTCAGCGTTCCGGCAAGCTGACACCGCAGTTCTTCATGTTCCTCAAGACCTGGCTCAAGGCGCACATCTGCGGAGTCGACGCGCGCTACGCAAAATTCGTCGCCGAAGCCGCGGCCTGATCGCCGCTCTCCGGACTTGAGTCCGGGACCATGAATCGTGGATGATGCCGCGCAGGCACGGCACGGTTCGGAGAGCGGGTATGGGGTTTGCGCGACGCTGGATCATCGGCCTCGGGTTCGTGTGCCTCGCCCTGCAAGTCCCCGCGCCCGCGGCCGCCTCCACGATCACGGTGTTCGCGGCTTCCTCGCTGACCGAGGCGGTCGGGGAGCTGGCGCGCGCGTTCGAACACGTCTCGGGTCTGCGCGTGAAGACCTCGTTCGCCGCGAGTTCGGCGCTCGCCCGGCAGATCGTGAGCGGCGCGCCCGCCGACCTGTTTATTTCCGCCGACACGGCGTGGATGGACGACTTGCAGAGCCGCGGCCTGATCCGCACCGCGTCGCGTTGCAATCTCGCCGGCAATTCCCTCGTGTTGATCGCGCCGGCGGCCAGCCGCGTTCGCTTGACCATCGGGCCGCATTTTCCGATCGGCGCGGCCCTTGGAGGCGGGCGTCTCGCGATCGGGGATCCGGATTCCGTCCCCGTCGGACGCTATAGTCGGGCGGCGCTCACCGCGCTCGGCGTGTGGCCGGAGGTGTCGGCGAATCTCGTCCGCGCCGATAATGTGCGCGTCGCCCTCGAATTCGTCGCCCGCGGCGAAGTGCCGCTCGGAGTCGTCTATCGAACCGATGCGATCATCGACCCGGCCGTCCGGATCGTCGGCGAATTTCCGGCAGGGACCCATGCACCCATCGTTTACCCGGCGGCGCTCACCGTGAGCGCGCACGCCGGGACCGGCCGACTGCTCGCGTTCATGCGCGGGCCGGCCGGCGCCGCCATATTCAAGAAATATGGCTTCGAACAGATCCACTGACGAGGCCGCGATGACCATGCCGCAATGCCTGATCGATTTGCGCAGCGATACGGTGACGCGACCCACGACCGGTATGCGCCGCGCGATGGCCGAGGCCGCGGTCGGCGACGACGTCTACGGCGATGATCCGACCGTCAACCGCCTGCAGGCGCTCGCCGCCGGGCGCTTCGGCTTCGAAGGCGCGCTGTTCTTTCCGACCGGAACGCAAAGCAATCTCGCGGCGCTGATGGCGCATTGCGGCCGCGGCGATGAATATCTCGTCGGCCAGGACGCCCATACCTATAAATACGAGCAGGGCGGCGCGGCGGTGCTCGGCAGCATCCAGCCGCAGCCGCTCACGAACGCGGCCGACGGCTCGATCGCGCTCGAGAGCATCGCCGCGGCGATCAAGCCCGCGGACATTCATTTCGCGCGCACGCGGCTGCTCGCGCTCGAGAACACGATCGGCGGGCGGGTGCTGCCGCCGGCCTACGTGCGCGGAGCGACGCGGCTGGCCCGCGAGCGGGGCCTGGCGACGCATCTGGACGGCGCGCGGCTGTTCAACGCGATCGTGCGGCAGGGGGGCGACGAGCGCGCCGCGGTCGACGGCTTCGATTCGGTGTCATTGTGCCTCTCGAAAGGCCTGGGCGCGCCGGCCGGCACGCTGTTGTTGGGCAGGGCGCCGTTCATCGATGCCGCGCGGCGCTGGCGCAAGGCATTGGGCGGCGGGATGCGCCAGGCGGGCATTCTCGCGGCGGCCGGCCTCTATGCGCTCGAGCATCACGTTGCGCGCCTGGAGGAGGACCACGCCAACGCGGCGCGCCTCGCGGCGGGTCTGCGCGCGCTCGGGCTCGATGCGCCCGCGCCGCAGACGAACATCCTGTGGGTTGCGGTTCCCCCCGCGGCGGTCGACGGACTGCGGGCGCGCCTGGCGGCCGCCGGCATCCTGGCATCGGTCGACACGCAGACGCGGCTGGTCACCCACCTGGACGTGTCGCGCGACGATGTGGATGCGGCCGTGGCCGCGTTCGGCGCTCACTTCCACGGCGGCTGATGCCGACGCCGCGCCGCGCGCAGGTCCCGCGGCGTGTCGATGTCGGTCTCGGCGGAAGGCATCGACAAAAAGCGGCGCCGGTCGGCCGGCAGCGTACGCAGCCAGTCGCGCAATCCCACGTCCCCCTCCAGCCGCCGCACCGCCGGGAAATATGCGCGCGGCAGGATCAACGGCGCGCCGCCGCCTTCGCCGATGCGCCGCGCGACGGTGCGGCGCGGTGACGCACGCCAGGCGCGGACCAAGCGGACGAGGTCGCGTCGATCCAGGTCCGGCAGGTCGACCGGCACGATCAGCACGGCCGACGCGCCGTGGGCGTGCGCGACGCCGACACGCACGGAGCTCGACAGACCTTCGGCGCGCCGCCGGTTGACGTGGATTTTGCAGTCGACACCGGCCAATTCGAGCGCATGGCGGCGATGTTTGGGCGGCACGATCGCGGCCAGTTCGGCGGCGCCCAGCGTGGCGAGGAGCCGCGCGGTCCGGCGCAGCAGCGAGACCCCGCGGACGCGCGCGAGCGCCTTCGGCGATCCGAGTCGGCGCGATTGGCCGGCGCACAGGATCACGATCTCGAGGCGCGGGCGGGTCCCTAGGTTCATGAATGCGATGGTGCCATGAAAGCCGGCGGGCCCGGCCGCCGCGGCCGGGGTCCACGCATCCGGATTTTCGTTTCCGCCAATTAGCTGATAGTATTCGTCGCCCTTTCCGGGGGGCCGGAAGTGCGTATCCGGGGGAGTAGCTCAGTTGGGAGAGCGTCGCGTTCGCAATGCGAAGGTCGAGGGTTCGATCCCCTTCTCCTCCACCACGTACCAGTGGACCGGAATCCGGGACTTGCCCCGGTAGCTCAGTGGATAGAGCGAATGCCTCCTAAGCGTTAGGTCGCAGGTTCGATTCCTGCCCGGGGCACCATCCGGCAAAGGGCTCAGCGCCGCAACAGCGCCTCGAGTTTTCGATCCTGTCCGTAGAGGTCATCGAAGAACAGCACGCGGCCCGATTCGGTCGCGACCGCGGTGCCGTACAGGATCATGACCGGCACGGGATGCGGCAGCGTCACGCGCATCGCGTCCGCGCCGTTCATCGCCGCCTCGATGCGCGCATCGTCCCAGACGCCCGGGCCCTGGCGCAGCACATAGCGGGCGAGCGCGACCGGTTCGCTGACGCGGATGCAGCCGTGGCTGAAGGCGCGGCGGCTCCGCGCGAACAGGTGACGGGCCGGCGTCGAGTGCATGTAGACGTCATGCGCATTCGGAAAGATGAACTTGATCAGTCCGAGCGCGTTGTCGGCGCCGGGCCGCTGCCGCAGACGCAGCCGGCCGGCCGCGAGCGCGGCGATCGCCGCCGGCGACGGGGCGACCACGGGTGACGCATCGCGCTGGCCGGCAACGAGTTCCAGATGGTTGCGGGCGAGGTAACCTGGGTGCGCGCGGATCTGCGGCAGCATCTCCCTCAGCGTGATGCTGCGCGGAACGTCCCAGTACGGCCGGAACACGACGGTCGTCAGCGAACCGGTGAACACCGGCGTGCTGGTGCGCGGATAAGCCTCGCCGACGATGACCGGCATTTGAAGCAGCCCCGCGGCCCGGTCGAGCACCGTCGGAAAGGCGAACAGCCGGAACTGTGGAATGTTGACGATGATCGGCGGGGCGGTGAACGCGGGCAGCCACCGCCAGCGCTCCAACGTCAGCTCGATCTGCCGCACGCGCACCGCCATCGGCGTCGTCAGCACGGCGAAGGTCTGCCGCCCGAGGATGCCGTCGACGTTGAGTCCATGCCGTTCCTGGAAGCGCATCAGCGCCGCGTCGAGCGCCGGGTCGATGGCCGTGCCGGAGTCGGCGCCGACGGCGGGTGCCAGGTCGCCGACCGCCCTCAGCCGCCGCCGCAGCGTCTCCGCGCCCGCGTAGCTGTCGCCGGCGCGCAGCGCGCGCCCCGGCAGCGGCGGCAGCTGCGTCAGGCCCGGCTCGGCCTGCAGCGCCCGGTAAAACGCGAGCGCGTGTTCGAGCAGCCGGTAGTGCAGGAACGGGGGCTCGACCGCCGCGAGCGCGCGGGCGACGTCCGTCGTGGAGGCAAGCGCGCGCACCGCCGCGGCGACGTCCAGATCCTCGCGTCGTGGTCCGATCTCGAATCCCGCCGCGCGGGGATCGACGCGGCCGTAATGCAGGTTGCTGACGAGCCGGATCGCGGCGCGGGTCAACGCGACGTCGAAGCGCATCCGATCCGCGAGCGGCGGCGCAGCGGACACCGCAAGACGCGCTTCGAGCGCCGCGATCGACGCGGCCGCATAGTCCCGCGGGTTCAAACCAAAATCGCGGGCTCGCAGCAGCGTCGCCGCGAGCGCCGCGCCCTGGGGTGTCACCCGCGACGCCCCGCTCCACAGGGGGCCTGCGTGACCGGCATAGACCTTTTCCAGCAGGGCGCCTTCCTGCGGCGCCGGACGTCCGGGCAGCGCGGCGTACCCGGCGTCGCTCCGTGCCGCGGCATGGGCGGCCGGTGACGCCAGCGCGAGCAAAAGGAACAGGACACGCAGCCGGCACGGGCACATTCTGCGGATCATACAGATCATACCGGCTCGGCGCGCGCGCGCCAAAACGCGTAAAATCGCGGTACCGATGCCGACCGCAGATACCCCTTGATCCTGCCGTGCCCGCCCGGCGCGGCTGCCGCGCCATGAGTTCGGCGAGCGCCGGCGGCGCCGCGCGTTCGGGCGAGCCGGGCACCGTCGCAATCACCTTCGTGATCGCGGCGCTCGCGGGTGTGCGCGCCCGGCGCCTCGACGCCGAGGCACTGCTCACCAGGGTCGGCCTGTCGCCCCACCTGCTCGAGGTTCCGCAAGCGCGCGTCTCGGCGAAACAATACGGGGAGTTGTGGCGGTTGATCGCGATCACGCTGGACGATGAGTTCTTCGGCCAGGACTCGCGGCGGATGAAGTCCGGCAGTTTCGCGATGCTGTGCCATACGCTGATCCACTGCCGCACGCTCGGACAGGCGCTCGACCGCAGCCTGCGCTTCTACCGGCTGATCCTCGACGATATCGAGGGGGTACTCGTGCGCGCCGGCCCGGAGGCGCGCATCGAGGTGCGCACGGCCGCGGGCCGCGCATCGAATCGCGTGTTCGCGCACGAGACGTTCCTGATGTTGGTGCATGGAGTCGCCTGCTGGCTGATCGGCCGGCGCATTGCGATCGAGCGGGCGCAATTCAGCTACGCCGAACCGCCGCACGCCGCCGAATACCGCCTGATGTACTGCACGTCGCTGCGATTCGAGCAGCCCTGCACGTCGATCACGTTCGCCGCGGCCGCGCTCGATCTGCCGGTGGTGCAGAACGAGCGCACTCTGAAGGAGTTCCTGCGCGCGGCGCCCGAGAACATCATCGTCAAATACAAGAACGGCAGCAGCGTCGGCGCGCGGATCCGCCGTCGGCTGCGCCAGACGGCGCCCGGGGAGATGCCGGAGTTCGAGGCCCTCGCGCGGGAATTGCACATGACGGCCGCGACTTTGCGCCGCCGGTTGCACGAGGAGGGCGCCTCCTTCCAGTCGATCAAGGATCAGCTGCGCCGGGACCTGGCCGTGCGCTACCTGACCCATTCGACCCGCAGCGTCATGGACATCGCGCTCGAGCTGGGCTTCTCCGAGCGCAGTTCCTTTCACCGCGCGTTCCGCAAGTGGACCGGTGCGTCGCCGGGAGAGTTTCGACGGGCGCAATGTGGCGGATTCTCACAGTCAATTTGAGCGGATTGGTCACTGGAACGCGCTTGTATTGTGTCTATAGTTTTCGGTCAACCCGAGGAGAATTCAATGAAGATCCACGCGGTGCGCCGGTGAACGGCGCGGTCGAAGCCTCCGCCGGCGCGCGCTTGCGCGCGGCGCTCGCCGTCGAGCGTCCGCTGCAGGTCGTCGGCGCGATCAACGCCTACACCGCGCGCCTCGCGGCCGCCAGTGGATTCAAGGCGCTCTATTTGTCGGGTGGCGGCGTCGCCGCCAACTCGCTCGGCCTGCCGGATCTCGGCATCAGCACGATGGATGACGTGCTGATCGACGTCCGCCGCATCACCGACGCCTGCGCTCTGCCGCTGCTGGTGGACGCCGACACCGGCTGGGGCGGTGCGTTCAACATCGCGCGCACGGTCAAGTCATTCGCGAAGTTCGGCGCCGCGGGCCTGCACATCGAGGATCAGGTCCAGGCGAAACGCTGCGGCCATCGGCCGGGCAAGGAAATCGTCTCCAAGGAAGAGATGGTGGACCGCGTCAAAGCCGCGGTCGATGCGCGCCCGGACGACCAATTCGTGATCATGGCCCGCACCGATGCGCTCGCCGGGGAGGGCATCGACAAGGCCCTCGAGCGGGCGGTGGCCTGCGTCGAGGCGGGCGCCGACATGGTGTTTCCGGAGGCGGTCACCGACCTGCCGACCTATCGGCGCTTCAAGGACGCGGTCAAGGTGCCGATACTCGCCAACATCACCGAATTCGGTCAGACGCCGTTGTTCACGCGCGAGGAATTGGGCGCCGTCGGCGTCGATCTGGTGCTGCACTGCTGTTCGGCGTATCGCGCGATGAACGCGGCGGCGCTCGCGACCTACGAGGCGATCCGCCGCGACGGCACGCAGAAGAACGTAGTCGGCACGATGCAGACGCGCGCCGATCTCTACCGCTACCTGGACTACCATGCCTACGAAGAGAAATTGGACCGGCTGTTCGCGGCCGGCAAAGAGAAATGACCGGATGTTGAGGAGATGACGATGTCACAGGGCGACACCCAGGTGCCGGGATTCAAGGCGAAGAAGTCGGTCGCGCTGTCCGGCGTGGTCGCGGGCAATACCGCGCTGTGCACCGTCGGCCGGACCGGCAACGATCTGCACTACCGCGGCTATGACATCCTCGATCTGGCGACCACCTGCGAGTTCGAGGAAATCGCCCATTTGTTGGTGCACGAGCGGCTGCCGAACGCCGTGGAACTGGCCGCCTACAAGGCGAAGCTGCGTTCGCTGCGCGGCTTGCCGCGGGCGGTTCTCGATGTGCTCGAACGCCTCCCGGCGGCCAGCCATCCGATGGACGTGTTGCGCACCGGCGTGTCGGCGCTCGGCTGTCTGGAGCCCGAGGCCGACGCGCACTCGACCGCGGGGGCGAGGGACATCACCGACCGGCTGCTCGCCTGTCTGGGATCGATGCTGTGTTATTGGCATCACTTCGCGCGCGACGGCCGCCGCATCGAACTGCGGACCGACGACGATTCGATCGGCGGGCATTTCCTGCACCTCCTTCACGGCCGCAAGGCCCCGGCGAACTGGGTGCGTGCGATGCACACCTCGCTGATCCTGTACGCCGAACATGAGTTCAACGCCTCGACGTTCACCGCGCGGGTGATCGCCGGCACCGGCTCGGACCTGTATTCGAGCATCGCCGGCGCGATCGGCGCGCTGCGCGGGCCCAAGCACGGCGGCGCCAACGAAGTCGCCTACGAAATCCAGAGCCGCTACGCGACGCCGGACGAGGCCGACGCGGACGTGCGGCGCCGGGTGGGGAACAAGGAGGTCATCATCGGCTTTGGTCATCCCGTCTACACCATTTCCGATCCGCGCAACCAGGTCATCCGCGAGGTCGCGCACGACCTCGCGGCCGAATCGGGCGACATGAAGTTGTTCGATATCGCCGCGCGTCTCGAAGCGACGATGAAGGCGGCGAAGAACATGTTTCCGAACCTGGACTGGTTCTCGGCCGTGTCGTATCACCTGATGGGCGTGCCGACGGCGATGTTCACGCCCTTGTTCGTGATGAGCCGCACCAGCGGCTGGGCCGCGCACGTGATCGAACAGCGCGAGGACGGCAAGATCATCCGGCCGAGCGCCAACTACACCGGGCCGGATGGCCTGAAATTCGTGCCGCTCGCGCAGCGTCCGTGAGCGTGGCCGGTATCCATCCAGCGCCGGCGGACGACGTCAAATCGGCGGTGCGTCCCGCGCCGGACGCGATCCTGAGCGCGATCGCCGACTACGCGGTCGAGCGCTCGGCCCCGGGCGCGCTCGCGGAGGAGACGGCGTGCTACTCCCTGATGGATACGCTCGCCTGTGGACTCCAGGCCCTCGAATACCCGGCTTGCACCAGACTCCTCGGCCCGGTCGTCCCGGGAGCCGGCCTGAAGGGCGGGGCGCGGGTGCCGGGAACGTCCTACGAACTCGACCCGGTCAACGCCGCGTTCAACATCGGCGCGATGATCCGCTGGCTCGATTTCAACGACACCTGGCTCGCAGCCGAATGGGGCCATCCGTCGGACAATCTCGGCGCGATCCTCGCCGTCGCGGATTACCTCGCGCGCGGCGGCAAGCCGCTGATCGTCCGCGACGTGCTTCGGGCCATGATCAAGGCGCACGAGATCCAGGGCGTGCTCGCGCTGCAGAACAGCTTCAACCGCGTCGGCCTGGATCACGTGCTTCTGGTGCGCGTCGCCTCCGCCGCGGTCGCCGCCGCGATGTTCGGCGGCACCCGCGACCAGGTATTGAACGCGGTGTCCAACGCGTGGGTCGACGGCGGCACGCTGCGCGCATACCGGCATGCACCCAACACGGGATCGCGCAAGAGCTGGGCGGCCGGGGATGCGACCAGCCGCGGCGTGCGCCTGGCGTTGATCGCGCTGAAGGGGGAGATGGGCTACCCTTCGGCGCTCAGCGCGAAGACCTGGGGCTTTCAAGACGCGCTGTTCCGGGGTCGCGAACTCGTGCTGCCCCGGGCTTTTTCGAGTTATGTGATGGAAAACGTGCTGTTCAAGATCTCCTTCCCCGCCGAATTCCATGCCCAGACGGCCGTCGAGGCCGCGATGACCCTGCATCCGCGGATCAAGGACCGGCTGGCGGGGATCGAGCGCGTCGTGATCGAAACCCAGGAACCGGGCGTGCGCATCATCGACAAGACGGGTCCGCTCGCGAACCCCGCGGATCGTGACCACTGTATCCAGTACATGACGGCGATTGCGCTGATCTACGGGCGCCTGACGGCCGCGGATTACGAGGATGACGTCGCCGCGGATCCGCGCATCGATGCGCTTCGCGCAAAAATGATGGTCACGGAGAACCCCGAGTTCACCGAGGAATACTACGCCCCGGACAAGCGCCACATCGGCAACGCGGTGCAGGTGTTCTTCGACGACGGTTCGGCGAGTGAACGCATCCGGGTCGACGTGCCCATCGGCCACCGCGAGCGCCGCGCCGAGGGAATGCCCTTGCTGGTGCGGAAATTCCAGGGCAGCGTCGACGCCCATTACGGCGCCGCGCAGGCCGCTGCGATCAAGGCGATGTTTGCCGATCAGCGCAGGCTCGCGGCGATGCCGGTCGCGGATTTCGCCGCCGCGCTCGCGACCATCTAGACGGGCGGAGGAGACGCGGATGAAACTCGCGGTGATCACCGGTGCGGCGCAGGGCCTGGGGCTGCGCACCGCCGCCCTGCTCGGCGCGCGCGGGTTCTCCGTGCTGCTCCTCGACCGCCGGGACCCGGCGGAGGCGCTCGCGCGGCTGCGCGCCGGCGGCGCCGCGGCCGACGCGCTCTGCGGAGATGTGGCGTCCGAGGAATTCGTCGACGGCATCGCGCGCTGGGTGGGGGAGAAATGCGGTGCGGCCGACGTGCTGGTCAACAATGCCGGCGTAAGCCTGATTTGTCCGGCCGAGACGACGAGCGCCGCCGATTGGCAGCGGGTCATGAACGTGAATTTGTTCGCGCCCTTCCTGCTGTGCCGCGCGCTCGGCCGGCAGATGCTCGAGCGACGGGCCGGCAGCATCATCAACGTGGCATCGGTCGCCGGCCTCGCTGGAGTCAGCCATCGCAGCGCCTATAACGCGTCCAAGCATGGGCTCGTCGGCCTCACGCGCACCCTCGCCGCGGAGTGGGGCGGCCGCGGCGTGCGCGTCAATGCCGTTTGTCCAGGCTGGATCAAGACGGAAATGGACGTCGCGGACCAGGGCAGCGGCGCGTACTCCGACGCGGACATCATCGACCGCGTGCCGATGGCCCGGTTCGCTCGGCCCGACGACGTCGCCGAGGCGATCGCCTTTCTCGCCGACTCCGAGCGCAGCGCCTTCATCAACGGGGTCAGCCTTCCGGTGGACGGCGGCTGGATCGCCGACGCGAGTTGGGAGAACCTGCGCCGCAAGACGCGGCCGTAGCGACGCGCGGCTAATCCAGCGCCTGGTACACGAGTGCGCGCAGCATCGAGCGGTAACGCGCGCGCCGCGCCGCGTTCGGTTCCTGCAGCATCAGGATGAAGATCAGCCGCTCCTGCGGATCGACCCAGAAATACGGGCCGGTCGCGCCCCCCCAGAAATAATCGCCGGCTGAACCGGGCACCGCGGACAGCCCCGGGCTCACACGCACGCCGACTCCAAGTCCATAGCCCTGGCCGAGTTCCGGCAGCGGCGCCGCGAGCCCGAGTTCCCGCGTCAGCGGGCCGAAACCGATGCCGTCGGGCAGATGGTTGCTGGTCATCCAGTCGACGGTCTTGCGGGCGAGCACGCGCACGCCGCCGACCTCGCCCCGATTCAACAGCATCCGGCAAAAGCGCGCATAGTCGGCCGCCGTGGACAGCAGGCCGCCGCCGCCGGAGCACCAGCGTGTCGCCCGCGCCGGATCGAACGGCGGCAGTGCCGCCCCGGCGCCGGGCGCTGCGGCCGGAGCGGCCTGCGCCTCGGCGAGGCGATGCTGCGCCGCCGGCTTGATGCCGAACCCGGTGTCCGGCATGCCGAGGGGGCCGGTGATGTGTTCGGCGAAATACCGGTCCAGGCCGAGGCCCGACACCACTTCGATGATCCGGCCGAGCACGTCGGTCGACATGCCGTATTCGAACGTCGTGCCCGGCTGGAACGCGAGCGGCAGACCGGCCAGCTTGTCGACCAGTTCCGCGTTCGTTTGCGCCTCGTCGAGCAGATTCGCGCCGCGGTAGGCGCGATGGACGAGCGTGTCGCCGAACGGACCGTAGGTGAAACCCGCGGTGTGACGCAGCAAGTCGTGGATCGTCATGGCCCGCCGCACCGGTTCCAGGATCAGCTTGGGCTCGCCGCTCGTCGGGTCGATGCCGTCGCGCCCCACCACGGCGGCACCGAGCGCCGGCAGGTAGCGGGCGACCGGGTCGGCGAGGGTGATTTCACCGCGCTCGAGCAGTTGCAGCGCCGCGGTCGCGGTGATCGGCTTCGTCATCGACGCGATGCGAAAAATGCAGTCCGGCGCCATGCGCCGCTGTTGCGCGCGATTCTGGAATCCGAAGGATTCGAAGAAGACCAGGCGGCCGTCGTGGACGATCAGCGCGACGGCGCCCGGAATCGTCTCCTCGTCGACGTCCGTCCGCAGCCGGTCCGACAGCCGCTGCAGACGCGTCGCGGAAAATTCGCCGGCGGTGTTGAGCATGGCCTCATTATGGCAGCGTCGCAGCCCGGCGCGAAAATTACCGGTCGTTTGGCCGGATTATGACGCATCGCGCTTGCCGCGCGGCGGTATCAGCCCGGATAGTGTCGCCGATGAGTGAATCCGCAGCCCCCGCCGACCGCCGCGCCGCCGACCGGCGCCGCCGTCGCTGGTGGTCCCTGTTGTACGGCGGATTTCACCCGCGCCGCCGCGGCGCGCGCCGCTTGGAAGGCGAGGCGCACTCGTTCGCGCTCGACTGGCACGCCTCGCATCTGCTGTTCGTGTCGATTTCGATCCTGTTGTTGTGCACCGGTGATGCGTTTTTGACGCTGAAACTCTTGTCGGCCGGCGCGCTCGAGGTGAATCCTGTGATGGCGCTCGTCGTCGGCGGCGACGCGGCGGTGTTCACCGCCTGCAAGACCGCGCTGACGGGCTCGGGCGTCGTGCTGCTGGTTGCGGTCGCACGCTATCGCTTCATGCGGCGGATCCGCGTCGAAATGGCCCTGTACGCGGTGCTTTGCGCATATCTCGCGCTCGTCCTGTACGAGCTTTGGTTGTTGCGAAGGCTCGGTATTCAGGGCCTTTTCTGAAAAACCCCGGCCTGCGTCACATTCCATAATGTGGTGCCTTGCGTTAAACTTCGGCGATGACCGGCCAACTTCCCTAGCTCTCGATCGCGTTGAACTTTCCCCGGTTTCGACGCTCTACGACGCACCAATGAACCAATCCATCGACGATCTGACATCGACGACGCTGCTCTATGGCGGAAACGCCGCGTTCGTCGAGGACCTCTACGAACGGTTTCTGGCGGATCCGGAATCCGTGGATCCGGCCTGGCGCGGCTACTTCGCCGGCATCGCCGCGGGCGCGCAGGACATTGCGCACGGACCGGTGCGCGCGCGGCTCGCCGACGCATCCCGCCGTCCGGCGCCCGCGGGCCCGACGCCGACGGGCTCCGACGAGAACGCGGTCAAGCAAGGGGCCGTGTCGCGGCTGATTCAGGTCTATGCGAATCGCGGGCACCTGGTCGCGAACCTCGACCCGCTGGGGCTGCAGCGCGCGCAGCGCCCGGCCGTGCTGGAACTCGGATATTACGGTCTTGACGAAGCGGACCTCGAGACCGAGTTCCACACCGGGAGCCGGACCGCGGAGCTGCCGGCGCGCGCCAAGCTCAAGGACATCATCGCCCTCCTGCGGTTCATCTACACCGACACGATCGGCGCGGAATTCGCCCATGTCTCCGACACGGAACAGCGACTCTGGCTGCAGGACAATTTCCAATCGGCGCGGGTCAAGCGGCGCTTCAGCGCGGACGAGAAACGCAACATCCTGTGGCAGTTGACGGCCGCCGAGGGGCTCGAACGCTATCTGCACACCAAATATGTCGGCCAGAAGCGCTTCTCGCTCGAGGGCGGCGACAGCCTGATCCCGCTGCTCGACGATCTCGTGCAACAGGGCGGCATCGGCGGCGTCGAAGAGACGATCATCGGCATGGCGCATCGTGGACGCTTGAACGTGCTCGTCAACCTACTCGGCAAGGCGCCGCGCGATCTGTTCAGCGAGTTCGAGGGACAGTACGACCCGCTGAAGCTGCGCGGGTCGGGTGACGTCAAGTATCACAAGGGATTCTCCTCGGATTTGAAGACGCCGGCCGGCAACGTTCACGTCGCGCTGGCGTTCAATCCCTCGCATCTCGAGGTGGTCAACGCGGTCGTCGAAGGCTCGGCGCGCGCGCGGCAGGAGCGCCGGGGCGACGCCACGGGCGTGCGCGTGCTGCCGGTCCAGATCCACGGCGACGCGGCGTTCGCCGGACAGGGCGTGGTCATGGAGACGCTGCAGCTGTCCCAGGCGCGCGGATTCTTCACCGGCGGCACGATCCACGTGATCATCAACAACCAGGTCGGCTTCACGACGAGCGATCCGCGCGATGCACGCTCGACGCTGTACTGCTCGGACGTGGCGAAAATGATCGAGGCGCCGATATTCCACGTCAATGCCGATGATCCGGAGGCGGTTTGCTTCGTCGCGCGCCTCGCGCTCGACTACCGCATGCATTTCCACAAGGATGTCGTCATCGATCTGGTGTGTTACCGGCGCCACGGCCACAACGAGGCCGACGAGCCGTCGGCGACCCAGCCGCTGATGTACCAGGTGATCCGCAAGAAACCCACCGTGCGCGAACGCTACGCCGGGAAGCTCGCCGCGGAAGGCACGGTTTCGGCGGCGGATGCCGAGGCGATGATCGCCCAATATCGCGAGGGTCTCGATCAGGGGCACCCCCAGGCGCGCGCCGCGCTCGGCTTGATCGGCAATCAGTTCACGGTGGACTGGAGCCGCTACCTGGGCGCCGACTGGTCCGAGCCCGTCAAGACCGGGGTCGACCTGCCGCGGCTAAGGGCTCTCGGCAGGGCGATCACCACGTATCCCCGGGAATGGACCCTGCATCCGCGCGTGCTCGCGATCATGACGGCGCGCACCAAGATGGTCGCCGGCGAACAGGATCTCGATTGGGGCTGCGCCGAGAATCTCGCCTATGCGAGCCTCGTGCAGGAGGGTTACCCGGTGCGGCTGACCGGCCAGGACAGCGGCCGCGGGACGTTCTTCCACCGCCACGCCGTGCTGCACGACCAGTCGACCGGGCGGAGCTTCACGCCGCTCGAGCATATCTCGCCGGACCAGCCGAAATTCACGGTGACCGACTCGGTGCTGTCGGAAGAGGCGGTCATGGGTTTCGAGTACGGCTTCTCGACGACCGAACCGCACTGCCTGACGATCTGGGAGGGCCAGTTCGGCGACTTCTGCAACGGCGCGCAGGTCATCATCGATCAGTTCATCAGTTCCGGCGAAGCCAAGTGGGGACGCCTTTCGGGCCTGAGCTTGTTCCTGCCGCACGGCTATGAAGGCCAGGGCCCCGAACACTCCTCGGCGCGGCTCGAGCGCTTCCTCCAGCTCTGCGCCGAATACAACATGCAGGTCTGCGTGCCGTCGACGCCGGCGCAGCTCTTTCACATGATCCGGCGCCAGATGGTGCGCGAGCTGCGCAAGCCGCTGATCGTCATGATGCCGAAGAGCCTGCTCCGCCACCCCTTGTCGGTGTCCCGGCTCGAGGATCTCGCCGCCGGCACATTCCGCAACGTGATCGACGAGATCGACGAGCTCAGGCCGGCAGGCGTGACCCGCGTCGTCTTCTGCAGCGGCAAGGTCTACTTCGATTTGTTGAAGGCCCGGCGCGAAGCCAAGACCGAGCACGTCGCCATAGTGCGCATCGAACAGCTCTACCCGTTTCCGTCGGACGAGTACGAGGCGATCATCCGCAGATATCCGAACGCGCGTGAGATCGTCTGGTGCCAGGAGGAGCCGCAGAATCAGGGCGCCTGGTATCAGATCCGCCACCGGCTGCAGGCCAATCTCGGTCCGAAGGACGAACTGCTTTACGCCGGCCGCGCCGGCGCGGCGGCGCCGGCGACCGGCATCCCGGCCTTGCATGATCAACAACAAAAGAATCTCGTGACGGCGGCGCTGCACGGCATTCCGCCGGAAGAGGCGTCCCGCCACACGATGCGATTACCCGCAAAAACCAGGACAGGTTCATGACAATCGAAGTTCGCGTTCCGAAGCTGCCGGAATCGGTGGCCGACGCCACCGTGGTCGCGTGGCACAAGCGGCCGGGCGATGCGGTCGCCCGCGACGAAAATCTGGTCGATCTCGAGACCGACAAGGTCGTGCTCGAGGTTCCGGCGCCGGCCGCCGGCGTGCTGACCGAAATCAAGATCGAGCAGGGCGCCACCGTCACGAGCGGCCAGCTGCTGGCGTTGGTCGAGCCGGGCGCCGCCGCCACCGTCGGCGCGGCCGCCGCCAAGACGGCCGGACCGGCGGTCGCCGCCGGCGCCGCGGCCGGTGCCGGTGTCGCGGCACCCAAACTCAGCCCGGCCGCCAAGCGGGTTGCCGAGGAGAACCGCATCGACCCTGCGGCGCTCAGCGGTTCCGGCCGCGATGGCCGGGTCTCCAAGGCGGATGTCGTCAGCCACCTCGCCGCGAAAGGCGCGGATGGCGCCGCGGCGCCGGCCTCCGCGGCAGCGGTCGTCACACCGGCGCCCGCGCCGGTGCCGCGCGCCGGACGCAGCGCGCAGCGCGTGCCGATGACGCGCTTGCGGGCGCGCATCGCCGAACGCATGGTGCAGGCCCAGTCGACGCAGGCGCTGTTGACCTCGTTCAACGAGGTCGATCTGCAGGCCGTCAATGAGCTGCGCGCTCGCTACAAGGGCGACTTCGAGAAGCAGCACGGCGTGAAGCTTGGATTCATGTCCTTTTTTACGAGGGCCTGCGTCGCGGCACTGAAGAAATTTCCGGCCGTCAACGCGTCGATCGACGGCAACGACATCCTCTATCACGACTATTTCGACATCGGCGTCGCCGTGTCCACGGACCGCGGCCTGATCGTCCCGGTGCTGCGCGACGCCGACGCCTTGAGTTTCGCGGATATCGAGAAGGCCGTGTCCGCTTATGCCACGCGCGCCCGCGCGGGCTCGATCACGATCGAGGAGCTCACGGGCGGGACCTTCACGATCACCAACGGCGGCGTGTTCGGCTCGCTGCTGTCGACGCCGATCGTCAACGCGCCCCAGAGCGCCATTCTCGGCATGCACAAGATCCAGGATCGTCCGGTCGTCGTCGGCGGCCAGATCGTCGTGCGGCCGATGATGTACGTGGCGTTGACGTATGACCACCGGTTGATCGACGGCCGCGAAGCCGTCCAATTCCTGGTCGCCGTCAAGCAGTCGCTCGAGGATCCGGCGCGCCTGGTGCTCGGCGTATGAGCGAGCAATTCGACGTCGTCGTCATCGGCGGCGGCCCCGCGGGGTACCCGGCCGCCATCCGTGCGGCCCAGAACAAGCTGAAGGTTGCGTGCGTCGACGAATGGCGCAACGCCGACGGCCGCCATGCGTTCGGCGGGACCTGCCTGAACGCGGGCTGCATTCCGTCGAAGGCGCTGCTGGAGTCGACCGAACTGTTGCACCGCGCACAGCACGAATTCGCGTCGCACGGCATCACGACATCGGCCGTCGGCTTCGATCTGGCCGCCATGCAGAAGCGCCGCGCGACGATCGTCAAGACGATGACCGGCGGCATCCTGGCGCTGTTCAAATCGAGCGGCGTCGTGCCGGTCGAGGGTCACGGCCGGCTGCTTGCGGGCAATCAGGTGGAAGTCACCGGCTTCGACGGCTCGAAGCGGCTGCTCGCCGCCAAGGACGTCGTGCTCGCGTCGGGTTCGGTCCCGGTGCGCCTGGGCGCGGTGCCGCACGACGGCCGGGCGATCTGCGATTCCTGGAATGCGCTTGAATTCGACGCGGTGCCGAAGCGTCTCGGCATCATCGGCGCCGGTGTGATCGGGCTCGAACTCGGCAGCGTCTGGCGCCGTCTCGGCAGCGAGGTGACGATGATCGAGGCGCTCGATCAATTCCTGCCGATGGCCGATCAGGCGGTCTCGAAGGAGGCGCTGCGGCACTTCAAGAAGGCCGGATTGGACATCAAGCTGGGCGCCAAGGTGCTGCGCGCGACCGTTGCGAACGACGCCGTGGACATCGTCTACGCGACGGCCGCCGGGGAGCAGACTCTGCAGGTCGACAAACTGGTGGTCGCGGTCGGCCGCCGGCCCCACACGGAAGGTTTGCTGGCGGACGATGCCGGGGTCGCGCTCGATGAGCGGGGTTTCATCCGCGTCGATGAACACTGCCGCACCGCCGTCCCGCATGTCTGGGCGGTGGGCGACGTCGTCCGCGGTCCGATGCTGGCCCACAAGGGAAAGGAAGAAGGCGTCATGGTCGCCGACCTGATCGCGGGACGATTCGGCGAGGTCAATTACAAGGTGATCCCGTCGGTGATCTACACCGCGCCGGAGATCGCTTGGGTCGGACAGACCGAGGAACAGGTCAAGGCGGGCGGGCGGCCGTACAAGGTCGGCAGCTTCCCGTTCGCGGCGAGCGGGCGGGCGCGCGCGATGGAGGCGGCGTCGGGATTTGCAAAAATCGTGGCGGCGGCGGACGACGACGAGATCCTCGGCGTGCACGTGATCGGCCCGATGGCGGGCGAGTTGATCGCCGAGGCGGTGCTCGCGATGGAATACGCCGCGAGCACCGAGGATCTGCAGCGCACGATCCATGCGCATCCGACGCTGTCCGAGGCGCTGCACGAAGCGGCCCTCGCGGCCGACAAGCGCGCGATCGACTCCATCAACCGCTGACCACCGGCGGCGCCCGCGTTCAGCGCTTGCGCCGCGCCTTGATCACGTTCGGCAGCTGCGCGATGCGCGAAATGACGCGCGACAGCTGCGGCAGCCCCGTGATCACGATGCCGATCTGCATGTGCGCGACATTGTCGCGCCGGTCGGTCACGGTGCGCATGCCCTGGATGCTGATCTTCTCGTCGGTGAGGGCGCCGCTGACGTCCCGCACCAGTCCGCGGCGGTCGTACGCCTCCACCTCGATGTCCACGGGGAATTCCCCGCCGGTTGCACCGCCCCAGTCGACCGCGAGCAGCCGCGCCGGCGTCTTCGCGGCGAGCCGCGCGAGGTTCGCGCAAGTCTTCGCGTGGATGGTGACGCCCCGGCCGACCGTGATGTAGCCGGCGATCGGCTCTGGCGGAACCGGCTTGCAGCAGCGCGCATAGGTCGACAACAGGTCGCCGATACCCTGGACCGCCACGTCGGGCTCGCTCGCGGCGGCGGCTCGCGGGCGATGCGCGGCGGGGAGCTGTTCGTGGGAGTGCTGCAGGCGCTGGATCGCGCCCGCGACCTGCGCGGGTGTGACGTCGCCCTGACCGAGGGCGACGTGCAGCGCGTCGGCGTTCGCGAGCTTCAGCTCCGCAAGCAGTTCGGGGATCGACAGGCCATGTTCGCCCAGACGCTGAATCTCGCGTTCGAACAGCGCCCGGCCGGCGGATTTGTTCTGGGATTCATCCTGTTTGCGAAACCAGGCGCGGACCTTGTTGCGGTGGCGCGGGCTCGCCAGAAAACCTGATTGGGGCGACAGCCAGTCGCGCGACGGCTGCGCCGTCTTGCCGGTGACGATCTCGACGGTTTCGCTGTTTTGCAGATGATAATCCAGCGGCACCATGCGGCCGTTGACTTTGGCGCCGCGGGTGCGGTGTCCGAGGTCGGTGTGCACCTGGTAGGCGAAATCCAGCGGCGTGCCGCCGACCGGCACATCGACGATTTCGCCGCGCGGCGACAGCACGTAGATGCGGTCCTGGAACAGGTCCACCCGCACCCGCTCGAGGAAGTCGCGCTCGCTGTCGCCGCCCTCGGCCGGGGCGAGCAGCGCCCGCAGTTCGTTGATCTTGCGCTCATAGGCCTGGTCGCCGCGGCCGCCCTCCTTGTAGCGCCAATGCGAGGCGACGCCGCGTTCCGCGTTGGCGTGCATCTCCTCGGTGCGGATCTGGATCTCGACCGGTTCCCCGCCGGGCCCGATCACCGCCGTGTGGATCGAGCGGTAAAGATTGTCCTTCGGCGTCGCGATGTAGTCGTCGAACTCGCCGGGAATGAACTGCCACAGGGAGTGCACCACCCCGAGCGCCGCGTAGCAGTCGGCGACGCTCTGCGTGAGGATGCGCGCCGCGCGGATGTCCATCAACTGATCGAAGGCGAGGTGCTTGGCCTGCATTTTGCGCCAGATGCTGAAGATGTGCTTCGGACGCCCCTCGATGCGGGCGACGATGCCGGCTGCGAGCAGCGCCGAGTGCAGCTGTGCCTTCAGATCCAGGATGGCCTGTTCGCGCTCCGAGCGGCGCGAGTTCAGCGCGGCCGCGATGCGCCGGTATTCCTCCGGCTGCAGCGTGCGGAAGGCGAGATCCTCGAGCTCCCATTTCAGCTGCCATACCCCCAGCCGGTTCGCGAGCGGCGCGTAGACCTCCCGCGTTTCGATCGCGAGCCTTCGCGCCCCGTCGGCGTCGAGGCCCTTGGCGGAGCGCATTTTCTGCAGCTGTTCGGCGAGCCGGACCACGACGAGCCGCACGTCGCCGACGACCGCGAGCAGCATCTTGCGCAGCGCTTCGGCCTGGCCGGGCTCGAGTCCCCGTTCCGGCGTCCAATCGGGCGGGAATCCGAACCGACCCAGTTGTCCGAGGTCGTGGGCCAGGTTCGCCGCGGCGGTGCCGAAGCGACGTTCGGCGGCCGGCCGGTCGAAATGACCGAGCCCCTGCAGCGGTTGGATCAACGCCGCGATCACCACGTCGTCGTCCGCGTCCAGGGAGCGCACGATCTCGGCCACTTCGAGCGCCGCGGCGCGCACTCGCTCATCCGGCGGCGACAGATCGAGGGCGCACACGGCGTTGCGCGCGTCGATTACCGCGGCGCTCGGCGTCGGTCTGTGTGCTGTGCTCGTTTCCATCGGATCGGCCTCGGCCCCGGGCGGTGGGTTTGGGCGGCTATTGCCGGTATCATACCGGGGATGACAGTCGACAGAGTGCGGGTGCTGGGCATCGATCCGGGATCGCGACGCACCGGCTTCGGGGTGCTGGACGCGGCCGGCCCGAACCTCACCTACGTGGCGAGCGGCGTGATCCGTACCGCAGAGGGGGATTTCGCGGCGCGGCTTTGTGAAATATTCCGTGGAATCCAGGTGATCGTCGCCCAATACCAGCCGCAGGAGATCGCGATCGAGCGTGTGTTCATGAACCGCAATGCCGACAGCGCGCTCAAGCTCGGACAGGCTCGCGGCGCGGCGATCTGCGGCACCGCCGACGCCGCGGCCGACGTGTTCGAGTACGCGCCGCGCCAGATCAAACTGGCCGTCGTCGGCTCCGGAAGCGCCGACAAGGCTCAGGTACAGTTGATGATGCGAAGCATCCTCAAGCTGGGCGCGCCCGTCGCCGTGGACGCCGCCGACGCGCTCGCGGCGGCGGTCTGCCATGCGCTGCGCGGCCGCGCATCGACCGCGGCGGCGCGCGCGTTGGGGCGGGTATGATCGGCTATTTGCGCGGGCGGCTGCACGCCAAACAGCCGCCCGCGTTGGTGATCGACGTGGGCGGGGTCGGGTACGAGCTGGAGGCGCCGATGTCGACGTTCTACGGCCTGCCGGCCGCCGGCGAACCGGTCTCGCTGTTCACGCACCTGGTGGTCCGCGAAGACGCGCACGTGCTCTTCGGCTTCGCCACCGAAAGCGAGCGGCGGCTGTTTCGCGCATTGATCAAGGTGTCGGGGGTCGGTCCGAAAATCGCCCTCGGAGTGCTGTCGGGCGCCGGCGTGGAGGATTTCCTGCGCACGATCGAATCGGAGGACGTGCCCGCGCTGACGCGGATACCCGGGGTCGGACGCAAGACCGCCGAGCGCATCATCGTCGAGATGCGCGACGGCGCGCGCAAGCTGATGGCGGGTCCGGCCGCCGCGGACAGCGCGCCGGTCGCGGCCGGCGCCGCCTCGGCCCAGAGCGAAGCCTTCGCGGCGCTGCTCGCGCTCGGCTACAAGGCGCCCGAGGCGTCGCGCCTGCTGAAGGCGGCGGATGCGCCCGACCTGTCGACGACGGAGTTGATCCGGCGCGCGCTCAAAGCCGCCGCCCACACTTGACATGACGAACGGAGCCGCGAGCGCAACATGGTGATCGAACGGGACAGCGTGGTTGCGCCGGCGGGCGGGCGGGATGACGAGGTCGTCGACCGGGCGGTGCGCCCCAAGACGCTCGCCGACTACGTCGGCCAGGCCAACGTCAAGAACCAGATGGACATCTTCATCCGCGCGGCCCAGAACCGCCGCGAGGCGCTCGATCATGTGCTGATCTTCGGCCCCCCGGGACTCGGCAAGACGACGCTCGCGAACATCATCGCGAACGAACTCGGGGTGAATCTGCGCCAGACCTCGGGGCCCGTGCTCGAACGCCCGGGAGACCTCGCGGCGCTGCTGACGAACCTCGAGCCGCGCGACGTGCTGTTCGTCGACGAGATTCACCGCCTGAGCCCCGTCGTCGAGGAGGTGCTTTATCCGGCGCTCGAGGACTACCAGCTCGACCTGATGATCGGCGAGGGGCCGGGAGCCCGTTCGATCAAGCTCGATCTGCCGCCGTTCACGCTCGTGGGCGCGACGACGCGCGCAGGGCTCCTCACTTCGCCGTTGCGCGACCGATTCGGCATCGTGCAGCGGCTCGAGTTCTATTCGATCGAGGAATTGCGCAGCATCGTCACGCGCAGTGCGTCCATCCTGAAGCTGCGACTCGAGGCCGACGGCGCGTTCTGCATCGCGGAGCGCTCGCGCGGAACGCCGCGTATCGCGAACAGGCTGCTGCGCCGGGTCCGCGACTACGCCGAGGTCAAGGGCTCCGGGTTGATCAGCGCGGCGGTGGCCGCGGCCGCGCTCGACATGCTGGAAGTCGATCCCCTCGGCTTCGACACCCTCGACCGCAAGCTGCTGCTGACGGTGATCGAGAAGTTCGAAGGCGGACCGGTCGGCGTCGACAGCCTGGCGGCCGCGATGAGCGAGGAGCGCGGCACGATCGAGGACGTGGTCGAGCCGTATCTGATCCAGCAGGGATTCCTGATGCGCACCGCGCGCGGACGCGTCGCGACCCGCATGGCCTACGCGCACTTCGGCCTGGGCTATCCGGCGAAGGACCTGTCGCCGGATCGCGACCAGAACCTTCCGCTGTTCAAGGATGCGAAGCTACCCGACGGCGGGTCCACTTGAGTTCGCCGCCGAACTTTTCCTGGTCCTGCCGCGTCTATTGGGAGGACACGGACGCGGGCGGCGTCGTGTATTACGCGAATTACCTGAAGTTCATGGAGCGCTGCCGGACGGAGTGGTTGCGGAATATGGGAATCGACCAGCGACGCCTGCGCGCGGAGCGCTCCATTCAGTTCGCGGTCGTCGACGTGACCGTCGCGTTCAGGAAACCGGCGTTCCTCGATGATGAAATTACCGTAACCGCGGAATTGCGGAGGTTGGCCGGTGCGACAATCGAATTTGCGCAGTCCATACGACGCGGAGACCTGGAATTGATCGACGCCGGTGTGCGCGTCGCCTGTCTCGATGCCGTCAATTTGAAGCCGTGCGCCATACCGAAGGATTTATTCATGGAGTGGCGCAATGAGCAATGACCTGTCCGTCTACGAATTGGTGCTCGACGCGAGCCCGATCGTGCAGGCCGTGATGTTCCTGCTCATCCTGGCATCGATCTCATCGTGGACCGTGATATTCGGCAAGCGCCGCGTGATAGCGCGCTCGACTCACCAGGCGGACCAATTCGAGACGTCCTTCTGGTCCGGCGGAGACCTGGGCGCCCTGTACCGCAGCATCGAGACCAAGGGCCGCGCGGGCACCGGCATGCAGAGCATGTTCGAGTCCGGATTTGGCGAATTCAGCCGCCTGCGCCAGCTCGGCAGCCAGTCCGAACAACTCCTCGAAGGAGCGCGGCGCGCGATGCGGGTCGCGCAGATGCGGGAAATGGATCGTTTGGAGAAGAGCCTGTCGATGCTGGCCACGGTCGGTTCGACGAGCCCGTACGTCGGTCTGTTCGGCACCGTCTGGGGCATCATGAGCGCCTTTCACGGGCTCGGCAACGTTCAGCAGGCGACCCTCGCGGCCGTCGCGCCGGGAATATCCGAGGCGTTGATCACCACCGCGATGGGCTTGTTCGCGGCGATTCCGGCGGTCGTTGCCTACAATCGATTCGCCGACCAGGTGAGCCGCCTGGAGCTGCGATTCGACGCCTTCCTGGAGGAGTTCTCGACGATACTGCAGCGCCACGCGTCGACCCGCGGGACGGCGGCCTGACCGCGATGGCCGCGCGCGTACGCCGCCGCAAGTTGATGGGCGAGATCAACGTCGTGCCGTACATCGACGTGATGCTGGTCTTGTTGATCATTTTCATGATCACGGCGCCGCTGTTGAAACAGGGCGTCAAGGTCGATCTGCCCGCGGCCGGCGCCAAACCGCTGGATGCCCGCTTTCTCGCCAAGCACGAGCCGCTGATACTCACGGTCGACGCGCGCGGCCGGCTGTACGTGAACATCGGCCGCGACTCCGCCCAACCGCTCGACGAGCAGACCGTGAGCGCGCGCACGACCGCGGTGCTGCGCCGGGATCCCGAGACGCCGATCCTGCTGCGCGCCGACCGGAGCGTGGCCTACGGCCGCGTGGTGCACGCCATGGTGCTGCTGCAGCGGGCCGGTGCGGCGAAGGTCGGCTTTCTGACCGATCCAGAGAGGCCACAGGCTCCGGATCGGAACCCGTCGGGGCGGCCCTGAGATGGCCAGCTTGCTGAAGGAGAACGCCCGGCCGGCCTTCTTGTCGATCGCGCTGCATGGGCTGATCGTCGCGGCCCTGATCCTCGCGGCGGATTTCTCGCTGCGCAAACCCAGCTCGGACGAGCAGCCGCTGCCCGTGGTCGCGACGGTCGTCGACTCGCGCATCGTGCGCGCGGCGCTCACCCACAAGGAAGACGCGGCGCGCGCCGTCGCGCAACAGCAGGCGCAAAAGCAACTCGAGGCGCAAAAGCAGCTGGAGGCGCAACAACAGCAAGAGCTGGCCCAACAGCGCGCATTGCAGCAACAGCGCGAAGTCCAGCAACAGCGCGAGTTGCAACAACAGCGCGAGGTCCAGCAACAGCACGAGTTGCAGCAACAACGCGAAGCGCAGCAACGGCTCGAGCAGCAGCAACAGCGCATCGCGAGCGAGCGCCGCCTCGCGTTGAAAGCCCAGGCCGAGGCCGCCGCCGAGAAGCGTGCCGCGGAAACCGCCGCCGCAAAACGGGCGCTGCAGGCGGCCGCCGCGAAGCGGCTCGCCGCGGCGAAGCGCGCCGCGGCGGCGCAGGCGGATCTACGCCGCCAAATCGCCGCCGAGGAGCACGCCCAGCAAGTGGCGAGCGGCCCGCTCGCCGACCAATATCGCGCCGCGCTGCAAAACCGGATCATGCACGCGTGGATCAAGCCGGCGGCGGCGCGGGCCGGCATCGATTGCCTGGTCCAAGTGACGCAAGTGCCGGGCGGCGAGGTGACGAATGCACAAGTGACCAAATGCAATGGCGACGATGCGGTTCGCCAGTCAATCGAGAATGCCGTGTACCGTGCCTCGCCGCTGCCGGAGCCGCCCGATCCCTCGCTGTTCGATAGAACACTGGTTCTCGAGTTCAAACCCGATGAATAAACGACTACTTCTCCTCGCAGCGCCGCTGTGGATCCTCGTCGCGGGCATCGTCGGCGCGCCGCCCGCCCGGTCGGAGTTCCTGGTCCAGATCACCCGAGGCCAGGACACGGCGATACCGATCGCGATCGTGCCGTTCGCGGTGCCGCCGGGCGCGTCGACGTTCGACGTTGCCGGCCTGATCGCGCACGACCTGGACGGCAGCGGCCGGTTCAAGTCGATGGATCGCAAGGACATGATCGGCGAGCCGCACGCCGGCGCCGAGATCGCCTTCGACGATTGGCGCCGGCTCAACAGTGACTACATCCTCGTCGGCCGCCTGGCGCGGCCTGCGCCGAACGCCTACGACATCGTGTACGAGCTCTACAACGTGCTCACTCGTCAGCGGCTGCTCGGCTACCAGGTCCACACCGACTCGGCGGGCCTCCGGCTCGCGAGCCACCAGATCGCGGACATGGTGTACCAGAGCATCACAGGCATCCGCGGCGCCTTCGCGACCCATATCGCCTACGTGTCGGTGCTCGGTCACGTGCCGCATCGGACCTACCAATTGGTGGTCGCGGATGCGGACGGCGCGAACCCGCACGTGGTGATGCAATCGAGCCAGCCGCTGATGTCGCCCGCGTGGTCGCCGCACGGCAGGCGGATCGCCTATGTCTCGTTCGAGGACCACCTGCCGTCGATCTACGTGCAGGTTCTCAAGACCGGCGCGCGGCGCCGGGTATCGGCGACGGCGGGCGTGAATCAGGCGCCGGCCTGGTCTCCGGACGGCAGGCGGCTCGCGGTGACTTTGTCCGATCGTTCGGGCAATCTCGACATCTACATCCTCGATCTGGCCACCGGCGGGCTGACGCGCGTGACGCACGATCCGGGCATCGACACCGAGGCGCAGTGGTCCAAGGACGGCCGCAGCCTGTACTTCACGTCGGATCGTGATGGCGGTCCGCAGATCTTCGAGAAATCCCTGGATGCCGGCGGGCGGCCGCGGCGGCTGACGTTCGAGGGTTCGTACAACGCGCGGCCGCGCCTGTCCCCCGACGAATCGCGGCTCGCGCTGGTGACGCGGGAACACGGGGACTACCGGATCGCGACGCTCGATCTCAAGCACGACGGCGGCATGCAGGTGCTGACGAAGGGACGATTCGACGTCTCGCCCAGTTTTGCGCCGAACGGCGCCGAGATCATCTATGCGACGCGCTCCGCGGGGCGCGGTGTGCTGGCGCTGGTTAGCACCGACGGCCGCGTTCAGCAGACGCTGATGTCGACCGTGGGTGAGGTTCAAGAACCGGCCTGGGGGCCGTTTCAAGGCAACGATTGAAAAACTCTGACGGAGAAGACTCATGAATCGATCGATGACGAAGGTGATTTTACTGGCCGGGGCGATGATGCTGGCCGCCTGCCACGGCAAGTCGGCGGTCAAGGAACAGCCCACCGCGGGCGCCGCGGTGCCGGCCAACGAAACCTCGGGTCCCGCCAACGGGTCGGGCACGACGATGAATCCCTTGCCGGGCGGCGCCGCCGGATCGGTGAGCGCGCTGGCGGAGGCCGCCAACAACGCGCCGATCGACACGCGAACGATCTATTTCGACTTCGACAAGTCCGACATCAAGCCGCAATACGACGATGTCATCGCCGCCCATGCCAAGACGCTCAGCGCGAACCCGACGCTCAAGATCAAGCTCGAAGGCAACACCGACGAGCGCGGCACCCGAGAGTACAACATCGGTCTCGGCGAGCGCCGCGCTCAGGCCGTGCGGCGCGCGCTGATGCTTCAGGGTGTCGCCGACTCGCAGATCACGACCGTGAGCTACGGTTCCGAACGGCCGGCGGTCGAGGGTGACACGGAAGCGGCGTGGTCGAAGAACCGCCGCGTCGACATGGTCTATCTGCCGTGAGCGCGCGCGCCGCCGGATTGACGCTCGCCTGCGTCGCAGCGGCCGCGTTGTCCGGCTGCGCAAGCGCTCCGCCGCAGCCCGACCCGGTCCAGGTCAAGCTCACCGATCTCGATACGCGGCTGACGCGCATCGAGCGCATCGTCGACAATCGCAGCCTGCTGGACCTGTCGAATCAGGTCGAACAGGCGCGGGCTGACCTGCGTTCCGTTCACGACCGGATCGACCAGATGAATCACGAAATCGAGCTGAGCCGCCGGCAACAGCGCGATCTGTATGCGGATCTCGATGCGCGCCTGAAGAAGCTCGAGGCGGGCGAACCCACAGCCGGCGCCGCGCGCCAGCCCGCGTCGCCGGCCTCGACCGCCTCGGCCGATGCGGCGGGGGGCACCGCC
>JAJXYR010000118.1 GCA_021780475.1 Pseudomonadota bacterium
CGTCTGGATACGCGACGTCGGCATCATCCAGAATTCCTGGGGCAGGCCCGAGATAGTGTACTCGGCCCGCGGCGCGCGGGTGCGCGACGGACTCGGGATCGGCGAGGGCCACGTGACGCTGACCGACGAGGCCGGGCTCGTGGTCGCGGTCGCCGTGTTGATGCGCAGGACCGCGGCTTGAACGGCGTGCGATGAACACCCTGATATTCGACATCGAGACCGTCCCGGACACCGAACTCGGCCGGCGACTGTATGAGCTGCGCGATCTGGACGACGCGGCGGTCGCCGACGCGATGTTCACGCGGCGCCGGCAGGAGACGGGCTCTGATTTCCTGTCCCATGAACAGCACCGCGTCGTCGCGATCTCCGTGGTCATGCGCTCGCGCGAGTCGCTGAAGATCTGGAGCCTGGGGGAGGAGGGCTCGGACGAGAAACACCTGATCGAGCGCTTCTTCGACGGATTGGACCGGTTCACGCCGGACCTGGTCAGCTGGAACGGCACGGGATTCGATCTGCCGGTCCTGCATTACCGCTGCCTGTTGCACGGCGTCACCGCGGCGCGCTACTGGGAACTCGGCGACAACGACCAGAGCTTCCGCTACCGCAACTATCTCAGCCGCTTCCATTGGCGCCACATGGACCTGATGGACATCCTGTCGGGCTTTCAGGGGCGCGGCCGGGTCAGCCTGAACGATGCCGCCGTGCTGCTGGGATTGCCCGGCAAGCTCGGCATGCACGGCGGCGAGGTGTGGGATGCCTATCGGCGCGGCGAGATCGCGCGCATCAGGGCTTATTGCGAGACCGACGTCGTAAACACCTATTTGATCTTTCTGCGGTTCGAGCTGGTGCGCGGCCATCTGTCGGCGGCCGAGCATGCGGCCGAGACGTCGAGGCTGCGCACGCTGCTGCGCGAGTCGCAGGCCGCGCATCTGCGCGAATTCGAGGCGGCGTGGCCGGGGAACTGAACGGCGGGGAGCGACGGGAGGTCGAGATCGTCTCGCTGTCGCACGACGGCCGCGGCATCGCGCGCATCGACGGCAAGGTGGTCTTCGTCGATGGCGCGCTGCCCGGGGAGCGCGTGATCCTGGCGCTCACGAAACGCCGGCGCCATCTGGACGAGGCGCGCCTGGTCGAGGTCCTGGCGCCGTCGCCGGAGCGGGTGACGCCCGGCTGCACCCACTTCGGGGTGTGCGGGGGCTGCTCGCTGCAGCACCTGTCGGCGGCAGGCCAGCTCGCGGCCAAGCAGGGGCAATTGCTCGAGGATCTCGAACGCATCGGCCGGGTCCGTCCGCAGCGCATTCTGGCGCCCGTCGAGGGGCCCTCCTGGGCATACCGCCGCCGTGCCCGCCTCGGCGTCAAATACGTGCACAAAATGGGGCGGGTGCTCGCGGGCTTTCGCGAACGGGAGAAGCCTTATCTCGCCGATGTCCGCCGCTGCGCGGTGCTGGCGCCCGGTCTCGAGGGCCTGCCGGAGGAGCTTGCGGCGCTGGTCGGGACGCTGTCGATCCGCGATCGGGTGCCTCAGGTGGAGGTGGCCGCCGGCGACGAGGCGGCGGCGCTGGTGTTCCGTGTGATGCAGCCGCCGAGCGCGGATGACCTGGAGCGCCTGGCGGATTTCGGGACGCGCCGCGGGCTCCAGATATTCCTGCAGACCGGCGGTCCCGCGACCATCGCACCGCTGGGTGCCGCGGCGGCGCCGCTGACCTACTCGATCGACGGGTTCGACGTGCGCATCGGTTTCGGACCGGCCGATTTCGTCCAGGTCAACCGCAGCATCAACGCTGCGATGGTCGCCGCCGCGGCCGCGGCGCTCGACCCGGAACCGGGGGATGCGGTGCTCGACCTGTTCTGCGGGCTCGGCAATTTCACGCTGCCGCTCGCACGGCGCGCCGGCACGATCCTGGGCGTCGAGGGGGACGCCGGACTCGTGGAGAAGGCGCGCGCCAACGCCGCCGCGAACGGGATAGACAACGCCGCGTTCCACGCCGCGAACTTGTTCGAGCCGGCCGGCTTCGGCGCCTGGGCTGACCGGCGCTTCGATCTCGTACTGCTCGATCCGCCGCGGGCGGGTGCCGAGGAGGCGGTCCGGCGGATGGCGCATTGGAGTCCGCGCCGAGTCGTGTATATTTCATGTCATTCAGGGAGCCTGGCGCGCGATGCGGGGGTGTTGGTCGCGAGCCAGGGGTATGAGCTGGCCGCGGCGGGGGTGATGGACATGTTTCCGCATACGACGCACGTCGAATCCATGGCGGTGTTCAGGCGAATCCGATGAGTCTCGGGCCCCTGATGGTCGATGTCGCCGGCACCGAGTTGTCGGCGTCCGATCGCGACGTGCTCGCCCATCCGCTGGTCGGCAGCGTCATCCTGTTCTCGCGCAACTATCGCGATCCGGCGCAGCTCGCGGCTCTCACGGCGTCGATCAAGGCCCTTCGGACGCCGCCGCTGTTGATCGCCGTCGACCACGAGGGCGGCCGCGTGCAGCGCTTTCGCGAGGGGTTCACGCGCCTGCCGCCGGCGCACCTGCTGGGCCGCGGCTACGCCGCCGATCGCCGCACGACGCTCGCACTGGTGGAGACGGCGGGCTGGCTCATGGCGGCGGAACTGCGCGCCGCGGGCGTCGATTTCAGCTTCGCCCCGTGCGTCGATCTCGATTACGGCGTCAGCGAGATCATCGGCGATCGCGCATTCCACAAGGACGCGGACGCCGTCGGTGCGCTCGCCGCCGCCTACGCCGCCGGAATGCGCCACGCCGGCATGGCGGCGACCGCGAAGCATTTTCCGGGCCATGGCGCCGTCGTCGCGGATTCGCACGTGGCGCTGCCTGTCGACCGCCGCTCGTACGCCGACCTGGAGCCGGACCTGCGGCCGTACCGGGTGTTGATCGGCAATCACCTGGCCGCGGTCATGGCGGCGCACGTGGTCTATCCGGAGGTCGATGCGCTGCCGGCAAGCCTTTCGCCGCGCTGGATCACGGGTGTCCTGCGCGGTGAACTCGGTTTCCACGGCTGCGTGTTCGCCGACGATTTGTCGATGGCCGGCGCCGCGGCCTTCGGCGACGTGCTCGCGCGCGCGCGCGGGGCGCTCGCGGCCGGTTGCGACGTGCTGCCGATTTGCAACGACCGGGCGGCCGTGATCGAGATGCTCGACCGGTTCAAGCCGGAAAACATGAATCCGGCCTCCCAGGCGCGCATCATGCGGATGCGCGCGCGCGGCGAGGCGCCGGACGATCTGGCCCAGAGCCCCCGCTGGCGCGAGGCCGCGGGGGCTATCGCGCAGCTGGCGACGGCACCGGCGCTGCGCCTGACGGAGGTGGGACCGTGACACGGCTCGATGAGCAGATTCACCGGCGCATCGTCGAGGCGGCGCCCGACGGGATCGTCCTGGTCGATGCGACCACTCCTGAATTTCCGGTCGTCTACGTGAACGGCGCGTTCGAACGCCTGACCGGCTACAGCGCGGCCGAGCTGGTCGGCCGGAATCTGCGCTTCCTGCAGGGCGAGGACCGCGATCAAGACGGCCGCCAGCGGCTGCGCGAGGCGCAGAAGCGCGAGGAGTCCTGCCGCGTGCTGATGCGCAACTACCGCAAGGACGGCGCGCCGTTCTGGAACGAGATCATGATCACACCGCTGTTCGACGCCGCCGGACGGCTGTCGCATTACGCGGGTTATCATCGGGACGCGGGCGAGCGGCTGCGCAACAAGCCGGCGCCGGTCGCGGCGCGCGAGACCAGGCCGCCGGCGACGCTGATGCGCGAGGACCGGCTGACCGGATTGTCGACGGTTGCGTATCTACAGGAACTGCTGGTCCGCGACTGGATCGTCGCGCAGCGCGAGCAGTCCGGGATCGCCGCGTTCTGCATCGACATCGACGCGCTCGACCTGTACAACGCGACCTTCGGCCGCGCCGCCGGGGACTCGGCGATCCGGCGCGTCGGCCACTGCATCGCCGGCTGTTTGCGCCGCTCCAGTGACGTGATCGCGCGCGTCGACGGCGGCAAGCTGATCGCATTCGCGCCGGGCGTGCCCTCCGAGCAGGCGATGCGCATCGGGCAGACGATGGCCGAACGGGTGCGGGAACTGCGCATTCACCATCCCCGCTCGGGGATTCTGCGCTACGTCAGCATCAGCGTCGGCGTTGCGGCGGCGGTCCCCCGGGCGGACGATGCGCCGGAGATGCTTCTCGACAAGGCGCGCGAGCGGCTCGCCGTCGCGAAGGAATCGGGCCGCAACCGCGCCGCCTGAGGTCAGGCGAGCTGGTCGAGCAGCCGGTCCACGCGGGCGAACAGCTGCGCCTCGCCGCGGACCTCGTGGCTGAATCGCAGCTTCAAGGGGCCGTCCAGACGGATTTCGTTCGGCCGGCTTTGGATGAGCTTCAACACGCGCGCGGGATCGATCGAATTGCGCTCGTCGAATATGACGTAGCCGCTCGCCGCGCCGGAGTCGATCTTGCGGATGCCCATCGCGGCGGCGCGCAGCTTCAACCTGGCGATGCGCAGCAGCGAATCGGCGAACGGCGGCAGCGGGCCGAAGCGGTCGATCATCTCCGCGCGCATTTCGTCGAGTTCGGCGGGGGTGCCGATCCCGGCGATCCGCTTGTAGAGCACGAGGCGCAGGTGCACGTCGGGCACGTAGTCCTCGGGTATGAGCGCCGGCACGTGCAATTCGATCTCGGGTCCGGCGTCGAGGGCGCGCTCCAGATCCGGCTGCTTGCCGGCCTTCAAGGCCGCGACCGCGCGTTCGAGCAGTTCCATGTACAGGTTGAAGCCGATCTCCTCGATCTGGCCGCTTTGCTCGTCGCCGAGCAATTCGCCGGCGCCGCGGATCTCGAGATCGTGCGTGGCGAGCGTGAAGCCGGCGCCGAGTTCCTCAAGGGATTCGAGCGCCTCCAGGCGTTTGACCGCGTCGGCCGTCATGGCCTTCGCAGGCGGCGTGATCAGGTAGGCATAGGCCCGATGATGCGAGCGTCCGACCCGGCCGCGCAGCTGATGGATCTGCGCGAGGCCGAACCGGTCCGCGCGGTCGATCACGATCGTGTTGGCGGTCGGAACGTCGATTCCGCTCTCGATGATCGTCGTGCATACGAGCACGTTGAAGCGCCGATGATAGAAATCGAGCATCAACTGTTCGAGTTCGCGCTCGCGCATCTGTCCGTGGCCGACGGCGACGGTCGCCTCCGGCACCAGTTCGCGGATCGCCTGCGCGGTCTTCTCGATCGTCTCGACCGTGTTGTGCACGAAATAGACCTGGCCGCCGCGCCGGATCTCGCGCAGGAAAGCCTCGCGCACCACCGTCTCGTTCCATTCCATGACGAAGGTCTTCACCGCCAGCCGCTCGGCCGGCGGCGTGGTGATCAGCGACAGGTCCCGCAATCCGCCCATCGCCATGGAGAGCGTGCGCGGTATCGGCGTCGCCGTGAGCGTGAGCACGTCGACCTCGGCCCGCAGCGCCTTCAGCTTCTCCTTGTCGCGCACGCCGAAGCGGTGCTCCTCGTCGATGATCACGAGGCCCAGGTCCTTGAAGCTCACCCTGCCCTGGAGCAGCTTCTGCGTCGCGATCACGACGTCGACGGAGCCCGCGGCGACTCCGGCGATCACGGCCGCGGCCTCCTTGTTCGTGCGAAAGCGCGACAGGCTCTCGACCCGCACGGGCCAGTCGGCGAACCGGTCCGTGAAGGTGGTGAAGTGCTGCTGCGCGAGCAGCGTCGTCGGCACCAGCACCGCCACCTGCTTGCCCGCCTGGACGGCGACGAAGGCCGCTCTCAGGGCGACCTCGGTCTTGCCGAAGCCGACGTCGCCGCAGATCACGCGGTCCATCGGCTTGCCGGACTTGAGGTCGGCGATCACCTCGGTGATCGCGGCGGCCTGGTCGGCGGTCTCTTCGAACGGGAATCCGGCCTGAAATGCGCGGTAGTCCGCCTCCGCCGCGACGATGCTCGTGCCTTCGCGCGCCGCGCGCCGCGAGTACAGGTCGAGGAGTTCCGCAGCGACGTCGCGGATGCGGGCCGCCGCCTTGCGCCGCGCCTTCTGCCATTGATCGCCGCCGAGCTTGTGCAGCGGTGCCGTCTCGGCCGGCGCGCCGGTGTAGCGGGAGACGAGATGCAGCGACTGGACCGGCGCGTACACCTTGTCGCCGTCGGCGTATTCAAGCACCAGGAATTCGCCGATCTGGCCGGCGACGTTCATCGTCTGCAGCCCCTGATAGCGTCCGACGCCGTAGGTTTCGTGCACCACCGGCGCGCCGATGCGCAGGTCCGCAAGCTCCTTGAGTATCCGCGCCGGATCGCGCTCGGCGCGGCGGCGGCGGCGTTCCTGGCGCGCACGCTCGCCGAACAGCTGCGTCTCGGTGAGGATCTCGATCGGCGGCGCCTCGAGTTTCAATCCCGGCGCGGCCGCCGAAACGGTGATGCCGAGCGCGGCGTCCGATTGCGCGAATGCCGTGAAGCCGTCGAAAGGCCGCGGCTTGAGCCCGCGCGGGCGCAGCAGATCCAGGAGCAGCTCGCGCCGGCCCGGCGACTCGGCGACCAGCAACACGCGGGCGCGCGTCCCGGCGAGGTGCAGCGCGAGCGCCGCCGCCGGGTCCGCCGCGCGCACGTCGATGCGCGGACTGTCGGGCGCGAGGCTCGAGAAAAGCTGCGCCGCGCCGGTTTGCGCCGGTTCCGGTTCGCCGCCCCGGATCTCGACCAGCGGCCAGGATTCGCGGGCGGCCGCGACCTCGGCCGGGGACAGGAACAATTCGGCCGGATCGAGAACCGGGCGCTGCAGGTCGTGGCGCAGCTGTTCGTGGCGCGCCGAGATCGCCGTCCAGGCGCCGTCGACCGCCGCGAACGCGCCGCCGACGTCGACTAGCGTGCTGTCCGGCGGGAGGTAGTCGAAAAAGGACGCGGTGGTCTCGAAAAAGAGCGGCAGATAGTACTCGATTCCGGCGACCGCGATCCCGCGGCTGATGTCGCGGTAGATGGTCTGTTCCCCGAGATCGCCGCCGAATCGCAGCCGGTAGCGCCGGCGGAATTCGCGCACCGCATCGGGGTTGAGCGGCGTCTCGCGCGCCGGCAGCAGGTCGATGCGCTGCAGCTTTTCGCCGGACCGCTGCGTGTCGGCGTCGAAGCTGCGGATGCTGTCGACGGTGAGATCCAGCATG
>JAJXYR010000168.1 GCA_021780475.1 Pseudomonadota bacterium
TCGGCGGGTTCAGGAGCTGGCCGTTCGGGCCATCGCGGATCTCGTCGCTTCCGTGGAGGCGTAGCGGTTCAATGCGGGAGGCGAATCCCCGATCGTGCGACCGATCGTCTTGGCCGCCTGGGCAGCCTGAATCAGCTTTAGAATCGCGCCGACGATCTGGGGCGTTCTGATCGCTTTTTTCGGCGGTTTGGCTGGCATCATCGGCGTCACGCGCCGGCAGAAGTCCACGGTGATTCCGGGCGTCGCCATCGCGACGGCGCTGATGCCGCCGCTGTGCACGGCCGGATTCGGCCTGGCGAACGGGGCGTTCCGGCTGCCGAGGCGTCAGTTCGTCGAGGCCGATCGACGATGAAAGTCGTACGGCGATCGAGCAATGGTTGCGGCTTCGCGCCAAGGTGGAGCACGTGCGATTGGTTCTGCAGGCCGGCGCCATGCGCAAGCGGAGAGCAGCACCGGGGACGGGCGCCGTCTCAGGCTCCGCGCTCTCGCGGCCCGAGGAAGTACCACAAAATCAGCCCCAAGAGCGGTAGGAGGACCACGACAAGTATCCAAACCAATTTCTTGTCGTTTGCCGCGGAGCTTTGCAGAATGTTGATCAAGGCCCAGATATCGCCCGCGAGGATCAGCAGCCCCAAGATACCATGATAGCCAAAATGCATCATTGCCAGTGCCTCCCTGTTGCCCGGACCATGATTCTACGCCGCGGCGATTCACAAGGATCGCCGCCGCCGAATATTCGCCGCCATGGTAGCCTACAGTCACCCGGCCGAAGCAACACCCTGCGCGCGTGACCAGACGACATCGCATTCCGGTTTGGATCATGGGTCTGACCAACGTGTCCTATGGCCTTTACGGCGGGGTCGTCGCCTTCGCGATCCCGCAACTGCTGGGAGACCGCCGCGTCCCAGAAGCGGCGATCGCCGGGCTCAGCGCCGTGGCATTTTCCCCCGGCTTCTGGGCCTTCCTGGCGAGCCCGGTGCTCGACGTCCGTTTCAGCCGCCGTGGATACGCCGTCGCGCTTGCGTTCATCGCCGCGCTCAACCTGATCGTGGCATTCCTCAATCTCGATCACCTGGCATTGCTCGAAATCGCGCTGACAATCGGATTCTTCGCCTCTTATCTGTACCAAAGCGCGGTTGGCGGTTGGCTTTCGTCCATTACCGACGGCGCGGAGCGAAGGTCGGTCAGTGTTTGGATCACCATCGGAAATGTGGGCGGCTTCGGCATCATGGCCGTCGGATGCAACCAACTGGTTCGCCACCTGTCACCGCTCGTGGTCGCGTTCCTGGTCGGCCTGTCCATCGTGCTGCCCACGCTCGCGTTTCCGTTCATGCAGGCGCCGGGACCCGATCGCCGGCTCGCCCGAGAGTCCTTCGGTCAATTTTTCGGCGACCTCGCGGCTTTGGTCAAGAGTCGGGAGGTGCTGGTCGCCATCCTGCTCTTCATCGCTCCGGCCGCCACTTTTTCCCTCACCAACTTCCTCGGCGGCCGCGGCAGTGATTTCCATGCCTCGCCCGGATTCGTTGGCCTGGTCGGCGGCATCAGCGTCGCGGCCGGTGGTATCGCCGGCTGTTTGTCGTTTCCGCCCTTGAGTCGGCTGATGCCGCTGCGCCCGCTTTATCTCACGGTCGGCTTCGTCGGTGCCATGTGTACGCTCGGGCTCAGCCTCCTCCCCCTCACGCCCGTGTCCTACGCGACCGTTCTCATCGCGGAGAACCTGTTCCAGTCGCTGGCGATCACCGCCAGTATCGCGGTCATCCTCGAGACCATCGGCCCGAATAATCCACTGGCCTCCACGACGTTCTGCGTCATCTCATCGGCCTACGGGGTCCCGATTTCCTACATGCTCTACGTCGACGCCTTTGGCTTCAACCGCGGCGGCATCACCGGCAGTCTGACCATTGATGCACTTGCGGGCATCGGCGCGAGCGCGCTGCTCGGCCTCCTGTTGTTCTGGATGTCGCGTACACCGAAGACCGCGCTTCTCTGAAATCCAATTTGGCCCGCGCCGGCGGAATCGGATCCTATCGCGGGTGCGGCGGTTGCACGGCACCGGCCCGCAGGGCTTGCGCGAGCAACTGACCCGCCCGAGCGTGCGCGTCCTGATCGCCGCTCGCGAGCGCGAGTGCCTTGCGCGCGCAGTTCGCGGCCTGAGGCGCGTCATGCTCCGCGAGCCGCAACCGTCCGAGTTCGATCCACAGATGAGGATTGTTCGCCTCGATCCGCAGCGCCCGGTCGAGTGTTGCCGAGGCGCCGTCGAGATCGCCTCGCCGTTCGAGCAGTCGAGCCTGGCGGACCAGGGCGCTCGAGGCGGGCGACAGGCGGTTCCGACGTTCCAGCGGTGGTATCGCGGTCGGTGGCGGCTGCGCCGGTAAGCGGGGAGCCGCCGACGGCGCTTGCGGGTAAGGCGGCGCGGGCGGCGTTGATCGCCATGCCGGTGCCGCACAGCCGCCGAGGCATACGGCGGCGGCGACCGCGGCGCCGAGCGATCTCAGTGCAATACGTTCTTTATCCATGTTTTGATCTTGTCACCCATCGAGCTCGTTGGCGAGACGCTGCATTGGGGATTCGGCGGCAACATCGCGCCTTGCGGCAGCGACACGAGCACGGCGCCGGGGTTGCACTCGGGGCTGGTCTCAAGACCATCATCGTAGCCGATCCAGCGATCCTCGACCCCATCCGGCGGCACCGGCGAAAACGAAGCGGGCTGGAGCGGTGCGAGGGCGTCCTCCCAGACTGGCAGCGCGCCCGCGGCGCCGGTGAGCCCCGTGCCGCGACTGTCGTCGTAGCCGACCCACGCGACCGCGACGTAGTTGCCGGTGAATCCCGCGAACCAGCTGTCGCGGTAGTCCGAGGACGTGCCGGTTTTGCCGCCGACGACGACGCCCGGCGGCAGGCGCGCCGCGGCGCCACGCGCGGTGCCGCGCGTGGTCACCAAGGTCAGCATCCGGTCCAGTTGATAGACCGCCGCCGGCGGTGCCGCTTGCTCGATCTGAACCTTGTAGCTTTTCAGCGGCCGGCCTCGTTCGTCGAGAACCGCGCGTACCGCGCGCAGACGGGAACGAAAGCCGCCGTTCGCGAGTGACGTGTAGATCTGCAGGACCTGAAGCGGAGACAATTCCACGGTGCCGAGCAGCAACGACGGATTCATCTCCGGCCGCTCCTCGAGGCCGAGCTGCTCCAAGGTGCCCACGACGTTCGACAGGCCGAGGTGGAGGCCGAGCCGCACGGTCGCCAGATTCATCGACTCGGCGAGCGCGCGTGCGAGCGGCACCTCGCCATAGGTCTTGCGTTCGAAGTTGCGCGGCGCCCAGATGCGGCCGTCCGCGAGCTTGACCGCGATCGGCGCATCCTCGATCAGCGTGGCGGCGTTGTACCGGCCGGTCTCGAGCGCGGTCAGATAGACTGCCGGCTTCACGAGCGAGCCGATTTGCCGCCGTGCATCGAGCGCGCGGTCGAACCCGTCGGTGTCGAGATTGCGGCCGCCGACGACCGCGACCACGTCGCCGCTGGCGGGCTCGGCGACAATTACGGCCCCCTCGAGATGTTCGCCGTGCAATTTTCTCGTCGCGTCGAGGCGCCGGAGGTTGCGGGACAGTGCCCGCTGCGCCGCTGCCTGCGCCCGCAAATCGAGGCTCGTGTACACGGACAGCCCCGCGGCCGCGAGATCGGACGCGGCGTAATCCCGGTGCAGCGTGCGGCGCACCAGATCGAGGTAGGCCGGCACGTACGTGCCCCCGGGGGGCTTGGTCTCGAGGGGGCTCGCCACGGCGCGTTTTGCGTCCGCTGCGCCGATCAAATGCGCAAGCCTGAGTTGATGCAGCACGAGGTTGCGGCGTTCAAGGGCGCGTCCCGGGTGTACGCGCGGATCGTAATAGGACGGGCCTCTCACCAGCCCGATGAGCAACGCAAGTTCTCCGTCGTCGAGCTCGGACAAGGGCTTGGCGAAGTAATACTCGCTGCCGAGTCCGAAGCCGTGGATCGCCCGTGAACCATCCTGGCCGAGGTAGACCTCGTTGAGATAGGCGACCAGGATTTCCTCCTTGGAGACATGCGATTCGAGCAGCACGGCCATCACGGCTTCCGTCAGTTTGCGGCCGATGGTCTGCTCGTCCGACAGAAAGTAGTTCTTGACCAGCTGCTGCGTCAGCGTGCTGCCGCCTTGCACGACCCGGCCGGCGCGCACGTCCGCCCAAAGCGCGCGCAGGATGCCGACCACGTCGACTCCGTGATGCCGTTCGAATCGCTTATCCTCGACCGCGATGATCCCGGTACGCAGCAACGGCGGCACGTCGGCGGGCGTCAAAACGATCCGGTCTTCGCCGTGGACGGGAAACAGGCTGCCGATCTGTTGCGGATCGAGGCGAAAGACGGGCAACTCCGAACCATCGGCATTTCGCAGCGCGGTGATCGAGTTCGCGTCCGCGGTGACTTCGATGATTCGCGGCTCGCGCACGGTATCGGCGAACTGTACGCGGCGCATGTGGATCTCGAACACGCCGCCGCGAACCCGATACAGGCCCGGACGCGCTGCGGGATCGCCACGCCGGTACTGCAGTCGCCTCAACTCGTCGTCGAGGTCGTTCGCCGAGACCGGCGCGCCGACATAGAGTTCCATCGGCGCGGCATAGACGTGCGCGGGGACCGACCAGTGACGGCCATGGAACTCCCGGGTCACCCGCCAGTCGAGGTAGCCGACCCAGGCCGCCAGCGCGCCGAGCAGGGCTGCAATCACGTATACGAGGGGTCTGCGTCGGCGTCGCCGCGTTGAACGTGACATCGGAAAAGGGATTCTCTGTGGTCGACGCGCGCACACTCCGCGCGCTGAATTATCTCACACTAGCTTCAAGGCCCCGACCGGGACCCGTCGTCCCCCTGAGCAAGCGGCGAGGGGGAACGGGTCCGCGCAGGCCGCGAAGGCCGACCGTCTCACCAATGGTACACCCGGCGTGTCGACTTGCGGGCGCGCGACGGGTGCGGTGTATGATCGGGCCGCTTCGGGGAGCTCATCAACATCGGGTGCCTACGCCATGAACGACAAGATCTACGTGGTGCCGGATCGATTCGCCGGCGCGACCACGATTGGACCCGCCGACTACGGCCGCGAGTACGCACGGTCGGTCGGTGCGCCCGAGGAATATTGGGCCGAGGTCGCCCGCCGAATCGACTGGCTGCGGCTGTTCACGCGCGTCAAGGACACGAGCTTCGCCGTCGACGATTGCCACATCCGCTGGTTCGAGGACGGCCAGCTCAACGTGTCGAGCAACTGTCTGGACCGGCATCTGGCTGCGCGTGGCGACAAGACCGCGATCATCTGGGAGGGCGACGATCCGAAGCTCGCCGAACGGCTGACCTATCGGCAGCTGCACGAGAGGGTCTGTCAGTGCGCCAACGCGCTGCGGTCGCTCGGCGTCGTCAAGGGAGATCGAGTCACCATCTATCTGCCGATGATCCCGGAAATCGCGATCGCCATGCTGGCCTGCGCGCGGATCGGCGCGATTCATTCAGTGGTATTCGCCGGCTTCTCACCCGAGGCGCTCGGGGGACGCATCGCCGATTGCGACTCGAGCGTCGTCATCACGGCCGACGAGGGCTTGCGCGGCGGCAAGCGCGTGCCGCTCAAGAAGAACGTGGATGGCGCGCTGAGCATCAAGGGCACCGAGTGCGTCAGACATGTGCTGGTCGTGCGTCGCACCGGGGTGCGCGTGCCGATGTACGCGCCGCGCGACCGCTGGTTCGACGATCTCGTGTCGGCGCAATCGACCGCCTGTCCGGCGGAGGTCATGGACGCCGAAGATCCGCTCTTCATCCTGTACACGTCGGGATCCACCGGCAAGCCGAAGGGCGTACTGCACACGACCGGGGGTTATATCGTGTTTGCGGCGCACACCCATCAGTGCGTGTTCGATCTGCGGGAGGATGATGTCTACTGGGCCACGGCCGACATAGGCTGGGTAACCGGCCACAGCTACATCGTGTACGGTCCGCTCGCGAACGGCGCGACGACGGTGATGTTCGAGGGTGTCCCCAACTACCCGGATTCCGGCCGGTTTTGGCAGGTGGTCGACAAGCACCGCGTCACGATCATGTACTCCTCGCCGACCGCAATCCGCTCCTTGATGCGCGAAGGCGAGGAGCCGGTGAAGGCCTGGTCGCGCAAGAGCCTGCGATTGCTCGGTTCCGTCGGCGAGCCGATCAACCCGGAGGCCTGGGAGTGGTATCACCGGGTCGTCGGCGACGGCCGCTGCCCGATCGTCGACACGTGGTGGCAGACGGAGACCGGCGGCATTCTGATCGCGCCGCTTCCCGGTGCGGTCGCCGCGAAGCCCGGCTCCGCGACCCTGCCGTTCTTCGGGGTCCGGCCCGCGATCGTCGACGGCGAGGGCCGGATCCTCGAGGGACCCTGCGAAGGCAACCTCGTGCTTCTCGACAGCTGGCCCGGTCAGATGCGCAGTGTCTACGGCGACCATGAGCGCTTCGTCGAGACCTATTTCAAGACGTTCCCGGGGGTGTATTTCACCGGGGACGGTGCGCGTCGCGATGCCGACGGCTATTACTGGATCACCGGCCGCGTCGATGATGTGATCAATGTCGCGGGCCACCGGCTCGGCACGGCCGAGATCGAGAGCGCGCTGGTCGCGCATCCGCAGGTCGCCGAATCGGCGGTCGTCGGCTTTCCCCACGATGTCAAAGGACAGGGAATCTACGCGTATGTGACGCTGATCGACGGCGCTCAGCCGAGCGAAGCGCTGCGTCTGGAGCTACGCGATTGGGTGAGGCGCGAGATCGGCCCGATCGCGACACCGGACGCGATCCAGTGGGCTTCCGGTTTGCCGAAGACACGTTCGGGCAAGATCATGCGGCGAATCCTGCGCAAGATCGCCGCCAACGAGACCGATCAGATCGGCGACATTTCGACGCTCGCCGACCCGGCCGTTGTCGCCGAACTGCTCGAGGCCCGGGCGAATCGCTCTTCGATGGGGCCGCGCTAAGCCGCCCGGGGTGCGGGCGATTCGCGCCGCACGGCGCGCATCGCCCGCCGTCGGCGCTAGTCCTTCCGGCAGGACGATCCCTTGGCGGTATAGAACTGTTCGTAGATCGCACCCCGACCGCCGAATGGGA
>JAJXYR010000170.1 GCA_021780475.1 Pseudomonadota bacterium
GTACACGGCCGGATACGCCGGTCCCGGGATCACCCTCGGCGGCCGCACCGGCACCCTGCAGGGCCGCGCCTACCCGACCGGCGGCGGCAACATCGCGATCGACGTCGCCGGCAGCGTCCTCGGCGCGCAGACCAATCAATTCGTCAATGCCTGGTTGTGGCGCGTGGCGCCGCCGGCATCGAATCCGGCCTCCAGCGCCACCGCCTGGACCGTTGATTTTCAAAGCTTCCAGCAAGGTGTCGCCGCCCTCGGCGGCGGCGACGTCAGTGTGACGGCGGGCGGAAGCATCAATGACCTGTCGGTGTCGATCCCGTCGATCGGCGTACAGGTCGGCGGCACGACCGAAGCGGCCAGCGTCGTCAGCGTGACGGGCGGCGGCCGCCTGACCGCGACGGCGGGCGCTTCGATCGACGGCGGCAGCTTCTACGCAGGGCTCGGCGGCGTCGCGCTGCGGGCCGGCGACAGCATCGGTGCGTCCGTCGAGAGCGGCGTCGCCCCGCTGGTCGGACTCGGCAACGCGTCTTTGTCGGCGACGGCGCGCGACAGCGTCGCGCTCGCCGACATCGTCAACCCGAGTCTGTTGAACATCGGCGCGCTGCAAGGCCAGGCGCGCGGCGGAACGCTGCCGGTGACCTATTTTTCGACCTATGGGGCCGCTTCAGCCGTGAATTTGACCGCCGTCGGCGGCGACGTCGGCTTGAATTTCAACGGCTCGGAAATCACCCAGTTGAGTCCCTCGTTTCTGCTTGGACAGATGACGAACGCAGCCGGCGACCCCGTCGCCCTCGACGTGCTGCCGGCGACGCTGAACGCTTTCGCGCTGAGCGGCAACATCGACATCGGCCGCACGCTCGCGCTGTCGCCGTCGTCGGGCGGCAATTTGCAGCTGTTTGCCGACAACAACGTCAATTTCCAGATCTACAACGGCAACATCCCGCAGCTGTTCCTGTCCGATGCCGACCCGGCGCTGTTGCCGTCGCTCGCCGCGCCGCAGCCGACGCTGCAGGCCTACCGCGACATCATCTCGGCCTTGTCGACGCCGATTGCCGATCAGCATGCGGCGGCGCCGATGTACGCTGCGGCGGCCGCATCCGGCACGATGCAGCCGGTGCGCGTCGTTGCGCGCACCGGCAGCGTGATCTTCCCGGCGATTGCGCAGGGCAACCCCGCGGGGATCTGGTCCGCGAAGCCGGTCGACCTGGTCGCGGCGACGGACATCTCCAACCTGAACCTGGTCGCGCAAAATCTGCGCGCTGCCGACGTCACCGCGGTCACGGCCGGGCGCGACATCGTCTATCCGCAGGCTCGCCAGGCCAATGGGGCGATCGTGCAGGACAGCAACGCGATCATCGTCGATGGGCCGGGGAATCTGCAGGTCACGGCCGGTCGCAACGTCGACCTTGGCACCTCGAGCGGCATCGCGACGCGCGCGAACCTCGTCAACACGGCGCTGCCGGCGGGCGGTGCGGGCGTGAGCGTGCTCGCGGGCACGCTCGCGCCGCAGATCGCCGCCTTCATCCGGCAGTACGTCGAGGGCTCGGACGTGTTCGATGCGCAGCTGATCAGCTTCGTCGAGTCGATCGACGGGGCCGCCGGCCTCGACGCCGCCCAGGCGAAGCAGCGGTTCGCCGCCCTCGGCCCGGACCAGCAGCGCAGCTTCGCCGAGTCGGTGTTCTTCGGCGTGCTGCGCACGAACGGCCGGGCCGAGGCGGCCTCCGGCGACGGCAACTTCGCCGCGGCCTTCGCCGCGATTCAATCCTTGTTCCCGGGGGCGAATCCGGATCTCGGCGCCGGCCAGTCCAATCCCTACAGCGGCAATATCGACCTGTATTTCAGCCGCATCTACACCGAGCAGGGCGGCGGCATCTCGCTGTTCGCGCCCGGCGGCGGGATCAACGTCGGCCTCGCGCTTGCGCCGGCCAGCTTCGGAATCTCCAAGCAGCCCGGCGACCTCGGCATCGTCGCGCAGACGAGCGGCGACGTGAACGCCTTCACGTACAGGGACTTCCAGGTCAATCAGTCGCGCGTGTTTGCGGCCGACGGCGGCAACATTCTGGTCTGGAGCACCGACGGCAACATCGACGCCGGCCGCGGCGCGAAGACCGCGATCTCGGCGCCTGCGCTCAACGTCGTCTACGATCCCAACGGCCAGCCGGCCGTGACCTTGCGCGCGGCCATTGCGGGCAGCGGCATCCAGGCGCTCGCCGCCTCGCCCGGCGTCGTCCCGGGCAACGTCGACCTGTTCGCCCCGCACGGCGTCGTCAACGCCAATGATGCAGGCATCGTCGCCGGCAATCTGACCATCGCGGCGACGGCGGTGCTCGGCGCGAACAACATCACGGTCACCGGCACGTCGGTCGGCGTGCCCGTCGTGGTCACCGGCGCGGGCGCGAGCGTCGCCGGTGCGGCGGCGACGGTCGGCAGCGCCGCCAATGTGGCGCAAAGCGGCGCCGGCTCCGCAGGAGCGGGGGCTTCGACCACGCCGGCCGCCGATACGGCCATCAGCTGGCTCGACGTGTTCGTCACCGGCCTCGGCGTGGACGACTGCAAGCCCGATGACCTCGAGTGCCTGAAGCGCCAAAACGCGCATCCGGACGCGCTATGAGCGCTTGTCATCGAACTTTAATCCCGCGCGTGCAAGCTCGTCGGTCTCAAGGAAGTGCTCAAATCATGAACTCTCGCAAGAGAATCCTCGCCCTGATACTGGCGTTGTTGCCGCTTGCGGCACCGGCCGCCTCCTGGTGGAACGGCGATTGGGAATATCGCAAGGTGATCGGTTTCGACCTGACACCCGCCGGAGCCAATGTCGCCGGGTCGGTGCGCGACGTGCCGGTTCTCGTGCGCCTGTCGCTCGCGAATTTCAGCTATTTCAACAACACGAAGCCCGACGGATCGGATTTTCGCGTGATCGGCCCCGATGACAAGACGCCGCTCAAATTCCACTTCGAACGCTACGATGCAAAGAACCAGATGGCGTTCCTGTGGATCGGCATGCCGCAGCTCGCGGGCGGCGTGAAGACGGACAAGATCTATCTGTATTACGGGAACGACCACGCGGCGTCCGCCGCCGACGCCGCAGGCACGTTCGACGCGGATCAGGCGCTGGTTCTGGAATTCAATCAGGCCGGAGGCTTGCCGCGCGACGCGACGGCATACAAGAACAACCCGACCGCATCGACCGCCACGCTCGATCCGGCGTCGCTGATCGCCGGTGGCGTCAAATTCGCCGGCGCGCAGCGCATCACCGTGCCGGCGAGCGGTTCGTTGAACCTCTCGCCGGCCCAAGGCCTGACCGCATCGGCCTGGGTGAAGATCGACGCGCCGCAAACGCAGGCGGACGTGTTGAGTCTTGCCGACGGCGCGAAGGAGATCACGCTCGGCATAGACGGCACCCATGCGTTCGCCCGCTACACCGACGGCGGAGCACCGACGGTCGTCACCGCGGGCGCCGTCGATTTGGGCGCCGGCCAATGGCACATGCTCGCGCTGGTCGCCGGATCCGGACAGCTGACTCTGTACGTCGACGGCGTCGCGGCCGGTCAGGCGCCGGTGGCGCTGCAACCGATCGCCGGCGCCCTGTCCATCGGCGCCTCGGCGCATGGTACGAATTTCCTCACCGGCGCGGTCGACCAGGTCGAAGTGTCGAAAATCGCGCGAAGCGCGGATTGGATCAAGATCGCGGCGCAAAACGAGGGGATGACCGCGCCGCTGATCGTCTATGGTTCGGACGAGCAGAAGGAGAGCGGCGGTCAGGGGTCGTACTTTCTGACCATCGCCAAGAATCTGACCGTGGATGGCTGGGTCGTCATCGTGATCTGCATGACGATGCTGGTGTTCGCGCTCGCGATCATGGTGGTGAAGGCCTACGTACTCGGACGGGTCGAGAAGGCGAACGCCGCATTTTTGCGCGATTATCACCGGCTGTCCGCCGAAACCGACACGACCAGCCTAGATCAGACGGAGAGTGTCGACGAAGAGGCGCAGGCGGAGTCGGCTCCGGCGATGGCGGCGCTGATCGCGCACGAGGGCAAGTACGGCGCCTCGACGCTGTACCGGATTTACCACATGGGCGTCGCCGAGCTGAAAAAACGCATGAAGGGCCCGGGCGGCGCCGCGCAGCGCGCGTTGGTCCTGTCGCCGCAGTCCATCGAGGCGATCCGGGCGTCGATGGACGCCACGCTGACGCGCCTGCAGCAGCAACTGTCCGCGCAGATGGTGCTGCTCACGATCGCGATTTCGGGCGGTCCCTTCCTCGGACTGCTCGGCACCGTGATCGGCGTGATGATCACGTTCGCGGCGATCGCCGCCTCCGGCGACGTCAACGTCAACGCCATTGCGCCGGGCACGGCCGCCGCGCTGGCGGCGACCGTCGCCGGCCTGAGCGTCGCCATCCCCTGCCTGTTCGGCTACAACTGGCTGAACACGCGCATCAAGTCGATCGCGACGAACAACCGGGTGTTCCTCGACGAGTTCGTCGCCCGCATCGCCGAACAGTACAGATAGCCGGGAGTACGACCGTGTCAGGATCCATCGACAGCGGCGAAAAAGACGTCTACGACGACATCAACATCACGCCGATGCTCGATCTGGCGTACGTGTTGATGATCATCTTCATCATCATGACGACGGCGACCGTGCAGGGAATCAAGGTCAACCTGCCGAAGGCGAGCGCCGCGCCTTCGCTCGCGAAGCCCCAGACCAAGGCGATCACCATCACCGCCGACGGCACGATCTATCTCGACACCTTTCCCGTGACCCTGCCCGAGCTCAAGAATCTGCTGCGTCAGTACAAGGCCGTCAACCCGAATCTGCCGGTGATCATCAAGGGCGCATCGACGGTCCAATATCAGAAGGTCGTCGATGTGCTCGACCTGGTCGGCCAGCTCGGCATCACGCAGCTCGGTCTCGTGACTCAGCGCCTCGTCAAATAGGCGGCTCGTCCGTGGACCGCCGCCGCCGCCTGCTTCGTTACGCCCCGCTCGCCGGCGTGGTGCTGCTCCTTGCGCTCGTCGGCGTCATCATTCTGACGATTCGCAGCTTCGTCGCGAACAAGGGCGCGCGTCCGGAGCGCGTCGTGCAGGAGATCACGCTGCTCCAGCCGCCGCCCCCGCCGCCGCCGCCGGATCAGCCGCCGCCCCCGCCGCCGAAGGTCGAGCAGCACATCGAGCAGCCCGTTGCGCCGGCTCCGCACGACACCGCGCCCGCGGCGCAGCCGCAACTGGGGCTCGATGCGGCGGGCTCGGCCGGCTCGGACGGATTCGGCCTGGTCGCGCGGCAGGGCGGCGGCGATCTCATCGGCACCGGCGGCGCGGTGTTCGCCTGGTACACCGGCAAGCTCAAGGACCAGGTGATGCAGCGGCTGTCCTCCGATGAGCGGCTCCGCGCCAGGCCCTACAGCGTTTCGGTGCAGATTTGGATCGCCGCGGATGGGCGCATCAAGGACGCGCGCGTCAGCGGCAGCACCGGCGACAGCGGTCTGGACCATGCGATCGCGGCGGCCTTGAGTTCGCTCGGGCGGCTCGACCAGCGGCCGCCGCTCGAAATGCCGCAGCCCATCAATTTGAAGATCGTCTCGCATGGTTGAACCGCACAAGAACGAAGGGGTCGCAAGAATGCGCATGTACCATCCGCGCGCCGCACTATGCGTGTGCGCGTCCATCCTCTATCTGGCGGCGCCCGCGCTGTGCGCGGCGGCACCAAACGACGAGCGCCAGTCGCTGGAGGAACTGCGCGACACGGTGGTGAACCTGCTGCAGGCGCTGGTCGACCAGGGAGTGATGACCCCCGCCAAGGCGCAGGCACTGGTGCGCGCGGCCAAGCAGAAGGCGGCGGCGGACGCGACGCAGGAAGCGCGAACCGCGAACGAGGAGCGCAATGCCGTGCGGGTTCCCTACGTGCCGCAGATCGTCCAGGATCAAATCAGCCGGCAGGTCGAGAAGGCCGTGCAGCCGGCGATCGTGGCAAGCGTCGTCAAACAGGCGAAAGACGAGAAGTGGGGGGTGCCGGCGGCGTTGCCGGACTGGTTGTCGCGCGTGCAGATCTCGGGCGACGTCGCGGTGCGCGCCCAGGCGGACAGGTATTCGAGCGCGAACCAGGCCAACACGATTCTCGATTTCAACACGATCAATCTGGACGGTGGCATCGCCAAGGTGCCCGGCGCCGGTCCGTTTCTCGACACGACCCACGATAGAAACCGCCTGCGCTTGCGCGCGCATCTCGGCCTGCTCGCGCATTTGACGCCGCAATGGAGCGCGGGCCTGCGCCTAGCGTCGGGTTCGCTGACCGACCCGTCGTCCGAGAGCCAGACCTTGGGCAGCTACGGCGCCCGCTACTCGATTGCGCTCGACGAAGCGTATTTGCGCTGGAACTCGGAGCCGGCGGGCCGCTTCGCGGCGGTCACGGCCGAAGGCGGCCGCTTCGCCAATCCCTGGTTCTCGCCGACTCAGCTCATCTATGCGAGCGATCTGACGTTCGAAGGGGCGTCGGCGACGCTGCGACGCGGCTTCGGCGCAGCACGGGGCACCGGGCGTTCAAACGCGTACGTCACGGTCGGGGCGATGCCGATGCTCGAAGTGCCGCTCGCGAACCCGGACAACAAATGGATGTTGGGCGCGCAATTCGGCACCGACCTCGCCTGGGGCGGCGGCCGCGACCGCTTGCGCGCTGCCGCATCCTATTACGACTTCCTGCACGTCACCGGTCTGCTCAACGATCCGAATCAGCCGGGACTGTTGAATTACACGGCACCGGCCTTCGTTCGCAGCGGCAACACGATGTTCGACATCGCCAATTCGACCGATCCGACCGTCAATCTGTTCGCGCTGGCGGCGCATTTCCGGCTCCTCAATCTGTCCGCGAACTTCGAGCATTCCTTCGGGCGCTACACGCTCGGCTTCACCGCGGACGCGGTCAAGAACCTGGGGTATGACGTCAACGGGATCGCGGCGCTCAATCCGATCAATCTGTACACCCAGTCCGCACAGAATCTGGGCTATATCGGCGAGCTCAATTTCGGCGACCCGCGGGTCGACCGGCCCGGGTTGTGGCGTGTGAAGCTCGGCTACCGCTATGTGCAGAGCGACGCCGTCATCGACGCCTGG
>JAJXYR010000174.1 GCA_021780475.1 Pseudomonadota bacterium
GCAGTGCGCGAGCATGAGCGGCGGTCAGGCGGCGCTGCGGTTGGGCGCGATCGCCAGCAGCACGATCGCGGCGACCAACAGACCCGCGCCGGTCAGTTCCACCGCGGACGGGTACGGCCCGAAGGACATTGCGCCCAAGATCGCGGCGGCGGCGACACCCGCGAGAACGCTCGCCGATCGTTCGAACGGGACGCAGAAGCTGTTCTCGCGTTTGTCCAGCAGGATCAGGATCGCAAGGATCGAGATCAGGAACAGCAGGGCGGCCAGCACGACGAGGCGCCCGAGCAGACCCGCCTGCCATACGCCGACGAAGCCGAACGCCAGCTGGCCGCGCTGCTCGCCGAAATCGGCGAGCGAGAGCGCGGCCAGGGCCGCGAGTGCGACCGGAATGGCGACGATCTGTTCTTCGACGAAATATCCCTGCACGGAGCGGGTATTCCCGGATTTGGCGACGCGGGTCATCACCCACAGGCGAATGAAGTAGCCGACCGTATAGAGCGCTACGACGACGATCGCCAGGGTCGGAAGGCGCAGACCGCCGCGTGCATGGATCGTCACGGCCAGTCCCGAGGCGACGAGCAGCAACGCGATCCACGAATACCAGCGTACCCGCCGACCGCTGAACAGATCCACGGCCGGCGCGACGATCAGGAGGTCGCCGCGCATCAGCAATTGCATGAACGGGATGCTCGCGCCCTTGAACGTGAACGACAACGGCACCGTGATCAGCAGCAGCGCGACGCCGATCCCCGACAGCGCGGTCCATCGCGTCGGCCGCGGCCATTCGCGGCCGCCGATGCGGATACGGTGCGCCTCGCGTGTCCAGCCGTAGCGCCACACGAACAGGTAGGTGCAGATTCCGCTCAATATCGTCACGGCTGGAAGTATCTCGAGTCCGCTCAACGGACGCCCGAGCGGAGCGAACGGCACGGTGGCGAACCAGCGGGTCAGCACGATATAGGGGACGAAGACGGCAAAATAGCCGAGCGCGCGCAGCACGATCGGCATCTGCGCTGGGCTCGTCCGGGTCGACGGCTCGGGCGCGCTCATTGCGATCTTTCGACGATCTTCGTGCGTACCGGCGGGGTGACCTGCAACCAGTCCAATATTTCCGTCGTGTGCTGTCCGCGGAACGGCGGAGGCTCCGCAACCGTCGGGCCGTCGCGATCGAACAGGAACCCCGCATTCAGCACCTGCAGAGATTCGGTCAGCGGGCTGTCGCCGTCTTGCAGCGGAATCCTGAGACCGCGGGTCCGCAAATGCGGGAGCGAAATCGCCTCCTCGACGGATCGCACCATGCCGCAAGGAATGCCGGCCGCGCTCATGCGTGACTCCCAGTCGGCCGCCGAGCGGTGGCTCAGGGATTCCTTGATCGCCTGCTGTAATGTCGATGCGTTGGCGCGGCGGGTATCGGCCGTCGCGTATCGCGGGTCGGTCAGCCACCCCGGGCGGTCGAGGATTCGCGCGAGCGCGTGGAACTGATCTTGCTGCACGACACCCAGGGAAATGAGCTTTCCATCTCCGGCCTCGAAGAGTGCCGCGGTCGGCTGACCGCTGTACCCGGTGTTGCCGGTGCGTTCCATCGGGCGTCCCGTCACCAGAAAGGGGACCACTGCCGAGGTCATGAATGCGAGGCTCGCATCCATCATCGCGACGTCGATGTATTCGCCGTCACCGCTGCGCTGACGGCGGAACAGCGCGGCCAGGATCGCGAACGCCGCGGTCAGGCCCGTCAAGGTGTCGACCACCGGAAATCCCACCCGCATCGGCGGATCGCCGGGGTCGCCGCCGAGCGACATCATCCCGCTGGTGGCCTGGACGATATTGTCGATTGCCGGCCAGTCCCGCAGCGGGCCGGACTGCCCGTAGCCGGACACGGAACAGTACACGATGCCCGGTTTCAGCGCCCGGACCACCGGGTAATCCAATCCCAGCCGGGCCATGACCCCGGGACGAAAGTTCTCCACGACGACGTCGCTGCGTTCGATGAGCCGCTTGGCGATCGCCAGCGAATCGGGATCCTTCAAATCGAGCACGATCGACTTCTTGCCCGCGTTCACCGCCACGAAGGCCGGCGCCATGCCGTCGCGGCTGCGGTCGTTGCCGTAATACCGCATCGCATCGCCGCGGCCCGGCGCCTCGATCTTGATCACTTCGGCGCCGAGCAGGCGCAAAAGATGTGTCGCGTAAGGACCCGCCATGATATGGGTGAAGTCCGCGATCCGGATGCCCTCGAGCGGCAGCGTCATTGGTCCATTCCTACCAATTCCAGTATCTCCCGTGCATCGGCGTTGCGCCCGTCACCCGAGGCCCGCGTTCCGTAGGAACTCCGCCATGTGTTTCACGATCACGTCGCGGCTCCATCCCTGGGCATCGACCATGTCCGCATCGAGGAGCAGCGTCGGGACCCCGGACTCTTCGAGTGACAGCCGGGTGATGTTGATACCGCTTTGGGAAAGACGGCTGTCCGGGGGCACCAGGATCACGGCCGCGTCGATTCCACAGCGCTGCGCTTCGCTGACCATCCAACCATTCATCCAGGGTGGCAGATGCAGCACCTCGTTCATGGAGCAAATGCGGCTCGCCAACGCGTGCAGCGGCTTGCCGTGCAATGCCCGGATGTACTGCGGCCCGGCAAACGGCATGTACATCGACCAGACGAACACGGCGCCGAGGTCCGTCTCCAGCGCGTTATAGAACCCCTGGTCGTGCCAGAGGCCCGCGCCGATCCACATCAGCCGGATCCGCTCGTTGCCGCTCACCGCCGCACCTGCCTTGGTGCGCGCCACGACCTCGTCCCGGAATCGACGGGCGTGCGCAACCGCCCAGTCCGAGCCGCGGTGCCACTGCGGGATCATGGTATTCGGCACCTGGTCGAGGATCGACACCGGACACGGGCGCGTCGCACCGATGATGCCGGCCGCCTCGGCGATATACCGCTCCTGCTCGTTGATTCGGTCCATCAAGACGGTCAGACGGGATTCGCTGAACACCCGCCCGGTTTTTTCCTGCAGACGGGCGATCAGCGCATGCATTTCCTCGACCAGGAGCCCGATTCGCTCCGACTCGAAGACTTCCTCCCATCGATCGTTGGACGATTCGAACCAACGCGGATCCTTGCGTCTCCACGCAGGCGCCTCCAGTGCGAAGAACTCCGTTCCGAGCGCCTCGGCCCACTGGCCGAACACGTATTGAATGCAGTCGCAAGTGAGCCGCGCGACGAGCATCGTGGGCTTGGGCAAGCCGCCCCAGGGTGCGGTCGCGGGATCGTTGGCGAGCGTGCAGGCCAGTCCGAGCGAGCAGTACCGGCAACCGTTGTCCGGATAGCCGCGTTCGCGCATTTTCTCGAAGTACGGCTTGGATAGCTGTTTCGCGGATATATACGCGGACCACCATTGGTTGGTGATCAGCGGGATCTCCATCGAATGGAATATCTCGTGCGGGGTATCCGCTTGTGCGACGACGAACGGCTCGCCCCGTTCGACCACGCGGCGTTTCAGGTCCGCCGCGTACCGCTTCTGGAAAGCGAGCGCATCGGCCGTGCATTGCAGATCCTTGCGAGCCTGTCCATCGCGCCGGCCGCTCATGTGAACACCCCCGCAGCCGCAAGCGTTGCCGCTTGCGCCGCGTCGACGCCGCAGATCGTGCCGGCGATTTCCAACGAGTGCTCGCCGATGCCGGGCGCGCGGTATGGTGCGGTCGCGCTTCGCGAGAAACTCATCGGCGTGCGCATGTGGCCGAACGTCCCGAGCAGGGGATGCACGATCGGAATCAGGGTTCCCCGCGCCGCGATCTGTGGATCACCCTCGACCAGATCTTCGATGTCCTGAACGACGCCGGCGACGATTCCGGCTTCCTGCAAAGACGCCATCAGGCTCGATCCGGTATGGCGCGACGTCCACGCGCCGATGATCGATCGGCGCTGGGCGTCGCCGCCGGCCTCGGGCAGCTGCGCCAGCGCACGCAGGCGAGCCCAGTCGGGTTCGCGGCGCAACGTGATCGCGATCCACCGGTCGACACCGGCGACCGGGTAAACCCCCTGGTGAAAGACCCGGGGATCGTCGTTCCCGTTGCGCTCCGGAGGAGCTGCGCACTGGGATGCGCGGATCGCATCGTACATTTGCTGAACGCAGATCTCATACATCGAAGCATCGAGGTGTGCGCCGACCCCGGTCTCGCGTCGATGCGCCAACGCGGCGCACAGGCCCGCCGCCATCACGTAGGGCACGATCACGTCGCCGTAAGGCACCGCGCCGGGGATCACGGGATCGCGATCCGCCCAGCCGGTCAGATAGGTCCGTCCGGAGAGCGCCGCCCCGGTGCCGTCCACGCCCCACTCGGAGGCCAGCGGTCCGGTCTGTCCGTAGACGCTGCCCGACGCCATGATCAGCCCGGGTTTCTGGCGGGCGAGCGTCTCGAACGACAGTCCGAGCTTGCTCATCGTGCCCGGCGAGAAGTTCTCCACCACGACGTCGGCCCAGGCGATGAGCGGATCGAGGAGCGCCCGCGCCTCCGGCCGCTTCAGGTCGAGCGCGAGACTGCGCTTGGACGTGTTCAGGTGCGCGAACCACGGCTTGTCGTCGAAATTCCCGGGCGCCGACGCGGACACCTGCACGTCGATGCGGCTCAAGCACGGACGCGTGCGACTCTCGACCTTGACGATATCCGCGCCGAGATCGCCGAGGATCTTCGTGGTGATGGAGCCGACGAGCGCCCAGGAGAAATCCAGCACCCGGATTCCCGCCAACGGTCCGGGTCTCGCGCCGGGCGCGGCCGGCTGACGCGCGTCGGTCGGCGTGCCCTCGTGAACCGAGAGGAATCGCGCCGGCAGTCGTGCCTCCGGCCCGTCCGCGGCGCCTTCGGCGCCGCGCGACTCGACCCGCCAGAAATCCCGAGCCTGCAGATGCGCGTCGCCGAGCACGTCGAGTGGAGTGGCGACGACGGTTGCGTTGATGCCGCGCCGCCGCCCTTCGCGGGCGATCTCACCCTTGGTGCGCCCCGCGAAGAATTGCTCCAGCGCGGCTTCCCATTCGCGGCGCCTCGCCGGATCCAGCGTCGAACGGTTGTAGCGCATCCAGTCGACGTCGCGCAGCGGATTGTCGATGCCGGTTTCGTCGATCCAGTCGCTCAGCGCCCGGTTCGCGGGAGCGCCGAACCTGCCGGTCATCAAGGTGTGGAAGCACCATCCGTCCGCGAGGCGCCAGATGCAACGAACCGTCGCGCCGCCGTAATTGAGCGCGTTACCGATTCGCGCGAGCTTGCGACGCTCGAACTGCCAGATCAGCAGACTGTTCACGAGCCTCGAGAACGTGACTTCTTGAACCGAGATGTCGACATGTTGACCTTCACCGTTCACGCTTCGCGCATGATCCGCGGCGAGGAGGCCGGCCGCCGCCGTCATGTGCGCGTGGAAGGTGCAGGCGTCGAGCGCCTCCTTGACCGGCGACCGGTCCGGCGTTCCGGTCAATCCCAACACTCCGCCCATCGCCGCCGCGGCGAGCTCGCCTCCGTGCCAGCTTGCGCGCGGTCCGTAGCTCCCGAACGTCGTCACGGAGCAATGGACGAGGCCCGGCGCCGACGCCTCGATCCGCGCGCGCGGCCATCCGGCCTCGGCCAGACGGGGCAAGCCGAGATCGTCGATCAGGAAGGACGCCTGCGCGATCTGCGCCGCGAGCCGGTCCGCGTCCGTGGCTGCGAGCGTGGCGCCGAGCGACCCCAGAAATCGGGCCAACGGCGAGTCGGCCATGTCTCCCAGGGCAAGCACCGTGTGTCCCGCCAGCGGAGTCATCGCGTGGCACCCAGGTCGCGGGTGAATTCGGCGATTCGTTCGAGCGCCCCGTCGTCGGCGAGCCACGATCGCCGCGTCAGCACCAGTATCGGCAATCCGGCGCTCTCGACCGCGGCGCGCTGCGCGGGCACGTCCCAAATCTGCGCATCCTCCTGTTCGAGCAACCAGATGACCACGCCGTCGGTACGGGCGCTGTGGCAGACTGCGAGCAATGCCTCCGCCCGGTCCGCGATCGCGCGTGACCCGATCGGCGCCGCCCAGTAGTGATCGGCGATCGCATCGAGAGAGTCCCCGGCGGGTCGCTCGTGCCCGAAGGCGCATGCCGCGTGCTCCCCGTATTCTGCGACGACGTTGCCGCCCGCGAGCTCCACGGCGCGGTGTAGACGGTCGTCCGGCGCGGAATTGCCGGCGAGCACCAGTCGCACACGCGGGTCGGGGGGCCGCGGCGCCGACAACCATGCCGCGAACGCCGCATCGAATTCGTCCGGTTCGCAGCAGTCCGCGGCCCGGAAGATGCGCTCCATGGTCGACCCGGCGAAGGCGTATCCGTCGGCCCGCAGACGGTTGGCCTGCGAGAACAGTGACCGACGGCGATTGCGCCGTTCGATCGCCGCCGGTAGCGCCGCCGGCGCGGCGCCCAGCTCGGCCGCGAGCCGCTGCGCCGCGCGGCGGGTGTGCAGGCTGCTGGCGATGCGCGGCAGCTTGGCGAGATCGAAGATCAATGGTGCCGGTCCGGCACAGGCGCCACGCGCCTGCAGTTCCCAGACGTAGTAATACAGGCGTTGCAGGCTGTCATTGCTGCGCGGCAAAACCGCGGCATCCAGAAATGCGAATGCGCCGTCGATGTACTGCGCCGCGAGCGATCGCGACTCGGGCGAGAAGCCGCTCTCGAGGTAGCGATCCGCGGACGCTGTGCTCAGCTCCGGGCGAACGGGCAGGCGCAACGCAAACGCGCCCGATGCCAGGATGATTTCGACGGGAATTTCCGCTCCCGCGTATCCGACGACGCGGCCACCGGCCGCGGCGTGCCGGCGCGCCGCCTCGAGCGGGTCCCGCAACGCGCGCCCGACCAGTGCTTCGAGATCGTTCATTGCCCGAGCAACCGCGGCAGGGCGAGGACCATCCCCGGCACGAAGATCAGCAGCAGCAGGTGCAGCAGGTCGGCCGCCAGGAACGGCAAGACGCCGCGGAAGATGCGTCCGATCGGAACATCCTTGGCGATCCCGTGGATGACGAACAGATTCATGCCGATCGGCGGATGCACGAAGCCGATCTCCATCGCGCGCACCAGGAAGATGCCGAACCAG
>JAJXYR010000311.1 GCA_021780475.1 Pseudomonadota bacterium
AGGGGGCATCGGGGTGCGTGGCGTCCAGGCGATTCTCGTTGAGAAACGCGATCAAGGCGCCGTCGGTGCTGCGCAGGCTCGTCTGTGGCGGCTGGGTCTTGCTGCTATAGGTGTCGACGTAGGAGCTTGCGTCGGCGGCCATCGCGATCTGGTGGATGCCGTCGCCCTCGGTCAGGCGCTTCGGCGGCGTCGGCCGCTCGGTGTCGAGCGAGGCGGCGTACAGCGCGCGCCCGGTCGGCCCGGCGGCATTCGCGGTGAAATAGACCAGGCGGCGCTTTTCGTCGACGCCTTTGATCGCACGATTGTGAAAATCGTCGACGTTCCAGTCTCCCTCGGTCAGGCGGCGCAGCATGCGGCCGTCGAGACCATGCAGGTACAAATGGGTGAAGCCGTCGCGGTTCGACGCCCAGATGAATTCGGGCGCGTGGCGCAGGAACGTGAGCTCGTCGTTCAACTCGATCCAGGTCGGGCTGCGCTCGGTCAGCACGACCCGGCTGCGGCCGGTGTCGATGTCGGCGAACAGCAGGTCGAGCGTGCGCTGATCGCGGTGCTGGCGCTGTACGGCGAGCGTCCTGCCGTCCGGCAGCCAATCGACCCGGGCGAGGTAGAAGTCGGCCCCCTCGCCGACGTCGATCCAGCGGGGCTCGCCGCCCGCGGCGGCGACGACCCCGAGCCGCACCAGCGCATTGGCCTGGCCTGCGGCGGGATACCGTTCCGCGACCATCGAGAGTGTCTCGGCTTGGATCTCCAGGCGCTGCATCACCGCCATGGCGCTCTCGTCGACGCGCGTGAACGCGAGATGGCGCTCATCGGGCGACCACCAGTACCCGCGGTGGCGGTTCATTTCCTCCTGGGCGACGAATTCGGCCAGGCCGTTGTTGATCGGGCCGCCTCCGTCGGTGGTCAGCGCCTGCTCCTGCGCCGTGGCCAGGGTCCGGACGATCAAGTTCTGGTCGCGGACGTAGGCGATCAGCGAGCCGCTCGGCGAGAATCGGGCATCGATCACGGCGCCGGGGATGACAGCCACCTGGCGCGGTCGCCCCTCCGCCTGCCGCTCGAGAATGCGCAGTTCGCCATCCACCGGTACCAACAGGCGGCGGCCGGCGGCATCGATCGCATAGTCCAGCACGCCGCGCAGCGAGGCGGTACGCAGCCGCTCCCGGCGGGCGCGCTCGGCCGCGTCGAGCGCCGGCGCGCCGCCGCCCGCAGGCGGCGCCGAATCGACCAGCAGGCGCGCGCGGCGTTCGTGTACGTCGTATTCCCAGAGGTTCAAGCGGTTCTGGTCGTCGGCCGCGGACTGCAGGTAGGTCACGCGGGCACCGTCCGGCGAGATGCGCGGCGCGCGCAATTGCGGGCCGGCGAGCCCCGGAGCGTCGAACAGCCGTGCGATCGATAGTGCCGGGGCGGGCGCGTCGCTCATCGAGGCGGTGGCGCGTCGTCGCCGGGCAGCGGCTCGGCGTCGAGGTCCACGCTCTCGTCAGGAATCGCGCGCTGTTCGGCGAGCCAGGCGCCGAGATCGATCAAGCGGCAGCGCTCGCTGCAAAACGGCCTGACCGGGTACGCGTCGGTCCATTCCACGTCGCGGCGGCAGGTCGGGCATTTGACGATCGTGACCATCGGCGCCGCGCTCTCAGATCACAGGCAGCAAGTCAGCACGAACGGCACGTCGACCTCGACGTGCACCGGCCGGCGCGCCGAATTGGTCCAATTCAGGAACCGCACCGTGCAGCGATGCTGGTTGCCGCTGATTTCGGGGAACAGGTCGGTGTCGCCGGGCAGCGTGATGCGCACGAGCTGGCAGGGCGCCTCCCGTTCGAACGGCAGCTGGAACACGCCGCCGACCGCGACCTCGGGCTTGCGCCGCGCATTCTGGCGGGTAAGCCACAGGACTTCGGCGATGCTGTCGCACAGCGGGCGGATCAGCGCGAGCCACTGGCCGAATTCCGCCGCGCGCTCCTCGGTGGGCCGGCTCAGCCAATGCGAATAATCCGGCAGGTCGAAGTCGCAGGTTCCGCCAGGAATCGCACTGCGGTGTTTGATCGCGCTCAAGAACTCCGAATCCCGCAGCGGCGCCATGAAGTTGCCGCCCGCCGCCGACAGTTCCTCGCGCAGCCGCAACAGATTGGACATCAGCAGCTTCAAACGCCCGGGGTCGACGCCGTTCTTCGATTGGAAGTCTTTGAGCACGCTGATGTGACGCTCGAGTTCCTTGAGCACGTCGCTGCGGGCGTCGCCGCGGGCGGTGATCGCGAGAATCTCGAGCAGGCTCGCGACCGCGGCCCGGGCGCTCCAGGGATTGGCGAGCTCACTATGGTAAATCGCCTGGGTGTAGAGAAAATCGAGGCGCATGAACATGCGCATCCGCTCGTTGAGCGGCTGCTCGTAGATGACGGGTGCCAGTTCTGGCGCTGGATCCGCCTGCGGTTCCGAGGGGGAGTGCATCCGCCTATTCTGATCCAGACCGAGGGCCAGGGTAAACCTCGCAGCCAAGAAAAATTGCGCCGGGAAGCTCCCCGCAGCGCCGTTACGGGCGCGCCGCGGCGAGTTCCAGGTAGTGTCGGTACAGTTGGTCGACCTGATCGAGCAGCGACGCCAGGTCGCCCTCGTTACGCAGCACGTCATCGGCCCGCGCCAGCCGGACGGCGCGACTCGCCTGCGCGCCTAGAATCGCGCGCGCCTCGGCGGGCGAACTGCCGTCGCGCGCGCTCAGGCGGGCGAGTTGCGTCTCCTCCGTGGCGTCGACGACCAGGATGCGGTCCAGATCCTCACGGGGGCCGCCCTCGACGAGCAGCGGGATCACGAGCAGCAGAACCGGTTCGGTCACGGCGGCGGCGCGCCGTGCCATCTCGGCCCTGATCCGCGGGTGCAGGATCGCCTCCAGATCGTGCCGCGCCGCGGCGTCCGCGAACACGAGGTGCCGCAGTGCCCGGCGGTCCAGCGTCCCCTCGGGCGTCAGCACAGCGCCCCCGAAACGCTGTGCGATCTTTGCGAGCGCGGGTTCGCCGCGCGCAACGACCGCGCGGGCGACATCGTCGGCGTCGATGACCGCAGCGCCTAGTTCCGCGAATCGCCGCGCGACCGTGGACTTGCCGCTGGCGATGCCGCCGGTCAGGCCGATGCGCAGCGGCGACATCGGCTCAGCTCACCGATCGAGGCCGGACAGCTGCAGATAGGCGTCGATCATCGAATGGCCGTACAGCATCGCGAACCAGCCGGCGAGTGCGAGATAGGGTCCGAATGGGATCGGGGCCGCACGGTCGCGGCCGCGGAACACGATCAACGCGATGCCGAGGATCGCGCCGGCCGCCGCCGCGAGCACCAGCACGATCGGCAGCAGCTGCCAGCCGAGCCACGCGCCCAAGGCCGCGAACAGCTTGAAGTCCCCATAGCCCATGCCCTCCTTGCCGGTGATCAGACGGAACGCCTGAAACACGAGCCACAAGGACAGATATCCCGTCGCCGCGCCCAGAATCGCCGTGCGCGGCGCGACCGGCACTGCGCCGCCCGAGACGGGCCCCAGCACGGCCGCGGCCAGGAGTCCGGCCCACAGCAGGGGCAACGTGATGTTGTCGGGCAACAACTGGTGGTCGATGTCGATGCCGGTGAGCGCGATCAGCGCCCAGGTGACCCCGAGTGCGCAGGCCGCGGCGGCGCCGAAGCCGAAATGCCAGGCGACGGCCGCCGACGCGAAGCCGGTCGCGAGTTCGACCGCCGGATAGCGCGCCGAGATGCGCTCCCCGCAGGCCGCGCAGCGCCCGCGCAGCCACAGCCAGCTCAACACCGGTACGTTGTGGCGCGCCTTGATCGGCGTCTTGCAGCGCGGGCAGGTCGACGGCGGCGTCAGCAGATTGAATGGTGCGATCGCATCGGCCGCGACGGTCGCGGCATGCGCCGCATCCGCCGCGTGCAGGATTTCCGTGGCCTGGGCGTGCCATTCGCGTTCGAGCATCACCGGCAGGCGGTAGATCACCACATTCAGGAAGCTGCCGACGACGAGCCCGACGAGGGCCGCGGAAGCCGCGAACAACGGCGGGTTCCCGGCATAAACCGCCGCGAGCTGTTGCCACATGGCCGTGGTCGCCGTCTTCAGCGCGCCGCGCGGGCGGGCGCCTTAGACGACCGATCCGAGCTTGAAGATGGGCAGGTACATCGCGATGACCATGCCGCCGACCAGGACGCCGAGGATCGCCATGATCATGGGTTCGAGCAGGCTCGACATGCCGTCGACCGCGGCGTCGACCTCGGCTTCGTAGAACTCGGCGACCTTGCCCGACATCGCATCCAACGAGCCGGACTCCTCGCCGACGGCGATCATCTGCACCACCATGTTCGGGAACAGGCCGGTGTTCTCCATCGCGCGCTGCAGGCGCTGGCCGGTCGCCACCTCGTCCTTCATGCGCAGCGTCGCTTCCTCGTACACGATGTTGCCGGTCGCGCCGGCCACCGACTGCATCGCCTCCACCAGCGGCACGCCGGCGGCGAACATCGTCGCCAGGGTGCGCGCGAAGCGCGCAATCGCCGCTTTGACCATGATCGGGCCGATGATCGGGAATTTGAGCAGGATCCGGTCGAGGTTGCGGCGCATGTTGCGCGAGCGCTTCTTGAAATAGAAGAACGCGTAGAACGCGCCGATCGTGACCATCAGCAGCCACCAGCCTTGGTGCTGCACGAAACGGGACATGTTGACGACCATTTGCGTGAACGCCGGCAGGTCGGCGCCGAAACCCTTGAACAGCGACTCGAACTGCGGAATCACGAAAATCAGCAGGATGATCATCACGATGACGGCGACGACGAGCACCGCGGTCGGATAGAACAGCGCCTTCTTGATCTTCTTCTTCAAGGCCTCGGTCTTTTCCTTGTAGGTCGCGATCTTGTCGAGCAGCGTCTCGAGCGCGCCCGCCTGTTCGCCGGCCTCGACCAGGTTCACGAACAGATCGTCGAAATAGAGCGGATGCTTGGCCAAGGATTCGTGCAGCGTGCTGCCGCCTTCGATGTTGTTCTTGATGTCGAGCACCAATTTTTGCATCGCCGGCTTTTCATGGCCGTTGCCGATGATCTCGAAGGATTGGACCATCGGGATGCCGGCCGCCATCATCGTCGCAAGCTGCCGGCTGAACACCGAGATGTCCTCGGCCGAGACCTTGCCGCCGCCGCCGAACAGCGGCGGGCGCTGCGTCTTCACGCGCGTCGGCGCGACGCCCTGGCGGCGCAGGTCCGCGCGCAGCGCCGATTCGCTCGCGGCGAGGGCCTTGCCGCGGATGGTGTTGCCGCGCTTGTCCTTGCCGACCCAGAGAAACTGGATTTCTTTCTTGCCGCCCGCGCTTGCCGATATTGCCATGCCTCGATCCTCGCCGTCAGTCGACCGTTAATCGATCGTGACGCTGTTGACTTCTTCCAGGCTCGTCACGCCGTCCATGACCTTTTGCAGGCCGGCGCGGCGCAGGTTCCAGATGCCGTTCTTCGATGCCTCGTCGCCGATGTGCATCGCGCCGCCGCCTTCCATGATGATCCGGCCGATCTCCTCGGTCACCGGCATCACTTGGTAGATGCCGGTGCGGCCCTTGTAGCCGTCGGTGCACTGTCCGCAGCCGACCGCCTTGTAGATCTGGATGCCGCGCGCGATGTCCGGCTCCTCGAAGCCTTCCTTGCGCAGCGCCTCGGCCGGCACGTCGATCGGCTGTTTGCAGTTCGAGCAGAGCTTGCGCGCGAGGCGTTGGGCGATGATCAGGCTCACCGAGGTCGCGATCGCGTAGGGTTTGACACCCATGTCCACGAGGCGGGTCAGCGTCTGCGGCGCATCATTCGTATGCAACGTCGAGAGCACGAGGTGGCCGGTCTGGGCCGCCTTGATCGCGATCTCCGCCGTCTCCAAGTCGCGAATTTCGCCGACCATGATCACGTCCGGATCCTGGCGCAGGAACGCGCGCAGCGCCGCGGCGAAGGTCAGGCCGACTTTGGGATTGACGTTGACCTGGTTGATCCCCGGCAGGTTGATTTCCGCCGGGTCCTCGGCCGTCGAGATGTTGCAATCCTCGGTGTTCAAGATGTTGAGCCCGGTATACAGGGACACGGTTTTGCCGCTGCCGGTCGGGCCCGTCACCAGGATCATGCCCTGGGGCTTGGCGAGATAGCGCAAATAGGTCTCGCGCTGCGCGGGCTCATAGCCTAGCGCATCGATGCCCAGCATCGCGCTGGACGGATCGAGGATGCGGGTGACGACTTTCTCGCCGAACAGCGTCGGGCAGGTGCTGACGCGAAAGTCGATCGCGCGGTTCTTCGACAGGCGCATCTTGATGCGCCCGTCCTGGGGTACGCGGCGTTCGGCGATGTCGAGGCGCGCCATGACCTTCAGGCGCGCGACGATCTTGATCGCGAGCTGGACCGGGGGCAGGGCGACCTCTTTCAGCACGCCGTCCAAGCGGGTGCGGATGCGGAAAATCTTCTCGTAGGGTTCGAAGTGAATGTCGGACGCGCCTTTCTTGATCGCATCCAGCAGGATCTTGTTGACGAAGCGCACAATGGGCGCGTCCTCGACGTCGTCGCGGCCGAGCGCATCGCCGCCGGCCTCCTCGTCGCCGCCGGTGACTTCGAGATTCTCGAGATCGAAATCGTCGTCGCTCAAGCTCGGCATGATCGCTTCGGCCTGGTCGATCGCCTTGTCGACGGCCTTTTGCAGCTTGTCGTCCTCGACGACGACGAACTCGATGCTCAGCGAGGTCTGGAAGCGGATCTCGTCGAGCGCGTGCAGGTTGGTCGGATCCGCGACCGCGAGGAACAGGCGCTTGCCGCGCTTCATCAGCGGCATCACGCGATGCTTCTGGAACAGCTTGTCGCTGACGACCCGCAGCGCCTCGGCGTCGGGCGTCACGGCGTCCAGATCGAGCAGCGGCACGCCGAATTCATTGGACGCGGAGATCGCGATATCCCGGGCGCTCGCCAGGTTCGAACTCACGAGGTGACTCACCAGGCTGACGCGTTTCTCCTTCGCCCGCGCGATCGCGTCCACCATCGTCGCGTCATCCAGCAGCCCGTCCTGGACGAGCCGCTGCGGCAGGCCGCTGAAAGCGGTCCGGCCGTTT
>JAJXYR010000280.1 GCA_021780475.1 Pseudomonadota bacterium
CGGCGCCGACAGCGGGGCCGCGTCGCCGGCCGGCGATGAGGTTCCGGCCGCCGCGCGGTCCCAACTCGGGCGGTATCGGCTCGAGCGCGAGATCGGCCGCGGTGCGATGGGGGTCGTCTATCTGGGGCGCGACCTCGCGATCAACCGGCTCGTGGCGATCAAGGCGATCCCGTTGGCGAGCGAATTCAACGATTCGGAACTCGCCGAGGCCAGGGCGCGTTTTTTCCGCGAGGCGGAAACCGCGGGCCGGCTGAACCACCCGAACATCGTCACGATCTACGACGTCGGCGAGGAGCGGGGCCTCGCGTACATCGCGATGGAGTATCTGAAGGGCCACCACTTGAGCGACTATGCGCCGATGGGGAAACTGCTGGACCCGCGCAAGGTGATCGAACTCGCACGGCGCACCGCCGATGCCCTCGGCTTCGCCCACAAACAGCAGGTCGTCCACCGTGACATCAAGCCGGCGAACCTGATGTACGACGCCGCGACGGATGTGCTCAAGATCACCGACTTCGGGATCGCGCGCCTGACCGGAGCCGGCAGCACGCGCACCGGCATCGTGCTCGGCACGCCGTCGTTCATGTCCCCGGAACAACTCGAGGGCCGCGCCGTGACCGGTCAATCGGACCTGTTTTCCCTGGGGGTGAGCTTGTTTCAATTGCTGACCGGCCACCTCCCCTTCGCGGCCGACTCGATGACGGGCCTGATGCAGCAGATCGCCGAGACGCCGCACCCGCCGCTGCGCGCCTATCGGCCGGACCTGCCGGCCTGCGTCGAGGACATCATCGATCGGGCGCTCGCGAAGGCGCCGGAGGCACGCTTCGAATCCGGCGCCCAGATGGCCGCGGCGCTCGAAGATTGCAAGGCGCGGATGCCGAGCGGCGCACCATGAACGAATTCAGCGGTTTGAGCAAATAAAGCGTGGCGATCATGATGAGCTTACGGGGCAAGATCTCGAGCGTGGCACTGACCGACACCGGGAAAGTGCGCGAACACAACGAAGACATGATCTCCGCGGACACGGACATCGGTCTGTTCGTGCTGGCCGATGGCATGGGCGGATACAACGCCGGCGAAGTCGCGAGCGGCATCGCCGTGAAGACGATCGTCAATCTGGTGCGCGATTCGGTGATGCGCGAGGATCTCGCCGCGCGCGACCCGGAGACCGGTTTGACCCGGCGTAGCATCGTGTTGCGTGACGCGATTCACAGGGCGAACAAAATCATCTACCACACGTCGCGCACTCAGCCGCAATGTGAGGGTATGGGAACGACCATCGTCGCCTGTTTGCTGCATGACAACAAAATCTCGGTTGCGCACGTGGGAGACTCGCGCCTATACCGCTTGCGCGACAACCGCTTCGAACAGCTGACCTTGGATCACTCGCTGCTGCAGGAGCTGGTCGACCGCGGCTTCTATTCACAACAGGAAGCGCAGCGCGCGACGAACAAGAACTATGTGACGCGCGCGCTCGGCGTGGAACAAACGGTCGAGGTCGAAATCAGCGAGGACTCGGTCCAGAAAAGCGATTATTACATGCTCTGCTCGGACGGCCTGTCCGACATGATCGAAGACGAGGATATCCATTTAACAATCAGCACCTTTAGTGCTAATCTGGAAATGGTCGCCAAACAATTGATCCAATTATCAAATGACAACGGCGGTCGGGATAACATTTCGGTTATCATGGCGCACATCAATGAACCGTTTCCGGCGCAGCGGCGTATATTTGACAAAATATTGGGATGGTTCGGCTAGCTAGAAACTGGGAGTTTGAATGGCACGCCTGATGCTCAGCTTGGACGGTCAAGTTCTCGCTGAATACAACATGAACAAAGAGCGCTACACGATAGGGCGCCTGCCGGACAACGACATCCGCATCGACAATCCTGCGGTGAGCGGACACCATTCGTTGATCATCAACATCCTCAACGACTCCTTTCTCGAAGATTTGAACAGCACCAACGGCACCTACGTCAACGGCAAGCTGATCAAGAAACACGCGATGCAGCACGGTGACGTGATCACCGTCGGTCATCACCAGTTGCGCTTCGTGGACGGCCAGGAAGGCGACACGGAACAGGACGAGTTCGAGAAGACGATGGTCATCACGTCCAGTTCCCAGGGCGAGGACCGTATCCGCCGCGTGGGCCAGGCGGTCGACCAGGCGGCCAAGACCGCGCCGAAGCGCACCGCCGCGGGCGAAGTGCCGACGGCGCTGCCGAAGGCCAAGCTGCAGGTTCTGAGCGGCGCCTTCGCCGGACGCGAGCTTGAACTGACCAAGGCGCTGACCACGCTCGGCCGGCCCGGCGTGCAGGTGGCGGCGATCACCCGCCGTGCCGAAGGCTATTTCATCGTCCACGTCGACAGCGGCAAGGAGGATGACTTCCCGCTGGTGAACGGCGTGCCGATCGGACCGCAGGCGCGCAAACTCAACGACAACGACGTCGTGCAGTTGGCGGGCGTCAAGATGGGGTTCTTCGAGAGCTAACGCACTTCCGCCGCGACCCGCTGGCTGATCCCGCACAACAGTTCGTAGGGAATCATGCCGGCGTTCGCCGCGACTTCCTCGACGGCGAGTCCCGCGCCCCACAGCACGACCGGATCACCGGCCGCGACGGGCGGGTCGACATCCGTCACGTCGATTCCGATCATGTCCATCGACACCCGGCCGGCGAGCGGCGCGCGCCGCTCGTTGACCAGCACCGGCGCGCCGGCGCGGATGCCGCGCGGATAGCCGTCGCCATAACCGACCGCGGCAACCGCCAGCCGCGTCGGCCGGGTTGCGGTCCACGCGCCGCCGTACCCCACCTGATCGCCCGGGTCGATGCACTTGACCGCGATGATCCGGGAACGCAGCGTCATGACCGGTTTCAGTCCATGGTCGGCGCCGGTCGCCCCGGCCATCGGCGACACGCCGTAGAGCATCAAACCGGGCCGCACCCAATCGGCGAGCGCCGCGGGGAAATTGAGCAATCCGGCGGAGTTGGCGATGCTGCGCTCGCCCGCGACGAAGCCCGTGCCCGCCGCGAAGCGCGCCAACTGCCGCATCGTCGAATCGCGCGCCGGTTCGTCCGCGGATGCCAGGTGGGTGAACGCGTTGACCGGACGGCGCACGCCGGGCAGCGCCGCGAGCGCCGCGTGCGCCGCGGCAAATTGCGCCTCCTTCAGACCGAGGCGATTCATGCCGGTGTCCATTTTCAGCCAGACCTTGAAGGCATGCGCCCCGTCGGCCCGCAGCAGTTCGATCTGTTCCGGCGCGTGCACGACGAGTTCGAAGTCCGACGCGGCCGCGGCCGCCAGCTGGGCGGAGTCGAAAACGCCCTCGAGCAACACGATCGGCTTGACGATTCCGGCGCGGCGCAGCACCAACCCTTCATCGACCCGGGCGACCGCAAACGCATCCGCCGCGTCCAAGGCGCGCGCGACGGCCACCAGCCCGTGGCCGTAGGCGTTGGCCTTGACGACCGCCATCACCCGGGACCCGGGCGCGCGCTTGCGGACGGCGTTCAGATTGTGCCGCAGCGCGGACGTATCGATCGTCGCGCTGACCATCGGGGGTATGGCATCGGTCAAGGGTTGAAGGCTCCGAATCCGCGGGGAACGCCAGTATAGCGGTCCGCGGCGCCCCGATTGGCGGCGCGCACCGCGGTCAAACCGGCCAGCCGGGGCCCGGTACGGCCCGATTGTGAACTTTTTTTCGACAGGCGGGCGATGCCGTGGCAGACTCCGCGCCCGTGGCGTATGGCGCCACGCCGAACTTTGAATCGTGAATCAACCATCAACCGCCACGGAAAATTGATATGCCCCGCCAAACGCCGCTCGCCGATATCCGCAATATCGGCATCATTGCACACGTAGACGCCGGCAAGACGACGACGACCGAGCGCATCCTCTATTACACGGGGCGCAAGCACACGATCATCGACATCCACGACACGAAGGATCTGAAGACGTCGACGACGACCGACTATCTCGAACAGGAACAGAAACGCGGCATCACCATCCAGAGCGCCGCGGTGTCGGCGTTCTGGCGCGACAAGAAGATCAACCTGATCGACACCCCGGGACACGTCGATTTCACGATCGAGGTCAACCGCAGCCTGCGCGTGCTCGACGGCGCGGTGGTGGTGTTCGACGGCGTCGCGGGCGTCGAGCCGCAGTCCGAAACGAACTGGCGCCTCGCCGACAATTACGGCGTGCCGCGCATCTGTTACGTCAACAAGATGGACCGCAGCGGCGCGAACTTCCTGCGCTGCGTCGACATGATCAAGAAGCGCCTCGGCGCCCGGCCGCTGCCGGTGCAGATCCCGATCGGCTCGGAGGACAATTTCCGCGGCATGGTGGACCTGGTCGAGATGAAGGCCCTCGTGTGGGATTCGGACGACAAGGATGCGGTCTGGCAGGTGCTCGACGTCACGCCCGACCTGGCCGACAAGCTGAACATCACCGTGCCGTCCGACCGCCAGTTGCTCGGCCAGGTCGAGCGCTTCCGCACGGAGCTGGTGGATACCTGCCTCGAGCAGAACGACGAGGCGATGGAGGCGTTCCTGAACGAGGGCAAGGTGCCCTCGGCCGACGTGCTGCGCGCCTGCTTGCGCAAGGGAACGCTGCACTCGGCGTTCAATCCCGTGCTTTGCGGATCGTCCTACAAGAACAAGGGCGTGCAACAGATTCTCGACGCCGTCGTCGACTATCTCCCGGCGCCGACCGACGTCGCCTCGATCAACACCGTCGACGCCGACGGCCACCCGATCGGCGAGCGCAAGTGCTCGGACGATGAGCCGTTCTCGGCGCTGGCGTTCAAGGTCATCAACGACGCCTATGGCGCCCTGACGTTCATCCGCGTCTATTCGGGCGTCCTGACCAAGGGCGCTTCGGTGCAAAACTCGACCCGCGGCAAGCGCGAGAAGATCGGCCGCATGGTCGAGATGTTCGCCAAGGAGGCCAATGCGGTCGAGGAGGCGCGCGCCGGCGACATCATCGCCCTGGTCTCGCTGGCCGAGACGGAAACCGGCGACACGCTGTGCGACGCGGCCAATCCGGTCGTGCTCGAACGCATGCGCTTTCCGGACCCCGTCATCAGCGTCTCCGTGACGCCGAAGGCCAAGGCGGACCAGGAGAAGTTCTCGGCCGCGCTCGGCAAGATGGTGCGCGCCGACCCATCGCTGCACCTGGAAACCGATCGCGAGACCGGCCAGACGATCCTTCGCGGCATGGGCGAACTGCACCTCGAGGTCACGCTCGATCGGATGCGCACGGAATTCGGAGTCGAGGGAACGATGGGCGAGCCTCAGGTCGCCTACCGCGAAACCTTCACGAAGAAGCAGAGCGAACAGTACGTCCACAAGAAGCAGACCGGCGGCTCGGGCCAGTTCGCCGAAGTGTGGATCGATTTCGAGCCCCTGCCGCGCGGCACCGGCTTCGAGTTCGTCGACGAAACCGTCGGCGGATCGGTGCCGAAGGAATTCGTGCCTTCGGTGGAAAAGGGCTTGCGCGTCCAGAAGGAAGACGGCGTCCTCGCCGGCTACCAGACGGTGGATTTCCGCGCGACGCTGACCGACGGCAGCTACCATGACGTCGACTCGAACGCGATGACGTTCGAGATCGCGGCCAAGGCCTGCTTCCGCGAGGCCATCCGCAAGGCCGGGCCGATCCTGCTCGAGCCGGTGATGAAGGTCGAGACGGTGACGCCGGGCGATTATCTCGGCGACGTGATCGGCGACATCAACCGCCGCCGCGGCGCTATCCAGGACCAGCTCGAACGCGGCACCAATATCGCCGTGGTCGCCACGGTGCCGCTGTCCGAGATGTTCGGCTACATCGGTCATCTGCGCGGCATGACGAGCGGCCGCGCCTCCTACACGATGGAGTTCTCGCATTACGAGCCCGTTCCGCGCAACGTCGCGGACGAAGTGATCGCCGAAAAGGGCAAGGCCAAGGCGAAGGCCTCCGCCTGACCCCGGCCGCCGCCGGCCCCGGTGAATCCGGGGCCGGCGGTTGCCTCGCCCAGAGGCCGCCGATATAGTGCTTCGTCGCGCAAAGTTCGCGCCCATTTCTCGAGTCCCGGGTACGCCTGCAATGGATTCCGTCAGCACCGACGACGCCTACCAACAGGAAATTCTGCCGCACGTGTCGCGCACGTTCGCGCTGACGATCCCGCAGCTGCCGCCGCCGCTGCGCACGGCGGTGACGAGTGCGTACCTGCTGTGCCGCATCGCCGACACGATCGAGGATGAACCGGCGATCGAGCCGGCCGAGACGCACGCCTTCCTGGAACGCTTCAAGGACGTGGTCGCGGGCCGCGCGGATCCCGCCCCCCTCGCCCGCGACCTGGCCGGCCGCCTCTCCGACCGGACCCTCGCGACCGAACGCGACCTGGTCGCACACATGGATGCCGTGGTGCGCATGACCGGACGCCTGGACGCGCCGCAGCGCGCGGCGATCGTGCGCTGCGTGGAGCTGATGTGCTACGGCATGCCCCGCTTTCAGTCGAACGCGAGCCTGCGCGGCCTCGCGCGCGCGAGCGATCTGGACGAGTATTGCTACTATGTCGCCGGCGTGGTCGGCGAGATGCTGACGGACCTGTTCTGCGAGTATTCCCCGGCCATCGCGCGCAACAGAGCCGGCTTGCAGAGCCGGGCGGTCTCGTTCGCCCAGGGCCTGCAGATGACGAACATATTGAAGGACATCTGGGAGGACCGGAGCCGCGGGGCGTGCTGGCTGCCCCAGGAAGTGTTCAGCCGCCACGGCGTGGACCTGTCGCGGCTCGCCGCCCAGCCCCACGACGAAGGCTTCGGCGCCGGCCTCACCGAACTGATCGGCGTCGCGCACGCGCACCTGCGCAATGCGCTCGAATACACCCTGCTGATCCCCGCCTCCGAAACCGGCATGCGCCGCTTCTGCCTGTGGGCGGTCGGCCTCGCCGTGCTGACTCTGCGCAACATCGAGCGCAACCGGCGCTTCACCGCGGGCAGCGAGGTCAAGGTGTCCCATTTCGCCGTGGCCATGACCCGGGTCCTGACCGA
>JAJXYR010000237.1 GCA_021780475.1 Pseudomonadota bacterium
GGCTTCGGCACCGTGTGCGATGGCCTGCGTAAGATAGGCGAGCGGAGTTGACCACGAATCAACCACGCCTTCGCCCGGGACCAGCAGCGCCCCATGTAGGTTGTTTGATAGCGCGGGTTCCCGGCAAAGAACGTCCGATGGGTCAAGCAGTTCGATATCCTCCACGCCATTATCCAGCGCTTGTAGCCGAAGTTCCTCCAGTCGCGCCCGCTGCGCTTCGGACCATGCCACCACCAACGCCCCGGTGTTCAAAAGCGGCAGATTGAGGCGCTCACGAATCGCTCGGAATTCGCGATAACCGCGCTGAATCAATCGCAGCTCCAAGCTGCTCGCCGGGGCGTCGAATCCCGTATGCAGAAGCGCGCTGTTGCCCTTGCTGGCACCGGCCAGAATGTCCGTGGACGACTCGACCAGGATTACCGATGCGCCCATCAGGGCGAACTGTCGCGCCGTGGCGCAACCAACCACTCCACCACCGATGATGGCGACGTCGATGCTTGGGACCGAGCCTCGATTGCGGCCGATTCGAGGCTCTGGTACCGTTTCTCCTGGGGTAATCATGACCGTATTGTAATTTCAAATGACCGAACGTGCAATTTTATCCCGACATGATCAAGGACTCCGATGAAGCCGGAAATGCGCCGCGAAAGAATTGTCGATCGGGTCCGAGAGTGCGAGCGGATCTCGGTCGAGGCGCTGGCCGACTGGCTGGGCAGTTCCCGTGAGACGATTCGCCGCGATTTGACGTGGCTCGCCGATGCCGGGCGCATACGCAAATACCACGGCGGTGCCGCCTTGGCGGAAGTTCATCGAGAAGGCGGCTTTGCCGCGCGATTGGTCGAAGCGGTACATGAGAAGCGGGCGATCGCTGCGGCCGCGGCGGCACTGTTTCCGGCAGGAAGCACCATCTTCATCGATGTCGGGACGACGACCTTGATGTTTGCCGACGCCTTGTCCGGAAGGACGGATGTGACGGTGATCACCAACGGCATGGATATTGGTAGAAAATTAGTTTCTTCCGGCGTCAAGGTATTCATCATTGGCGGCGAACTGAATCCGGAAACCGCCGAGTCGGCAGGCCCTCTCGCGGTCGAGCAGGTCGGGCACTTCCACGCGTCTGACGTCGTGATCACCGTGGCTGGTTTGAATACGGGCGGGGCCATGGATTTTCAACTCGATGAGGCGCAGATCGCACGCGCCATGATTAAGCGGGCGCGCATGCTCACCGTCATCGCCGATGCATCGAAACTCGGTCGGGACGCGCTGTTTCAGGTTTGCGCGCTGGAGGAGATTGACCGGCTGGTGGTTGATCGAGCGCCGGAATCGGTGTTGGCCGAGGCTTTGGCTAACGCCGGGGTGAGGGTAATTGTGGCGCCGCCTGTTGGGCTCTAGTGGGACTACTTATCCAGTTTGCGATCGGATTTTAATGACCGAACATCAATAATTATTGACCGAACGGGCATCGCAAGTTATAAAGACGTTAACCTAGCCGTCGATCTGGTGACCTATGAGTGAACTTCCTGCAGTCAAGTCCGCACCCTCGGCCGACAGCCTCAATAGTGCCGTTACCGCTCGAACGCCCGCGGGCATGGCGATCGAACGACCGGGCGAAGCGGGGGCGGAAGGGAGGGCGCGTTTCAAGGACCTTGTCGACGCACAGATGCCCCGGGATTTTTCAATCTCGCTCGATGCGTATCGTCGTGGCGGAACAGATCGCTTCTTGGACCGAATCCCGGAAGGGTTGGTTGCCCAACCGATGGCGGGATTCGAGAAGGAATACGTCAACATCATTGACTACATTGTCCGCATCACCCATCGGATATGGGAGGAGAAGGACATCGGCTACATCTACGATACGTACAGCCACGACTGTGCGGTCTGGGACGACCTCGGATTACAGTATGGACGGGACAAGATCGTCGCGGACACCGTCCAATTGAACAACGCCTTTCCCGATATTCGAATCGTTGCGGACGAGGTGATTTGGGCCGGAGATGATCGTCTGGGGTTCCATACCTCGCATCGCACCCAGATATTCGGCACGAACACCGGGTTTTCTCGATACGGAGCGCCATCCGGCCGGCGCGTGCAGTTCTGGTGTCTCGCCAATTGCGTCGCCCGGGACAACGAAATCTTCCAGGAGCACGTCGTTTACGATACCGTCGGACTTCTGCAGCAGTTGGGTGTCGATGCGGTCTATGCAGCGAAGCAATTGGGCGCGGCAGGCGCGCTTGGTCAATTGCCGCCGAATTTCTTGGCGAGCGACACCAAGCGTTCAAAGGGTCAGAGCAAGCCCCCGCTGTGCGCCATTCCTTCCTTGCCCATCGAGAACCCCGGTGAATTTGCGCGCGCGGCGCTGTTAACCGTCTGGAATCGGCGCAATCTGGCCGCGATGCAGCGAATCTACAGTCCGAACGTGCTGGTTCAGGCGACAGCCGGGCGCGTCTACCACGGAATCGGGCAGTTGCAGTCGTTTGTATTATCCATGCTGGCGATGTTTCCGGATTTGCATCTATCCGTGGATGATGTGTACTGGATGGGCAATGCCCGCGAAGGGCATCTCGTGGCAATCCGGTGGAGCATGATCGGAACACATGGTGGCAATGGTAGATATGGTGAACCCACGGGCCGGGAAGTGCACCTATGGGGAATTACTCACTGGATCATCGACAAAGGCATGGTGCAGAAGGAGTGGTTCATGTTCAATGAATTCGGCCTCCTCATTCAGCTGCACCGCCCGAGCGGCGCCGCATAGCGGCGCCGCCGGCGCAGTCCTCATCTCACGCCGCACCCGCCAGGTCGCCGAGTTTCACCTGCACCAGCATCGCCAGATCGTCGTAGACCACCCACTCGTCGACGATCTTGCCGTCGATGACGTGGAAGTGCGTCATCCCCATGACGAAAAGTCGATGGCCGGTCGGTGCGCCAAGCGAACCGTAACCGAGATGATGGCCGTCGATCACCCAGCGCACCGCAATCTTCTCGCCGCCTTCCTCGCAGGGGTTCGAGCAGATGTGCTGCGGAACCAGGTAGCCGTCGGGAATCATGGCGATCAGGCGCATCGTTTGCTGCAGAACCGCCGCCACGCCGAATAGTTCGCGCATCATCGGTCCATGCCACTGCACGTTCGGCGCGTAGATCGACTCGATCTTGCCGAACATGCGCTTGTTGTAGATGTGATGCAGCCACTCGAGCATCTGCACCTCGCCGTCGGTGTGGGCGATCGACGTGTCCGCCTTCTCTGCCGGGGGATACTGGCCGATCATGCGGCGGTTCTCGCCGATCTCGACGACCGTGTTGCCCTTTTCGAATTGTTTGCGCGCCATGTCGGCCGCGACGGCGTGCGGATCGAGGCCGAGCTGCACGATCAGGGCCATGTTGTCGCGCACGAGCCATTCCCGGTAGATCTTGTTCTCGAGGATCATGCAGTCCGCGATCGTGCGTGCGACGAAGGTGCGGCCGGTCGGCTTGCCGTACATGCCGTACTCGGTATGACGGCCGCTGCCGGTGACGAGGTGCGACGTATAGAAGCCGTTGACGTCGTCGCCGCGCCAGATGACCTGGGTCGCCATGCCGCGGCGGTCCGGCAGTTCGACGATGCGCTGGATCGTCTCGCGCACCACGTCTTCGCGGTTGTAGACCGTGCCGAGCGAACTGTAGGCGACACAGTTGTGCGTGTAATGCGTATAGATGAGTCCCACGTCGCGTTCATCCCAGATGCGATGCGTGCAGCGCACGATGTAGTCGACGATGTCCGTATAGCATGGATCGAAGCCGCGCATGCTCTGCACGCGCTCCCGATTCGTCGGCACCAGGTCGGTGAAGTCGCGCCGCTCCACCTGCAGCACGTTGCGCGGTGCGGCGGCTTCAAGGCGCGCCGCGGGCTTCGTGGACTTGTTCGGACTGGGATCATCAGCCATGAGTTTCTCCTTCAACCGGTTGGTGTTCGAAAAAGTGATCGCAAGCGCGGGCGGCTTCCGGGCGGACGCACGTCGCGCGCACGCGCATCCAGCGGCATCGTCGGCGCATGCGTCGACCGGTGGCGCGGCACTTGCCCGCGCCGCGCAAATGCCTTAGCGTCGTCGCCTCCGCCCATATCGCGCCTCGCGCGATGCGCTGAAATTGAAAGGTGTCTCCCATGCCGGCATCCAACGAATTCGCACTGAACCACTGGATGCGACGCTTTGCCGACCTGGTGCCGGACCGGACGCAGTACGTTGGAGCATGCCCCGCCCAAGAAGATTGCGAGGCCGAGTTTAACATCGCCGCGCTCGGCGCGACGCTCGACGCGCGCGGCCGCAGCCATGCCCCGGCCGGCATGGCCGTGGCGGTGCTCGGCCGTCGACGGCGCGGTGCCGGCCCGTGCACGCCTTATCGCTGCGCGGCGACGGAGGTGCTGATCGCGCATTGCGGCCGTTGGCGTGTGACTGTCGGCGCCGACGGCGAGGGCGGCAGCGTCGAAATCGACCGGGGTGACGTCATGACGGTGCCCGCGGGCGAGGTGCGTCGGCTTGAATTGCTCGACGACGTGTCCGGATTCCTGTTTGCCGTGCGCGGCCACGACGAAGTGGGCGAGCTTGCGGCGACGCGCGCCCCTGATCGAACGGCGGGACTCGGCGCAGTGGGCGCCGGCTGCTGGATCGACGATTCCGCCGGAATTCCGGTCTTGAGAGATTTGCGCGCCGGCGACCCGCCGGGTGGCGATGGATCGCCGCGGGCCGCCGGTCTCGATGGCTGGGTCTGTCGGGCCGATTCGATGTCCCCCAACCCGCGCTCGCCGTTCTCGTCGGACGAAGTCGGCGAAGCGGCGATCGTCGTCCCGAAGGACACGGCCGATGGCTTCTCCGCGGGCCCGCTTGGCGGCCGGTCGCCGCACGGCTTCACTCTGCGCCTGCTGACGCTCGCGTCGGGCGCCTATGTGCCGGCGTACCGCAGGCGCGAGGCGCTCGCGTTCATTGTCGAGGACGGAACGGTCGAAGTGCACGCCGGCGCCGAGAGCGTGGTTCTCGGCGCCGGCGATACACTGGCGATGTCCGCCGGCCGGGAGCATGCGCTGCGCAATTCGTCGTCGCGCGGCGCGCGGGTGCTCGTCGTCGTGGGATCGGAGGATCCCGCGGCTCCCGATTTCGCGTCGCTGCCGATTCGCGGCGGCCATTAGGATCGTACGCACCGATCTGTCAGCCCGGCCCTAGTGGTCCACCGGCTGCGTTACTTGGCGGCGGTCGAGTTCTGCCGGCTAAGCCGGATCGCGGCGGCCTTGCGGTGGCCGTCCAGACCTTCGCTCGCACTTTGCCGGATCGCGGGCGGTGCGACCGCGTTTACGGCGCTCGTCTCCAGCCACTGGAATGTCGCCACTTTGACATACGAACCGACCCACAGGCCGCCGGTATATTTGGCGGCGCCCAGCGTCGGCAGCGTATGGTTGGTTCCCACGCACTTGTCCGAATAGACCACGCTCGCGTTGGGTCCGATGAACAGCGAGCCGTAGTTGCGCAGCCGCGTGGAGAACTCCCGCGGATTCGCCGTGTGCACCTGCAGGTGCTCCGCGGCGACGTCGTCGGAGTACTCGATCATGGCCTGCGTGTCGGCGCACAGGACGATCTCACCGTAATCGCGCCAGCTCTCCTTCGCGATGGGGGCGGTGGCGAGCACGGCCATCTGCCGCTCCACTTCCTTGGCGGTCGCCAAGGCCAGCGCGCGATCGGTCGTGATCAAGCCGACCCGCGTGCGCACGTCGTGCTCGGCCTGACCGAGCAGGTCGGCCGCGATGACTTCCGGGTCGCCGGAGGCGTCGGCCACGATGAATATCTCCGATGGACCCGCCAATTGATCGATGCCGACCGGCCCGAAGACCTGGCGTTTGGCCTCGTTCACGAACGCATTGCCCGGGCCCACGATCTTGTTCACCCGCGGAATGCTCTTGGTTCCATAGGCCATCGCGGCGATCGCCTGCGCGCCGCCGACGCGGAAAATACGATCCGCACCGGACAGGTGGCAGCCGGCGATCATCGCCGTGTGCGCTCCCGGCGGCAGACAGGCGACGACCTCGTCGCATCCGGCGACCTTTCCGGGCACGATGGTCATGATCGGCGCGGATAACAACGGGAAGCGCCCGCCCGGAACATAGGCGCCGACGCGTTCGATCGGAATGACCCGGTGCCCGAGATGCAGTCCGGGCAGCGATTCGAACTCCAAGGGGAGAATGGTCTTCAATTGAGCCTGCGCGAAGCGGCGCACGTTCTCGATCGCGAACTCCGTGTCCGCCCGGGTCTGCGCCTCGAGTCCGTCGACCGCCGCGCGCCGTTCGCTCGCGGAGACCTCCAGCCGTTCGAGGCCAATCTTGTCGAACCGTTCCGAGAACTCCCTCACGGCCTCGTCGCCGCGCTCACGTACCGCCTGCAGAATCTCGCCGACCAGACCGACGACGCTGCCCGTATCCGCGACCGAATCCCTCTCCGGCCTCTTTATATAGGATGCCCGTCCTTCGAAGCCACGCGGGGAATCTCCGATACCGGTCGACATGATCTCACTCCTTCCGTTGTACCTTGGCGGCCTGCGATTCCTCAGTAGAGGTCCCAGGGCGGGAAGCGCCACATGACCACATTTTGCATGCGAATGCAAGAATCCCGCCTGCCGCCCCGCCGGACTGCAATCTACCGTGCGGGAGCGAGCGCGTTCCGAAGCGCCACGGCGTCCGGGCGGCGCTACACACGACGCGCTGATACGCGGCGCTTCGGCTGGGTGATCGTTGCGCGCCGGCCGCCTATCGCGCCTATCCGGTCTCGCGCGGCGCGGCGCTCGGCGGCGTTCCGGCATCCGGCAGGCGAGTCCATTGCGACCCGATTAAAACACCGAAATCTGCAGAGGGGCTGCCGAGGCGCAGGGCTGGCGTGCGCGAACTGTGCCGCGCCATGGGTATCCGCCTGCTGCGCCGCAGCCGTACCCTGC
>JAJXYR010000102.1 GCA_021780475.1 Pseudomonadota bacterium
CGCTAAGCCGCCCCGGGGTGCGGGCGATTCGCGCCGCACGGCGCGCATCGCCCGCCGTCGGCGCTAGTCCTTCCGGCAGGACGATCCCTTGGCGGTATAGAACTGTTCGTAGATCGCACCCCGACCGCCGAATGGGACGAAGACCGGCCCGGCGTTGCGCAGCGCGCTGAAATCGACGGGAAGGGTCCGTCTCAAGTCCCCCGCTTTGGTCTGTCCGGCCGCAATGCCGATCGTGCCCAGGATTCCGGGTGAAAAGTTGGCGCCCGTGGCGGCCAACCCGCCGACGATCATTTCGATCTTGCCGCTGTCGTAGATCGCGACCTGGAGCGTATTGGGCAGGGTCGTGCCGATCGCGGGCACGCCAAGGTAAGTCACGACGACACGGTGGTTGGCCGCGTCGAAGTACCCAAACACTCCGCCGCCCGATGCCGCTGCCGTGCTATCGAGATTCTTCATCAACGCGCCGATCGTGAAACGCCCGCTCAGCAATAACTGGCCCTTCATGTACCACGGCGATCCGTTATCGTCGATTTTGCCGATATCGGACGCCGTTCTCGCCGTGATGGCACCGTCCTCGTTGACGATGAGCGTGCTGATGGGGTCGGCAAGCCCAGGAACGCTGAAGGAAAATCCGGGATAAGCGAGGTAGGCGCTGCCGCCTCCGCCCACCGCGAGCTTCGTCGTGCCCGGATCCAGAAGCGGCGCGCCCGAGGTGACCGTGAGCTCATAGCCGGTTCCATCCATCGGCGTGAACGTGATCTTGTCGCCCGGCAGAAGATCGATCGGGTGTGCGCGCACCTTCTCGCAGTCCGCGACGAAGTCCACCAGCGGATTCGCGCGCTGGTTTGCGTCGGAGTTACTCAGGAACCGCGCGTCGTCTTGGTCATGCTTCAGGGTCTGATTGAAGAACGACACCGCGTACAGATTCGTCAAGCGCGTCGTCTCGGCGATGGAGACTTCCGGCCGCATCGGCATCAGCGGCTTCAGTTCATCCCGGACCGCCAGTATTCCCGGATTGCCGAACAAGGTCGCCACCAGCTGCGCGTCGCTGATCCCGTCGAAGACCGATGCGTCGCAGTAGTCATAGATTCCGGATTCCCTGGCGCCGGTGTAGCTGAAGTAGAACGTGGCATCAAAAACGTAGTTGGCGATATCCGATGGGTTGAACGCAGACGGATCGCCGAATACCTGCGGGAATACCGCCGGGTTGACGGCGGTCAGCGAGTTGTGGATGTCCTGGCACCAGCTCGACTGGTAGCCGCCCGTGTGATGGCTCATGCCGCTCACGTCCACCAGGTATTTCTGCCGGCTATGCGTGAACGAATTGAAGTTGTCGTAGGCGATGCCCATGTCGTTGCCGAAAAACAGCAGCGGAACCCGGGCGTTCGCATAATCGGACGCATTGAGCAACAAGCCATAATTGGTGCCCTCAATCATGAACGCGGCCTTCACTCGAGGATCCGGAGGCAGCCCCTGTGAGCTGATGCCCGTCACCGTCGCGAGGCTCGTCTGTCCGCCCAGGGAGTGCCCGAGCACGCCGATCTCGTCGGCATCGACTTGTCTCGAGAACTGGATGCCCGACTTCTGGTCCACGAGACCATCCAGGACGGCATCGATCACGAACCTGACGTCCATCGAGCGCTGATAGATCAGCTTCGGCCCGAGGATGTTGTCATTGGGCCCGAGCGGCAGCCCGAGGTAGGTCTCCAGAAAATAGGCTTGGTACCACGCATCGTCATCGCCGGTATGCTCGACGGACGCGACGATATAGCCGTGGCTCGCCAGGGTCTCGAGCGTATCCGGAACGACCTTGGTCGCGCCCGTTTCGTTTCCATGCGAGGCAACCAGCAGAGGGAAATTGCCCCTGGCCAAGGGGGCGTGTTCGGCCACCGGATTGAGCGAGGTGCTGCCGGTGAAGGACAATGCCGGCAAATCCGGCAGACCCGGGTAAACCGCACCGCCCGGATTCTGGTTGTAAACGGGATTATTCCACGTATAGACGACATGCTGGCTCGTCCGCAGGTTGGTCGGGTACCAGATATGCACGTACAGCGGCCGACCGGCGCCGACCGCGGGCACGCTGCCGTCCACGTTCCGCGACGCATCGACGATTACCAGCGTGGTATGGCCTATCCCATACGGACCCAGCGCATCCGGCGCGCGATGGCCTGCTTCATCCGAGAAACCGGCCAGCGCCGCACCGCTGACTAAAACCAGAACCGCCGACACGATGGATCTGGCGATCAGCGATGAGCCACGAGGCCCGGTACGTTCATTGTTCATTAATGCATCCCTATTTTGGTTTTTCGGCCCGGGGCCGGGGCGGCGTTGCTTGCGATTCATGGTGTTGCCTGCATGTGGCCCATGTCAAGCGGTGAGCGCGCGTTCAAGTTCAATTGCGTGCTGGTCCGACGCCGCGCCTCGAAGAGCGCGGATCAAGAGGATTATCGCGGGGTCATAGCGCGATGACTTCCCCACGGGCGGGTTGATCGACGCGGGTATCGCGCAGGCGCGCGGAGAAGGCGCTCATGCTCGCCGTTTCGCCGTGCACGAGGATGGTCCGCGCCGGCCGCAGGGCCCGCTGCCAGGCGAGGAGCTCATCGCGGTCCGCGTGCGCCGAGAATCCATTGATGGTGTGCAATCGGGCGCGCACCGGAATTTGTTCGCCGAACAAGGTCACTTCCTTGGCGCCGTCTATCAGGATGCGCGCGAGCGTGCCGAGCGCGGCAAAACCCACGAACACGACGCTGGAATCCTCCCGCCAGAGGTTGTGACGCAGGTGGTGGCGGACCCGCCCGCCGGTGCACATGCCCGAACCCGCCATGATGACCGCGCCGCCGCCAAGGTTGTTGATGGCGACGGATTCGGCCGTCTCGCGCGTGAAGCGCAGACCCGGCAGCGAAAAAGGATCGGTGCCGCGCGCGAACAACGCGCGGGCTTCGGCGTCGTAACACTCCGGATGGCTGCGGAAGATGTCCGTGGCGGAGATGGCCATCGGTGAGTCGAGAAATACCGGCAGGTTGCGCGGCAGCCGGCCCTTTTCGACGCCCTCGCGCAGGTAATAAAGAATCTTTTGAGCCCGCTCCAGCGCGAACGTGGGGATGACGACGTTGCCGCCTCGATCCAGCGTGTCCGAAATGGCTCGATAGAGCTCCTCGACCGACGGCGCGAGCGGCTTGTGAAGCCGGTCGCCGTAGGTGGTCTCCATGACCACCGCGTCGGCGCGCGGCGGTATCTGCGGATTGCGCAGGATCGGCCGGTCGCTGTTGCCGAGGTCGCCGGAGAAGATCACCGAGCGGCGCTCGCCGGCGGATTCGGCAATGCGAATGCTGGCCGAACCGAGGATGTGGCCGGCGTCGTGAAAGGTCGCGTCCAGTCCCGGCGCGAGGTTGATGGGCTCGCCGTACACCGCGGTACGGCCGAATTGCCCGAGTGCGTTGAGCGCATCCAACGTGCCATACAGTGCGGCGTGTGCCTCATGACCCCGCCGGGCCGCGTGGCGCGTGTGCCATTTCGCGTCTTCCTCTTGGAGGCGGGCCGAGTCGAGAAGCACCACGCGCGTGAGCTCCCGGGTCGCCGCCGTGGCGACGACCGCGCCGCCGAATCCGCGCTTGACGAGCAGCGGAATGCGTCCACAGTGATCGAGGTGCGCGTGCGTGAGCAGCACGAGGTCGATGGAGGCCGGATCGAAACCAAAATCCCCGGCGTTCTCTTCGTCGAGCTCGCGTCCCCCCTGATACAGGCCGCAATCGACCAATATGCGCCTGCCGGCGCTTTCGACGAGGTGGCAGGATCCGGTGACGCCGCGATCGGCCCCGTGAAAGGATAATTTCATGATCGCCCGACCCTTGGCGCATCGATGCGGGAAGCCGGAGCGTAGCAGATTCAACGAGGCGCGCCCTTACGGGGAATCCACTGATGCGGGCACGCGCCCGCCTGCGGGACAATGGAACGTCCGCAGACGGCGTTGAGGAAATGATGGAAGATCAATCGTCCATGACGGATTCGCCGGACGCGCAGGACGCGGCGGAGGTGCTGCGGCTGCTCGCGTTCGACCTGCGCTGGTCCTGGAGCCATGCCGCGGATGAATTGTGGAACCAGCTCGAACCGGCGCTCTGGGCGCGCACGCACAATCCCTGGGTCGTGCTGCAAAGTGTGTCGACGCAGCGTATCCAGGCGATGTGGGCGAACGCGGAGTTCCGGGGCGGTGCCGAACGGCTCGCCGCCACGACGCGTGCGATGGCCGAGGCCCCGGGTTGGTATCAGCGCAGCCATCCGCAGGCGCCGCTCGCGCAGGTCGCCTACTTCAGCATGGAATTCATGTTGAGCGAGGCGCTGCCGATCTATGCGGGCGGTCTCGGCAACGTCGCCGGTGATCAACTCAAGGCCGCGAGCGACCTCGGCGTGCCGGTCGTCGGCTTGGGCTTGCTCTACAGTCAGGGCTATTTCCGCCAGGTGATCGATCACGAAGGCAACCAGCAGGCGCTGTTTCCGTACAACGATCCCGGCCAGCTGCCGATCCTGCCGTTGCGCCGCGCGAACGGGGATTTGCTGCGGCTCGAGATCCGCTTTCCCGGCTACACCGTGTGGTTGCGAGCCTGGCAGGTGACCGTGGGCCGGCGACGGCTATACCTCCTCGACAGCAACGACATCGCCAATTATGCGGCGCATCGGGGCATCACCAGCGAACTGTATGGCGGCGGCCCGGAGCTGCGCTTGCAGCAGGAGATCGTGCTCGGCATCGGCGGCTGGCGGCTTCTCGAGGAACTCGGCGTCGAGGTCGACGTGTGCCACTTGAACGAAGGACACGCCGCGTTCGCGATCCTCGAACGCGCGCGCGCCTTCATGCGCAAGACCGGTCAGTCGTTCCCGGCCGCGCTCGCGGCGACCCGCGCCGGAAACATTTTCACCACGCACACCGCGGTGGCCGCAGGCTTCGATCGGTTCGCGCCGCCGCTGTTGGCGCAATACCTTGCGCGCTACGCCGAAGACGAGCTGCACGTTTCGATGCGCGATTTTCTCGCGCTCGGCCGCCGCGAGCCGGGCGACGACGCCGAGCCGTTCAACATGGCCTATCTTGCATTGCGCGGCAGCGCCGCGGTCAACGGCGTCAGCCGACTGCACGGTGAGGTGAGTCGCGGCATTTTCCTGCCGCTGTTTCCCCGCTGGCCGGCGGCCGAAGTGCCGGTCGGGCACGTGACCAACGGGGTCCACACGCCGAGCTGGGACTCGCCGGCCGCCGACGCGCTCTGGACCAGCGCTTGCGGGAAGGATCGTTGGCGCGGCGATCTCGGGACCGTCGCGCAGCCGATACGGGCGGCCTCCGACGCCGCCATCTGGAAAATCCGCTCGACCGCGCGCGCCGCGCTGATCGATTACGCCCGCGTCCGGCTCGCGGCGCAGCTCGGCGCGTCCGGGTCCCCGCCGGCTCAGGTCGACGCCGCGCGGCATCTGTTCAGTCCGGACGTCCTGACGATCGGGTTCGCGCGCCGCTTCGCGACCTACAAGCGACCGAATCTGCTGCTGCATTACCCTGAGCGGCTGATGCGACTGCTCGCCGATCCGCAACGGCCGGTGCAGCTCATCCTCGCCGGCAAGGCTCACCCGCAGGATGCACCCGGCCAGGCCATGATCCGCGAATGGATTCAATTCGTCCGGCGGCCCGACGTGCGCCCGCACGCCATTTTTCTCGCCGACTATGACATGCGCCTGACGGAGCAAATGGTCCAAGGCGTGGATGTCTGGATCAACACGCCGCGGCGCCCCTGGGAGGCCTGCGGCACCAGCGGCATGAAGGTGCTCGTCAACGGCGGTCTCAATCTCTCCGAACTCGACGGATGGTGGGCGGAGGCCTATGCCCCGGAGGTCGGCTGGGCGCTCGGCGACCGAGGCGAACACGACGCCGATCCGCGCTGGGACGCGATCGAGGCCGAACAGCTATTCGACCGCCTCGAGCGGGAGATCGTGCCGGAGTTCTACGCGCGCGACGCGAGTGGGATTCCCGCGGCCTGGGTGGCGCGGGTACGCGAGAGCATGGCGCGCCTGACCCCGCGCTATTCGGCCAATCGCAGTGTGCGCGAATATACCGAGGAATATTACCTGCCGGCGGCGGCGGCGTATCGAGCGCGCGCCGCGCGCAACGGCGCGGCGGGAGCGCAGATCGCGAACTGGCGCGGATCGCTCGAGAACAGCTGGAGCGCGCTGCGATTCGGCCCGATCACCGTCGACACGCGGGATTCGCGGCATCGCTTCCGGGTCGAGGTCGACCTGGGGGCGCTCAGTCCGCAATCCGTGCGGGTCGAATTGTACGCCGATCCCGTCGCCGAGAGCGCCCCGGAACGCCGCGAATTGACGCGCATCGAGGGACCTGTCGGTGCCGCCGGCGCGTGCGCCTACGCGGCCGACATCCCGGCCAACCGGCCGGCGGGCGATTACAGCGCGCGCGTGCTGCCGGAATTCCCGGGCGTGAATGTGCCGCTGGAGGCGCCATACATCCTGTGGCAGCGCTGAGCCGCGTTTCCGTGGCCCCGGGATGGCGTGATGTCCGAAGTGCATCCTCTATCCATGCTCCCTTTCCCTTCTCGAGATTTCTACGCCTGGGCGTGTACCATGACGTCACCTGGTTGCGAATTGAGCGCGCCCAACGAGGACGTCCGTCAATGATCCGCGAAATCCGAGCCGCCGACCGCGCGCAATGGGATCCCTTGTGGCGGGGCTACCTGAGCTTCTACCGGACCGAACTGCCCGCCGGCGTCACCGACGTTCTGTGGGATCGTTTTTTCGATGCCGCCGAGCCGCTGAACGGCCTCGTGGCGGAACAGGACGGCAAGCTGCTGGGGTTCGTGCACTACGTCTTCCACCGCAGCACCTGGGAGGTGGAGA
>JAJXYR010000267.1 GCA_021780475.1 Pseudomonadota bacterium
GAACTGCCGCTGCAACGCGCCGAGCATCCCGCGCTGCGCGAGCCCTTCGACGGTTCGGACGTCGCGGCCGTGAACTTGCGCCGCGGGCACGAGACAGGCGTTCACCGCGAGGCCATCGACGAGCACGGTGCAGGCCCCGCACTCCCCGGCGGCACAGCCTTCCTTGGTGCCGAGAAGGCCCCATTGCTCCCGCAGCACGTCGAGCAAACGCGCATCGGCAGCCACCTCGGCGATCACCGGCGCGCCGTTCACGGTCGCGCTCAGGCGCATGCGGTGCGTCCTTGGATCGCGACTCCAAGCGACTCGAGGTCCGCGAGCGATTCGAGGATCCGTTCCGGGGTCAACGGCAAGCGGGAGAGTTCCGTGCCGAGCGCTCGATTGACCGCATTGACGATCGCCGCGGCGGTCGGGACGAACGCGATCTCGCCGACGCTCTTTGCGCCGTAGGGCCCCTCGTCGCCGTCGTGCTCGACGAGCAGCACCTTGACTCGCGGCATGTCGGCCGCGTTCACCAAGTGGTAGTTCTTGAAGCCGCCGCTCGGCGGCCGGCCCGCCTCGTCCAGCGTGACTTCCTCGCACAACGCACTGCCGATGCCCGCCTGGACCGCTCCGCGGCACTGGCCTTCGACCATCTGCCGGTTGATCGCCCGACCGATGTCGATGACGCTGAGATAGTCGCTCACCCGCACGAGGCCGGTGAGCGTGTCGACCTCGACCTCGGCGAACTGCACCGAGTAGGCACCGGGGTTCGAGGTGCCACGATAGGTCTGGGTCACGCTGAGTTCGACCCCGTCGCGCAACCGCGCGCGTTGCACGATCGCCCCATAGTCGAGCGCCGGGGTATCCGCATCGATCGGACGGATGCGCCCGTCGATCGCCCGCAAGCGCTCGCCCGGCAGACCGAGGAGCGAAGCGGCCGCCTCGATCAGGCGTTCCTTCAACGCGGTCGCGAGCGCGAGCGCGCTCGCGCCGCCGATGTAGGTCATCCGGCTGCCGAAACACCCGAAATCGAACGGTGAGACCTTGCTGTCGGCCTCGCGGGTCGAGATGCGGTCCGGGGACACGTCGAGCGCCTCGGCGATGATCGTCTTGAGCGTCACCGCACTGCCCGCCCCCACCTCGTGGAGCGCCGCGTTCAGGTCGAGCGTGCCGTCCTCGTTGATCTTCAAGCTCATCGTCGTCGATTCGGGGAACGTCTCGCTCAGCATCCCGTTCTTGTGCGCCCCGCAGGCGACCCCGACCGCACGCCGCCATCGCCCCTGGCCGGGATCCAGTGCGACGCGCCGAGCCCAATCGAACGCGGCCGCCCCGCGGGTCAAACATTCGCGCACCCATGCCTCCCCGACGCTGCGCCCGCTGACGGGATCGACCTCGCCCGGTTCGACGAGGTTACGCAGGCGCAGCTCGACCGGATCCAACTCCAAGCGCCGCGCCGCGCGATCGAGGTGGATCTCCGCGCAGGTGGCGATCTCGGGCGCGCCCCAGCCACGCATGCCGCCCGCGACCGGGGTCGTCGTGTAGGCGACGCGGGCGTGATGCCGATACCGACCGACGCGGTAGAGCCGCGTGAGCTTGTGGGCCATCGCCTCGGTGTAGTCGGGGGAACTGCCGGCGTACGCGCCGGCGGCGAGCACGGTGTCGATCTCGAGGGAGGCCCAACGGCCGTCGGGGTGGAAGCGGCTCCTCACCCGGGAACGCTGCATCGGCCGCACGGTCGTCGCCCGGATGCACTCGTCGCGGTCGAGGATCAGCGAGACGGGGCGGCGCGCGCGCATCGCGAGATACGCGGTCACGGGCTCCAAGATGAACTCCTGCTTGCCGCCGAACGAGCCGCCCATCGGCACCTTGATCACGCGCACGCGGTGATAGGCAAGCCCGAGGAGATCCGCGACCACGGTGCGCGCGCCGTAGACGCTCTGGCACGGGCTCCAGATCGTCAACTGGCCGGCCGAGTCGTAGTCCGCGACGCACAGGTGCGGCTCGAGCGCGGCGTGATGGAGCATCTGCGTGGTGACGGTCGTGTCGATCTCGACCATGCCCCCCACCGGCGCGTCGGCATCGCCCGCGGCGACCGCGAACTCATGGAGGAGATTCCCGTCCGGGTGCACCCGGGGCGCATCGGATGCGAGCGCCGCGTCGGCCGTCAGCACCGGCGGCAATGGCGCATATTCGACGTCGATCGCGCGCACCGCCTCGCGGGCGATCGCCGGGGTCGTCGCGACGACCGCCGCCACCCGATCGCCGACGAAACGCACCGTCGAGGCGAACAGGGATTCATCGTCCACGCACCCCGATTGCCCGGGGAGGATCCGGTAGCGGCAGTACCGCCCCTGGGGCGCGTCCTCATGGGTGTACACGCCGAGCACCCCCGGGATCGCTCGGGCGCGGGCCGAATCGATGGGCAACACCTGCGCATGAGCGTGTGGACTCAGCAGGAGCGCGGCGTGCACCATCCCGGGCAAGCGCAGATCGGATCCAAAGCTGAGATCGCCGCTCGCCTTGCGCACGGCATCCGAGACCGGGTGGTTCCGGCCGACGTACTTGTACCGACTCACGCTCCGATGATAGCCCTCGAGGTACGCGCTGCCCAGAACCGGCCGATCGAATCGCGCGCGATTCACGCGAGCCTCACGACCGACGCGGGACCGGCTTCCCTTCGCACCGGCGGATGTGCGAGGCTTCCCGTCGATCCCCTTCGATCCGGAGGTCTCGTGACGTCGTCCCCGTTGACCGGCAGCTGTTTGTGCGGCGCTGTGAAATACGAGGTCGCCGGCCAAGTGGCGCGGTTCTATCATTGCCACTGCCGGCGCTGTCGCAAGGCGACGGGCACCGGGCACGCGACCAACCTGATCGTCCAGCCGGCGACGCTGCGCTGGCTCGAAGGCGAAGCGCACGTGCGCTCGTTCAAGGTCCCGGAGGCACAACGCTTCACGAACCAGTTCTGCGAGCGCTGCGGCAGCAGCCTGCCGCGGCAACCGCAAGGCAGCGATCGCGTGGTCCTTCCCGCCGGATCCCTGGACGTCGATCCGCCGATCGCACCGCAGGGGCGCATCTTCGTGGGTTCGCGGGCGGGCTGGTCGTGCTCGGGCGATGGATTGCCGGAGTATCCGGAATACGCGCCGTAGTACGATCCAGCGTCCGCACCCCGGACCCGGACCAGGCGTCCGCTCGAGGAGTTCATGGAACGACTTCGCCTGGCGGCTACCCGCCGACTCACCATAAGATCGGTCGCCGGGCCCCAAGGTCCGGGCGCCCCCGGTTGGCTCGTTCGCATCATTGTGGGCTTGGCGGGCGTGCGTATGATTACTCTCACAAAACACGTGGAGCCGGGCAGACGCATGGGACATCCTCGGGAGCGGCAACGGTCGCGACAGTCCTGTCCTTCTGCATGGCTCGCGCCGCCCTATGTCCGTAGCTATCCTTACCCACAGGAATCATTCGGCGACGGGCGCCGCCGAATTCGTAAGCCCGGTGTGAACGTGTACTGATCGTTCGCACAACGACGCAGGACGCATGCCAACGGCCCTTGACAACCCCTTGCCCTTCTCGCACCCCGCGAGCGCCGAACGGCTCTGGTGGCCGGTGCTCGTCGGCCTGGTTGCGCTGTACCTGCCGCTCTATCACACGCTGGCCACGATGTTTTGGGACAAGGGCCTCGAGGAGCACGAGCCCCTCGTGCTCGCGGCGTCGCTTTATTTTCTCTGGCGGTCGAGGAACGCGCTGTTCCGGCCGGACCACGCCAAGCCCCTGCCCGTGCTGGGATGGGGTCTATTGGTATTCGGGCTCTTCCTGTACGTGATCGGCGAGTCCCAGACCATCATGGTATTCGCGGTCGGATCGCAGATCCCGGTGCTCGCGGGCCTGTTGCTGCTGTCGCAGGGGATACCGGGAATCCGGGCCGCGTGGTTTCCGATCCTGTTCCTCGCCTTCCTGATTCCGGTGCCGGAGTTTCTGGTCGACGCCGCCACCACCCCGCTCAAGCAGCATGTCTCGCTCCTGGCCACGCAGATTCTATATCGCCTGCACTACCCGGTTGCGCGCAGCGGGGTCATCATCGCGATCGGGCCCTACCGGTTGTTGGTCGCCGACGCGTGTTCGGGACTGCACTCGATCATTTCGTTGTCCGCGATGGGATTGCTCTACCTGTACCTCATGCGGCATGACAGCCGACTGCGCAACCTGCTGCTGACCGGCGCCATTCTGCCGATCGCCTTCCTCTCCAACGTGGTGCGGGTCGTCGTGCTGGCGCTCATCACCTACCGCTTCGGCGACCAGGCGGGCCAAGGCTTTCTGCATGGCTTCGCCGGCGTCCTGTTGTTCGTGGTCGCGGTCCTGTGTTTGTACCTGCTCGACGGGATCCTCGGCCTCTTTCTCGCCGATTCGCCCGTACGGCACACGCGGTTCGCGCACTCTGCCCCGAAGCGGGCACGAGCGCCCCGGATTCCGCTCGCGGTGGCCGGCGCCGGCATGGTGTTCGCGACGATCCTGGGGTTCGCGTTCGTGCCCCGCGCGGCGATGGTCCACAACGGACCGCCCCTCGACCTGGCGAGGATGATTCCAAAGCACTTCGGCGGCTGGCAGACGGTCGATGCCGCACCGCTCATCGTCAATCCCGAAACGCAAGCGGCAATCGACCGGATCTACAATCAGGTCCTGTCGCGAACGTATGTCGATGCGCAAGGGCAGGTCATGATGTTGTCGATCGCGTACGGTGCTCGACAGGGCAATTCGCTGCAGTTACACAAGCCCGAGGTCTGCTACCCCTCCCAGGGTTTCACGTTGCTGCAGGGACCGGAGGTCGTCGCGATTGCCCTGCCGCAGGGTGAGTTGCCGGTTCGACGCCTGGTCGCCGAAAAAGGCGCGCGGGTGGAACCCATCACCTATTGGGTCAAGATCGGCGACGCGGTCGCCGGCGACAGCCTGAGCTGGAAGCTGGATCGGCTCAAATATGGGTTGACGGGCGTCGTGCCGGACGGCTTGATATTCCGCGTCTCCACCATCACCCGAGACGATCGGCGGGCGTATGCACTCGAAACTCGCTTCATCCGCAGTCTCCTCGGTCACTTGCCGTCGGCCAGCCGCCAACGTCTGATCGGGCGTACCGAACAACCATAGGACAACGGAAGCACCAATGAGCAATCGAGTCGCCCTGATTACCGGCGTGACGGGCCAGGACGGCGCCTACCTGGCGGAATTCCTGCTGGGCAAAGGCTACGAAGTACACGGTATCAAGCGCCGCACGTCGCTCTTCAACACCGATCGGATCGATCATCTCTACCAGGACCCGCACGAGAGCCACCGCCGCTTCATCCTCCATCACGGCGACCTGACGGATTCGACCTCGCTGATCCGCATCGTCCAGCAAGTCCAGCCCGACGAAATCTACAACCTCGCCGCCCAAAGCCACGTGGCCGTGTCCTTCGAAGGACCCGAGTACACCGCCAATGCCGATGCGCTCGGCACGTTGCGCATCCTGGAAGCCATCCGCATCCTCGAACTGGAGAAGAAGACCCGTTTCTACCAGGCGTCCACGTCCGAGCTGTACGGCCTCGTCCAGGAAGTCCCGCAAAAGGAAACCACTCCGTTCTATCCGCGGAGTCCCTACGCCTGCGCCAAGCTCTACGCCTACTGGATCACGGTCAACTACCGCGAGGCCTATGGGATGTACGCCTGCAACGGCATCCTCTTCAATCACGAATCCCCCATTCGGGGCGAGACCTTCGTCACCCGCAAGATCACGCGCGCGCTCGCCCGGATCAAGCTCGGCCTGCAGGATTGCCTGTACCTCGGCAATCTGGATGCGCAGCGCGACTGGGGCCATGCGCGCGACTACGTCGAAGCGCAATGGCTCATGCTGCAACAGGAGAGCGCAGAGGATTTCGTGATCGCCACCGGGACGCAATACCGCGTACGCGACTTCGTCACTGCCGCCGCGCGCGAGTTGGGCATGGCGATCCGTTGGGAAGGTCAGGGCGTCGCGGAGAAAGGCTACGACGCCAGCGATAGAGTCGTCATCGCCGTGGATTCCCGATATTTTCGCCCCACCGAGGTCGACACGCTGCTCGGCGACCCCTCCAAGGCCAGGCAGAAGCTCGGCTGGGTGCCGAAAACCTCGTTCACTGAATTGGTCGCCGAGATGGTGCGCGAGGACTTGAAGTCGGCCGAGCGCGACGAACTCATCAAAAAACATGGCTACAAGGCCATGGATCACCACGAGTAACCGCATGGAACGATCGGAGACCATCTACATCGCCGGCCACCGCGGCCTGGTCGGTTCGGCGATCCAGAAGCGCCTGGAAGCCTTAGGCTACGCCAACATCCTCACTCGCACCCATGCCGAGTTGGATCTCACACGCCAGGAACTCGTGGAGACCTTCTTCGCGACCGAAAAACCGGAGTACGTCTTTCTCGCCGCCGCCAAGGTCGGCGGCATCCATGCGAACAACACTTACCCCGCGGAGTTCATCCGCGACAACCTCGCGATCCAGACGAACCTCATCCATGCGGCCTATCTCGGCGGCGTCAAGCGATTGCTCTTCCTGGGCTCCTCCTGCATCTATCCGCGCCAGTGCCCGCAGCCCATCAAGGAGGACTACCTGCTCACCGGCCCCCTGGAAGCGACCAACCGTCCCTATGCCCTCGCGAAGATCGCCGGGATCGAGCAATGCTGGAGCTACAACCGCCAATACGGAACCCGATTCCTCGCGGTGATGCCCACCAACCTCTATGGCCCGGGCGACACCTATCACCCCGAGAACTCCCACGTGATCCCCGCGCTCATCCGCAAGTTCCACGA
>JAJXYR010000165.1 GCA_021780475.1 Pseudomonadota bacterium
GCCGTTACAGCGAAGAACCCTCCGTCCGCCGTGGCCCTCGAGGACGTGCAAGGCCACGCCGACACGCGCCGCATCCCGATCAACAAGGTCGGCATCAAGGACATCTTTCATCCGATCAAGGTCAAGGACCGGGCGGGGGGGGATCAGCGAACGGTCGCCAATTTCAACATGTACGTGAACCTGCCGCAGGACTTCAAGGGCACGCACATGTCCCGCTTCGTGGACATCCTCAACCGGCATGAACGCGAGATCTCGGTCGACTCCTTCGGCAAGATGCTCGAGGAGATGACCGCCTACCTGGACGCGAACGCCGGCCACATCGAGATGACGTTCCCGTATTTCGTGATGAAGAAGGCGCCGATATCGGGCGTCGAGAGCCTGATGGACTACAAGGCGGCGATTTTCGGCGAACACCGTGCGGGCCGTACCGAGGTGTGGCTCAAGGTGGTCGTCGCCGCGACCAGCCTCTGTCCCTGCTCCAAGACGATCTCGAATTACGGCGCGCACAATCAGCGCTCGCACATCACGATCACGGCGAAGATCACCGAGCACATGTGGCTGGAGGAGTTGATCGACATCGCCGAGAAGGAGGCCTCGTGCGAGGTTTACGGCATGTTGAAGCGCGCCGACGAGAAGTACGTGACCGAGCGGGCCTACGACAATCCGAAATTCGTCGAGGACATCGTGCGCGACGTCGCGGTGGCGCTCAATGATGAACCGCGGGTCGCCTCATACGTCGTGGAAGCGGAGAATTTCGAGTCGATACACAATCACTCGGCGTACGCGATGATCGAGCACGACAAGGCCGGCCGCGGCTGATCCTCAGGTGCGCGACTCGGCGCGCTGCAGGCGGCCGATCATGTTGCGCAGAAACACCTGGTTGAAGCGCAGCTGGCACTCCGTCGAGACCTGCTCCAACAGCGTCGAACTCACCTTCATCACGGTCACCTGCCCCGCGGCGGTGATCGTCGCCGTGCGCTTCGCGCCGCGCACGTAGCTCGTCTCGCCGAAACAGTCGCCGCCGTCGAGTCGGCCAAGCGTCTTGCCGCTTCGCTGCACCGTCACGCCGCCCTGCACGAGGATGTAGAAGCGGTCGTCCATCTCGCCTTCCTTGACGATCTCCTCGCCGTCGCCGTAGTCCTGCCAGCTGCTCGCCCGCAGCACCTCCCAGATCTCGCCGTGCGAGAACTCGTGGAAGAACTTCAGCTTGCGCAGCAGGCTGAACTGTTCCTGTTGGTCGATGCGGTTGTACTGGGCGCGCAATTTCTGGTGCACCCGGGTCAGCTCCGCGGCGAAATCGAGCCCGGTCTTGTAGCGCTTGTCCGGATCCTTCATCAAGGCCATCGCGGTGACGTTCTCGAGTTCCTCGGGGATCTCGGGGCGCAGCGTATGGATCGGCGGCGGCGTCGCGAACACGATCTGGTGCAATAGCTTGTGCAGGTTGCCGGCGCGGAACGGCCGCGTGCCGGTGAGCAATTCGTACATCACCGCGCCGAGGGAATAAAGATCCGAGCGGTTCGTGAGTTCGATCGACTGGACCTGTTCGGGAGACATGTACGAGGGGCTGCCCGCGATGCCCTCGATGCGCGAAATCTCCGAATCGGCGACGAGCGCGATGCCGAAGTCGATGATCCTGACGTCCGAGTCCAGCGTGAGCATGATGTTGCTCGGCTTGATATCGCGGTGGATGACGCCGCGGCTGTGCGCGTAGTGCAGCGCCCGCGCCGCCTTGTAGACGATTTCGACGACGTCATCGATGCGCAGCAGATTGTCCGGCCGGCAGTAGGCGGCGAGCGTGCGGGCGCCGTGGACGTGCTCCGTGACGATGTAGCAGCGCCCGCCCTCCTCGCCCGCGTCGTAGATCGGCAGGATGTTCGGATGCTGCAGCATGCCGACCATGTGCGCCTCCGACAGGAACATCTTGCGGGCGATGCGCTTGCGGTTCTCGTCCCCGCTCGCATCGATGTTGTAGACCTTGATCGCGACGTCACGGCCGTAGTACGGATCGTGCGAGAGGTAGACGACGCCGGTGCTGCCGCGCCCGACCTCGTTGATGATCAGGTATTTGCCGATTTTTTCCGGCAGGCCGGCCTGACCGCCGGGGGCCTTGGATACCGAATTTGGACGAAAGTTGCTCAAGGGGAACCGTGCCGGCCGTGCGCAGATATTTGTATTGCTCCAAAGGATACTGGGGCCGCCCGGGTCAAACTGTGACTTGAGTCGAGGCTCAGGCAAAGTGATCGAAACCGCCGCCGGCGGGCGTGAACGCCCCGCCATTTGACGACCACGTCACGTCGCGACCGGGCGCGAACGAGCCGATCACCGTCAACCGCAGTTCCAAGGCCGCCGCGGCCGCGGCGAGCGCCGCGGCGCGCGCCGCCGGGACGGCGAACATCAACTCGTAGTCGTCGCCGGCGCACAGCGCCCGGTCCCGGGCCAGGGCGGCCGACTCGCGGGACCCGAGCGCCGCGGACAAGGGCAGCCGGTCGACGTCGACGTGCGCGGCGAGACCGCTCGCCGCGGCGAATTTCACGAGGTCGCCGGCGATGCCGTCGGACAGGTCCATCGCCGCGGTGGCGATGCCGCGCGCGGCGAGGCCCATTTCGACGCGCGGCGTCGGATATTCGAACCGGCGCAGCAGTTCGAGCGCCGCCGCGTCCGCCGTCGCCGCGCGCGCATCGCCGCCGGCCTGTGCGAGCGCGAGACCCGCACCGGCGTCGCCGAGAGTGCCGGTCACCGCGAGCAAATCCCCGGCCCGGGCGCCGCTTCGCAGCAGAGCGCCGCCGCGCGGCACGAAGCCCATGATCTGGATGCTGACCGTCAAGGGTCCGCGCGTGGTGTCGCCGCCGACCAATGTGACCCCGTGGCGCCGGGCGAGCGCCGCAAGACCCGCCGCGAAGCCCTCGAGCCAGGCTTCATCCGCCGACGGCAGCGTCAACGCGAGCGTCGCCCATGCGGGCTGCGCCCCCATCGCCGCCAGGTCGCTCAGGTTGACCGCGAGCGCGCGATGCCCGATCGACCGCGGATCGCTGCCGGCCGGAAAATGACGCGACTCGACGATGGTATCGACCGCCGCGACCAGGTCGCAGCCGTCCGGCACACGCAGCACCGCGGCGTCGTCGCCGATGCCTACCACGACGCCGGGCGCGGCCCCAGGATGCGAAAAAAAACGCCGGATCAGGTCGAATTCGCCGGGCATCGGCGTCAGGACCGGCCGTATTCCAGCGGCCGCAGTTCCCGGGCCGCACGGTCGAGGACGGCGTTGACGAATTTGTGGCCGTCGGTCGCGCCGAATTGCTTGGTCAATTGAACCGCTTCGGCGAGCGCCACCCGGTACGGCACTTCGATACGCGTGTTGAGTTCATACACCCCGAGCCACAGCACCGCGTGCTCGACCGGGTCCAGGTCGCGGGGCGCGATCTCGCTCCAGCGCCCGATCGCGACGTCGAGTTCCTCGCGGCGTTCGGCGATCGCCATCACCAATTCGCGGAAATAGTCCCGATCGACGCGCGCCGCCTCGGGATCGAGATCGAAATCCCGATGCGTGTCCTGCCAGGAGCGCGGATTGATCTGGATCTGATACAGCGCCTGCAGCGCGAGGCGGCGTGCGAGGCTGCGGGCGCGCCGGGTCACGGTCCCAACTTGCGGAGCAAGGTCGCCATCTCGATCGCCGTCAGGGCCGCGTCGGCACCCTTGTTGCCGTCCTTGCCGCCGGCCCGGTCGGTCGCCTGCTCGACCGTGTCGGTCGTGAGGACCCCGAACGCGACCGGCACGCCGCTGTCGGCGGCGACGCGCGCGAGACCCGCGGCGCACTCGCCGGCGACGTAGTCGAAATGCGGCGTATCGCCGCGGATCACGGCGCCGAGCGCGATCACCGCGTCGTAGCCGCCGGACAGCGCGAGTTTGCGCGCGACGAGCGGCAGCTCGAACGCGCCCGGCACCCGCACGACCTGGATCCGCTCCGGGGCGACGCCATGGCGGCCGAGCGCGTCGAGCGCCCCGCGCAGCAGCGGTTCGACGACGAAGTCGTTGAAGCGCGCGGCGACGCAGGCGATGCGCAAACCCGCGGCGGCGAGGTCGCCTTCGATGATTCTCACGGTTTCGGTGGCCAAGACTTGCATTCCTATCGGGGCGGGACGGTGAAGTATAAGCTCAAGGGCGGCTCATTCGCCGCCGTCGACGTAGCCGGTGATCTCGAGATCGAAGGCCGACAGGCCCTGGAGCTGCTTCGGGGCGCTCAGCACCCGCATGCGCTTCAGGCCGAGATCGGTGAGGATCTGCGCGCCGATGCCGTAGGTGCGGATCACGGTCGCGCCGGGCGCCGGGGGCACGGCCGGCCTGGCGTCGAGCTGGCGCACGTTCTGCATGAATTCCCGCGGACTTTCCTCCGACCGCAGGATCACGATCACCCCCGACGGCTCGCTCGCGACGCGCTGGATCGCCGCCCGCAACGGCCAGCCGAGCTTGTCGCTGCGCACGCCGAGCACGTCGCGCAGCGTGTCGTTGATGTGCACCCGCACGAGCGGCTCGCCCGAGTTCAGGTCGCCCTTGACCAGCGCGATGTGCACGTTGTTGTGCACCTGATCCTCGTAGCAGCACAGGCGGAAGGATCCGTATTCGGTGTCGACCGCGCCGTCGTAGATCCGCTCGACCGAGCGCTCGTTCTTCAGGCGATAGCGGATCAGGTCGGCGATGGTGCCGATCTTCAGGCCGTGGCGGTGCGCGAACGCCTCCAGATCGGGCCGCCGCGCCATGGTGCCGTCATCGTTCAGGATCTCGACGATCACCGCCGCCGGGGCGCTGCCCGCGAGCCGAGCCAGATCGCATCCCGCCTCGGTGTGGCCAGCGCGGGTGAGCACGCCGCCGGGCTGGGCCATCAGCGGAAAGACATGTCCGGGCTGGCGCAGGTCCTCGGGCTTCGCGTCCGCGGCGACCGCCGCGCGGATCGTTTGCGCCCTGTCGTGCGCCGAGATGCCGGTGGTGACGCCCTCGGCGGCCTCGATCGACAGCGTGAAATTCGTGCGGTGCGCACCGTCGGTGTCGCTCACCATCAGCGGCAGCCGCAGCTGGCGGCAGCGCTCGCGCGTGAGCGTCAGGCAGATCAGGCCGCGGCCGTAGCGGGCCATGAAGTTCACGTCCTCCGCGCGCACGCCGGCGGCTGCGATCACGAGATCGCCCTCGTTCTCGCGATCCTCGTCGTCCATGATGACGACCATCTTGCCGGCGCGCATGTCATCGAGAATCTCGTCGATCGTATTGAATCCGCTCATGGGACGTTTCGCTCTTCAGGTTGGGTTCGTGAGCCGGTCGAGGTAGCGCGCAATGACGTCTATCTCGATGTTGACGGCGTCGCCGGCGACGCGTTCACCGAGCGTCGTCGCCTGGTGGGTGTGGGGAATGACGTTCACGTCGAAGGTCCGGGCACCCGCCTCGTTGACGGTAAGGCTGACGCCGTCGACACAGATCGAGCCCTTCGCCGCGACGAAGCGCGCGAGCGCCGCCGGCAGCGCGAAGCGCATGCGCCAGGAGCGCGCATCCTGGCGCACCTCGACCAGTTCGCCGACCGCATCGACGTGGCCGCTGACCAGGTGCCCGCCGAGCGGGTCGCCGGCGCGCAGACAGGGTTCGAGGTTCACGCGGGAACCGGCACGCAGGCGCCCGAGCGTCGTCTTGTCGAGCGTCTCGCGCGACACATCGGCGTAAAATGAATCCGCGCCGCGGCGCGTCACCGTGAGGCACACGCCGGAAACGGCGATGCTGTCGCCGACGCGCAGCGGCTGGATGACGGCGCCCGGACCTTCGACGCCGATTTCCACGTCGCCGCCGCGGTCCTCGGCCGCGACCACGCGCCCCGCCGCCATTACGATGCCGGTGAACATGCCGAATTCCTCTCCGTCGGTTGCAGAATCAGACGCAGATCCGCGCCGATGCGGCGTACGTCGATGAACTCGAACGCCGGCATCGCCGCACCCTCCAGCACGCCGCGCAGCGCCGCGAGCGGCGGCGCATCGGCCCCGAGCAGCACCGGCGCGACGTACAGAATGAACTCGTCGACGAGCTCCATGTCGATCAGCGAGGCCGCGAGCACCGGTCCGCATTCGACCAGGAGCTCGTTGACCTCGAGCGCCGCGAGGCGCTCGAGCACCGCGTGCAAGTCGAGCCTGCCGCCTTCACCGGCCACCCGCTCGACGCGGACCTCGTCCGGGCCTGCGGCCGGCGCCGCCGAGGTGAATACGAGCGCCCCGCCGCCGGCGAAGACCTTCGCATCGGCGCGCAGCGACAGCGCCGGATCGAGCACCACGCGCAGCGGCTGACGCACCCAAGGACCATAGTCGAGCCGCACGTCGAGGCGCGGATCATCGACGCGCACCGTGCCCGCGCCGGTCAGCACCGCCCCGCTGCGCGCGCGCCACTCCTGAACGTCGAGGCGCGCCGCCTCGCCGCTGATCCAGACCCGGCGACCGGCGGCCGGCGCCGTGCGTCCGTCGAGGCTGATCGCGAGCTTCAAGCGCACATGCGGCCGGCCGCGCTCGAAGCGCGAAAAGAACCCCGGGTTCAACGCGCGCGCCTCGCGCGCGAGCGGCCCGACGACGACTTCGACGCCGGCGGCGCGTAGCCGCTCGAGCCCCGCGCCCGCGACCAGCGGGTTCGGGTCCGCGCCCGCACAGACCACCTTCGCGACGCCCGCCGCGATCAGCGCATCGGCGCAGGGCGGAGTGCGCCCGGTATGGCTGCACGGTTCGAGCGTGACATAGGCCGTGGCGCCGCGCGCCGC
>JAJXYR010000085.1 GCA_021780475.1 Pseudomonadota bacterium
TTCCCGGGACCGCGCCAGGCCGCCGCCGCGCGGGCGCCCGGTGGTGCCGCGAACGGCAGCCAGCTGCGGCTCGAGTTCTCCAGCGCCTCCTGGGTCGCGGTGCGCGACGCGAGCGGCAGGCTCGTGTTTCGAGGCGTCGCCGGCGCCGGCACGTCGCAGCTACTGACCGGCCGCGCACCGTTCGCGATCGTGCTCGGCTACCAGCGCGGCGTCCGCGTACTGATCGACGGCCGGGCGGTGCGGATCGCGGACTCGTTCGTCCAGGGCAACGTCGCCCGATTTAGAGCCGGCGCCGACGGTGTCGCGAGCCGCTACGCGGCCGCAGCGTCGCCGCATTGAGAGAGGATCCTTGAGCACCATCATCGAGCCCCTGCGGGGCGTACACGACATTCTGCCGTCCCAAATCGCACTGTGGCAGTTCCTCGAGCGCACCACGCGGGAGGTCTTCGCCGCCTACGGCTATGAGGAATTCCGCGTGCCGATCATCGAACAGACCCAGCTGTTCAAGCGGTCGATCGGGGATTTCACGGACATCGTCGAGAAGGAGATGTTCAGCTTCATCGACCGGGGGGAGGATCACATCACGCTGCGTCCGGAGGCGACCGCGGGCATCGCCCGCGCGGTGATCTCCAACGGCCTGTTGCGGGCCGGGCGGCTGCGCCTGTGGTGCATGGGGCCGATGTTCAGGCGCGAGCGTCCGCAGGCGGGGCGCTTCCGCCAGTTCCACCAGATCGACGCGGAGGCGTTCGGCTTCGAGGGCCCCGATATCGACGCGGAAATGATCCTGCTGTCGGCGCGCCTGCTCCGCCGTCTCGGGCTGACCGACGTCAAATTGCACGTGAACTCGCTCGGCACGCCGCAGTCCCGCGCCGGCTATCGGGAACGCCTGATCGCCTATTTCAGCGCCTACGAGGCGGATCTGGACGAAGACAGCCGGAGGCGCCTGCACGGCAATCCGCTAAGAATCCTCGACTCGAAGCACCCCACGACGCAGCGCATCGTCGCCGGCGCGCCCCACCTCGGCGATTCGCTGGACGCCGAGTCGGCCGCGCATTTCGAAACCTTGTGCGGACACCTGCGCGCCGCCGGTATCGAGTATCATGTCGACCGCCGGCTGGTGCGGGGGTTGGATTACTACACCCGCACGGTGTTCGAATGGATCACGGACTCGCTCGGCTCGCAGAGCACGGTATGCGCCGGCGGGCGCTACGACGGCCTCGTCGGCCAGCTCGGCGGCGCCGCGACGCCCGGCATCGGTTGGGCGATGGGCCAGGAGCGCATCGTCATGCTGTTGGAGAAGATCGGCCGCTCCGCCGGGGCCGATGTGCCGCACGTGTATTTTGTCGCGAGCGGGGAACGGGCGGAGCGCGCGGCGTTCCAATTGGCGGAGCGCTTGCGCGACGACTGGCCGGGGATGAGATTGTTGTGCAATCTGGGCGGCGGCAATTTCAAAGCGCAGTTCAAACGGGCCGACAAGGCGGGTGCGCTGTACGCGATCGTACTGGGCGACGATGAGCTTGCGCGCGGTACGGCCGCCTTGAAGGATTTGCGCGGCGGACAGGCTCAGGAAGAATGCGCGTTGGAGCGCCTGAGCGGACGCCTGGGCGACTTGTTGGGTCTGAAGGCGTCGAACACGGGGTAGCCATGGCAGAAGATTATTTGACCGATGACGAACAACTCGAGGCCGTCAAGCACTGGCTGGTCGAGAACGGCCCCTGGCTGCTCGCCGGCGCGCTGCTCGGCGGCGCACTGCTGTTCGGATACCGGTTCTATGAAAGCCACAGCAACGGCGTCGCCCTGCGCGCCGCGGCCGAATTCGATCAAATGACGAGTGCGATCGACAAGCACGACGTCGCCGGTGCGCGCCGCGTGGCGGAGGAACTCATCGGCAAGTACTCGGGGAGCCCCTATGCGGATCAGGCGGAACTCGCGCTCGCGAGCTTGTCCGTGAACGACGGCCGCCTCGCCGCGGCGGTCCCGCCGCTCACGCGCGTCATCGATCACTCGAAGGATTCCGAGCTGAAGAAAATCGCGCGCCTGCGCCTCGCGCGGGTGCAAATCGCCGAGGGCAAGCCCGATCTGGCGCTCGCCACCCTGTCCGGCGGCGAGCCGGGCGCGTTCGCCTCGCTGTATCACGAAGTCCGGGGCGACGCACTGAGCGCCAAGCACGACAACGCCGGCGCAATCGCCGAATACCGGAGCGCCCTCGCGACCGCCGATCCGCGCTACGGCGACAGCGCGCTGTTGTCGCTGAAGATCGCCGATCTCGGCGCCGCGCCGGCCGCCGGCAAGGCGGTGCCTTGATGCGCCGCTGGCTTGCGCTGCCGCTCGCCGCGCTGGTCGTGCTCGCCGGCTGCAGCAAGGACAAGGATGCCGATCAGCCGGCCAAGCTCGTCGAAATCAAGGCCAGCCTGCCGGTGCACAAACTCTGGAGCGTCAACGTCGGCGGCGGCAAGCACCAGATGCTGCTGCGGCTCGGCCTGGGACCCGCGCTCGACGGCGGCGTCGTTTTCGCCGCGTCCGTGAAGGGCGAGATTCTGGCGGTCGACATGTCGAACGGCCGGCGCGTGTGGCGCAAGCGCCTGCGTCTGCCGTTGTCGGCGGGACCCGGCGCCGGCGACGGCATCGTCGTCGTCGGCTCCACCAAGGGCGACATCGTCGCGCTCGACGAGGCGACCGGCCAGGAGCGCTGGCGCTCGCATGTGGACGCCGAACTGTTGTCGGCGCCGGCCGTCAGCCCGACCGTGGTCGTGCTGCGCTCGGTGGACGGGCGGCTGCACGGTCTCGACGCCGCCACCGGCAAGCCGATCTGGTCCGTGCAGCAGCCGGTGCCGCGGCTCAGCCTGCGCGGCATCGCCACCCCGGTGATCGTCAAGGATGACGTGATCAGCGGATTCGACAACGGCAAGGTCATGGCGGTCAGCCTGTCGAACGGCAACACGGTGTGGGACACGACCCTTTCGGCTCCGCATGGGCGCACCGAACTCGCCCGGCTCGTCGATGTCGATTGTTCGGTCGCCGTCGTCGGTGACAACGTCTACGCGACCGGGTATCACGGCCGAACGGCGCAACTCGCGCTCGATTCCGGCCAGATCTGGTGGGCGCACAAGATGTCCAGCGATCACGGCCTCGCGGCCGATGCGAAGCACGTGTACGTCTCGCTCGCGGACGGCAGCGTCGTCGCGCTGCGCGCGTCCAACGGCTCGACGATCTGGCGCAACGACACCTTGAAATGGCGCGGCCTGAGTCCGCCCGCGTTGACGCCGTCCGCCGTGGTCGTCGCCGATTATCAGGGCTATGTACACTGGCTCGACATCAAGACCGGGGCGATCATCGCGCGCACCCGGGTATCGAAGTACAGCGTTTCGAGCACCCCGCTCGCGGTCGGCGACACGGTCGTCGTCATGAACGACGGCGGCGATATCGTGGCGTTCCGCGCCACGCCACCGCCCCCGGGCTAGCATGCGCCCTTGCTGCCGGTAATCGCGCTAATAGGCCGTCCCAACGTCGGCAAGTCGACGTTGTTCAATGCGATGACCGGCACGCGCGACGCGCTGGTTGCCGATCTGCCGGGGCTCACGCGCGACCGTCAGTACGGCTTCTCACGCCGCACCCAGCCCACCTGCATCGTCGTCGACACCGGCGGCCTCGTCGAGAACGCGAGCGACATCGAGACTTTGATGATCGAGCAGACGGCGCTCGCGATCGAGCAGGCCGACCGCTTGATCGTCCTGGTCGACGGTCGGGCGGGTCCGACCCCGCAGGATCACTTCGTCGCGCGCCTCGCGCGCCGCAGCGGCAAGCCGTTGGTGCTCGCCGTCAACAAGACCGAGGGCTTCGATCCGGCGGCGGCGCTCGCGGATTTTCACGAACTCGGGCTCGGCGAGCCGCTGCCGATCGCCGCCGCGCACGACCAGGGCGTGGTCGGCCTGCTCGACGAGGTTCTGGCCGACCTGGCGGACAGCGATGCCGCGGATGAGTCGCCGGAGAAGACCGGGACGAAGGTCGCCGTCATCGGGCGGCCGAACGTCGGCAAGAGCACGCTGATCAACCGCTTTCTCGGCGAGAACCGCCTCGTGGCCTACGATCGCCCCGGCACGACGCGCGATGCGGTGATGGTGCCGTTCGAGCGCGACGGCGAACGCTATACGCTGATCGACACGGCCGGCGTGCGGCGGCGCGCCCGGGTCGAACTCGCGGTGGAAAAATTCAGCGTCATCAAGACGCTGCAGGCGATCGAGTCGGCGCATGTGGTCATCGTCGTCGTCGATGCGCAGGACTCGGTGGCGGAGCAGGATGCGAGCCTTCTCGGCACCGTCGTCGAGCAGGGACGCGCGCTCGTGATCGCGGTCAACAAATGGGACAACATCCCGGTGGAACAGCGGGACGCCATCCGGCAGCAGCTCGAGCAGAGGATGAGCTTCGCCGATTTCGCCGCGGTGCATTTCATCTCCGCCCGGCACGGCAGCGGGGTCGGCGAATTGTTCGACTCGGTGCGGCGGGCGTACGCGTCGGCGACGCGGGAGCTGTCGACACCGGAATTGACCCGGGTCCTCGAGGGGGCGATCCAAAGTCATCCTCCGCCGGTCGTGCACGGACGGCGCATCAAGCTGCGCTATGCGCACCAGGGCGGACGTAATCCGCCGATCGTCGTCATCCACGGCAATCAGACCGACAGTGTCCCCGAGGCGTATCGCCGCTATCTGGTCAACGTTTACCGCAAGGCGTTCGATTTGACCGGTACGCCGGTACGGGTCATCTTCCGCGGCGAACAGAATCCGTTCGCCGGCAAGCGCAATCCGCTGACCCCGCGCCAGGTGAAGAAACGCAAGCGTCTCATCCAGCGCAACAAGCGCTGAACCGCGGCACGCGCTAGACTGGGCGCAGCCCTCGGGGAGCATTTCGGGGATCCAAATTGCGACCGCTGCTGAAGTTGCGTTCGGTTCGTGCACTGCTGATCACGCTGTCGCTCGTCGCGTCGTACGCCGCCGGCGGCTTCTGGCTCGCGCCGAAATTACTGCGCGACGCCATCATCACCCAGACGAAGCAGAAGCTCGGTGTCGATGCGGCGGTTGGCGAACTGCGCCTCAATCCTTTTTTGTTTCAACTCGAGGTCAAGGACCTCGTGCTCAGCGGCCCGGACGGGCGGAAGCTGGTCGGATTCGATCGCTTGTTCGTCGATTTCGAACTGTCGTCCCTGTGGCGCCGGGCTTTTGTTTTCAAGGAGATAGACCTGGCTGCGCCGTTCGCGCATGCCATTGTCGACGCCGAGGGCCGGCTGAATCTGCGCGAGCTCGCGCCGAAGTCGAGCGCGCCGCAGCCGTCCACGAGGATGCCCCGGATCGAGATCGGCCGGCTCCGGGTAAGCGACGCGAGCCTCGCCTACGACGACTTCGACGGACCGCGGCACCTCGCGCTCGAGCTCTCGCCGATCACGTTCGAGCTGCGCGACTTTTCCACGGGGGCCGCGGGCGGACAATTTTCCCTTGCGGCCTCGACAGCCCTGCATGAGCGGATAGCCTGGAGCGGCCACATGTCGGTGCAGCCGCTCGCGTCCGACGGCGACGTCGAGATTGCCGACCTGCGCGCGCGGACGCTGTCGACCTATTTGGCCGACCGGCTCGGGCCTCGCATCGGCTTCGCGCTGCGTGCCGGGCGGATCGGCGTCAAGGCGCATTACCGGTTCAGTGCGCAAAATGCCGTCCAATTGGCGGTCGACGGCACGGCCGGCGCCACCGGCCTCGCCATCTCGGCGCGCGGATCCGACGCGGCCTTGATCACGCTGCCGTCGCTGCGGATCGATGGCATCGGCTTCGATCTGGCGAGCCGGCGCGCGCACGTCGACCAGGTGCGATTGCAGGGTCTCGGCATCGACGCCGAGCTCGATCCCGAACGGCGACTGAACTTGATGGCGCTCGCCGGAACGTCATCGCCGCAGCGGGGCGTCACGCCAGCCGCCGCCGCCAAGGCGGTCCCCGCGATCCCGGCGCCGGCCGGGCGTGGGCCGCCCGCGGTCCCGGCGCCGCCCTGGCGGGTCGATGTCGGCCACTTTTCGATCAGCGACGCGCGGCTCGCGGTCCTCGATCGCGGCGCGCGACCGGCGGCGAAAATCACGCTCTCGCCCTGGTCGCTCGATCTTGCCGGCGCGAGTCTCGATCCGGCCAAACCGGTCGGCATCCGCTTCGCGGCGGCCGTCGCCGGCGGCCGGCTGGCGGCGCAGGGCACGCTCGTGCGGGCGCCGCTGTCGGCGGGGCTTGCCATCGATGCGGACCACCTCGATCTGCGCGTACTGGAGCCGTACATCGCCCAGCGCACGTCGCTGACGCTGCGACGCGGCTTCGCCGGCGGCGCGTTGACGCTGAGTTACCATCGCGGCGGTCCGGCATTCAAGCTCACGGGGAATCTGCGCATCGACTCGCTGCACACGGTCGACAATGCGCTGCGCGAGAACCTGGTGAGCTGGCGCAGCCTGGCGGTGCGCGGGCTCAGCCTGCAGCTCGCTCCCGATCGGCTGAGTGTCGCGAAGATCATCGCCGTGCAGCCCTACGCGCGCGTGATCGTCGAGCCCGATCGCACCGTGAACGTCCGCCGGATTCTCGCCGGTCCGGGTGCGCCCGCCGCCGTGGCCACGTCCCCGCCGGCCAGCGCGGCGCGGGCGAGCATCGCGCAGCCGCGGCCGGTGCCGATGCGGGTCACGGTCGCTTTGATCGACATCCGCAAGGGCCGGGCGAATTTCTCCGACCTGTCGATCAGCCCCAATT
>JAJXYR010000150.1 GCA_021780475.1 Pseudomonadota bacterium
GCGCGTGCCGCAACTATGGGATCCGGTCAGCGGATCGATCGAACCGGCCGCCTACCGCATCTTTTCTGGCCGTACGCAGGTGCCGCTGCGCCTGGCGCCATATGGCTCGGTGTTCGTCGTGTTCGGTGCATACACCCAACGCCTGTCGCGGCGCCTGCCGGCGCAGTCGGTGCGGACCTTGGTCGCGCTGCGGGGTCCATGGCGCGTCGAGTTCCAACCCGACCGAGGCGCGCCGGCGAATGCCGTTCTCGGGCATCTCGCCTCCTGGACGACGAACCCACTGTCGGCCGTGAGGTATTTCTCGGGCACCGGCACCTACTCGAAATCGTTTCGCCTGTCTTTGCGGGACCTGCACGGCAGGCTTCTGCTCGACCTCGGGCAGGTCCGCGATCTGGCGAAGGTGACGGTCGACGGCCACGCATTCCCGGCGCTGTGGACGCCGCCGTTTCGAGTCGACATCACCCCATTCGTACACTCGGGTGCCAACAGCGTATCGATCGCGGTGACGAACCGGTGGGTCAATCGCCTGATCGGCGACGCACGACCGGGCGCCACGCGCAAATACACCTTCACGACGCTGGCGACTTACGAGCCGGATGCGCCGCTCCGCCCAGCGGGGCTCCTCGGTCCGGTGCGGATCGAGAGGCTTGCCGTGCGCGCGGGCGGGAGGTAGCCGCGACGGATGCTGCCTGGAAGGGTCATCGTTCTCGACATCGGCAAGACCGTGGCGAAACTCAGCCTCTGGGACGAAGAGGGTCGGTTGGTCGCGCGGCGGCAGCGCCGCAACGCGCGTGGAGCAGGCGCCGGGCGAATGTGGTTGGACGCCGGCGGCATCGAACAATGGGCGAGCGTGGTGTTCGGCGAATTCGCACGGCTCGGACCGGTTGTCGCCATCGTGCCGGTCGCGCACGGTGCCGCGGTGGCGGTCGTGCGCGGCGGCCAACTGGCCGCTCCGGTGGTCGACTACGAGGAGCCGATACCCGCGGACCTGCGCAACGAGTACCTTGCGCAGCGTGACCCGTTCCCGCTGACCGGGTCGCCGGCATTGCCGGATGGCTTGAATCTCGGAGCGCAACTCCATCGCATCGATCGTGAACAGCCGGATTTGCTCACGGGGGACGCGTGTCTCGTGCCCTGGCCGCAGTACTGGGCGTGGCGACTGTGCGGTGTCGCGGCATCGGAGGTGACCAGTCTCGGGTGTCACAGCGATCTATGGTGGCCTGAGGCGAGGGTGCCGTCGGCTCTCGCGCATTCCCATGGCTGGGCCGCCCGACTGGCGCCGTTACGCCGGGCCGATTCGGTGCTCGGCACGCTGTCGACGGAGTGGGCGATGAAAACCGGACTCGCGCGCAGCGTGCGCATCTACTGCGGTCTGCATGATTCCAACGCGGCACTGTGGGCGATCCGGGCACGGCCCGAAGTGATCGGCCGCGAACTCACCGTGCTGACGACCGGCACGTGGTTCGTCGCGATGCGATTGCCGGCGATCGGCGTGACGAGCAAGCTCGCGGCGCTGCCCGAATCGCGCGATTGCCTGGTGAACGTGGATGTCGACGGCCGGGAGGTTCCATCGGCGCGATACATGGGTGGGAGGGAGTTGGAAATCCTCGGCGGGCTCGCGCGCTGCGACCCGCAGGACGCGGTACGGGCGATCGCTACGCAGCTGCACACCGGCAACATGGTGTTGCCGAGCTGGATCACGGCGGTCGGTCCCTACCCGCGGGCCGCGGGCAAATGGGTGGGCGAACCGCGCGATCCCGCAGCGCGTGTGGCGCTGCTCGCACTCTATGCCGCGTTGATGGTCGATGCGTCGCTGGAACTGATCGGAACCGAGGAACGCCTCGTCGTGGAGGGTCGTTTCGCGTCGGATACCCTCTTTACCCGGACGCTGGCGGCATTGCGTCCGCAGATGCAGGTCCTGGTGGATTCGGGCGACGACGACGGTGTGGCGCGAGGAGCTCTGCGCCTCGTCGAGTCATCCTTGCCGGTGCAGGGAGCGTTGCGGCGTGTGGTGCCGTTGGCATGCGACCTCGCGGCGTACAAGCGACGCTGGCGAACCGCCATCGGCGCCGAGGAGTATGCGGCATGAGCCGGACGAGGCGACGCGTCGCCACCGCCGAGGATTGGAGGAACACCATTCTCGCGGGGCTCGCGAACTATATCGACGGAGGCTCCATCGTCTCGGGATCGGCGGCCTTGGCCCTGTGGGTGTCGGCATTCAAACTCGGTCCGCGCTTCATCGGGCTGCTCGGCGCGTTCGGCGCCAACGCGATATCGGCCGGGCTCGGCGCATTGGTCGGTGGTTGGCTCTGCGACCGCTTTGGCCGCAAGAAGATCTATCAATACGACATGCTCTTCTATGCGTTCGGCATGTTATGGCTGGTATTCGCGATTCGCGCCTGGATGATCGTCGTCGGCTTCGTGCTGGTCGGACTCGCGGTCGGCGCCGATATCCCCGCGTCATGGTCGTTGATCGCAGAACTCGCCCCCGAGCAGCAGCGCGCCAAGCACAGCGGTGTGGCCCAAATCCTCTGGTACCTCGGACCCGTGGTGGTGCTGCTTCTGTTCCTCGCGCTCGCACCGCTCGGCGTGCTCGGCGCGCGCATCGTGTTTGCGCACCTGGCGCTCATCGCCGTCGCGCTCACGGTATTGCGTTCAGGCATGCGGGAATCGACCCTGTGGCAGGATGCGAAGGCGGCCGCCGCGGCGCATCGGCCGGCGCAGCTCGGTTCGTCGAAATCGCCGGGTTTCGCCGCGATGTGGTCGGTCACGCGCCTGCGCGAACTGGTCACCGGTGGGCGACTGCGATCAATGCTGTTCCTCATCGGCATGTACGGCATCTGGAACCTGTGGGCGGGCACGAACGGATTTTTCTTTCCCTACATTCTGCGCACCGTCGGCGCCCAGACCCAGGCGACCAGCGTCGCGGTGCAGGCCGGCGGCTTTACCGTCGCAATGCTCTCGATCGGGCTCGTGTTCATGCGCTACGCCGATCGCTTGAGTCAGCGTACCTTGATCGGTGTGGCGGGCCTGTTGCAGGTCGCCGGCATGTTGCTGCTTGCTGTGTTCCCGCTGACCACACCTGTCGCTCTGGGATACCAGTTCCTGCTGCAGTTTGGCGGCGGTTTCGGCCAGCAGTCGTTCTTTCAACTCTGGAGCGCCGAATTGTTTCCGACGTTGCTACGCGGAACCGCGCAGGGCGTGATGTTCGCGGTGGTGCGCATCAGTCTCGGTCTGTGGAGCTTCTTCGTGCCGATGCTGACGGCGACGGGGTTCACGGCGCTTGCCTGGACGCTGACCGGTTTCGTCGCGTGCAGCAGCCTCATCGGGTTTCTGGGAGCGCCCCACAACGAAGGAAAGTCACTCGCCAGAATCGAGACCGAACAAGCGACGAGGGCCAGGCAATGAACGAACGGAACTCACCAGTCATCGCGTCTGCCGGCGATCTCGCGAGCGGTTGGGACGACGCAGTTGTTGCAGGCATGCGGCCGGAGCAGCTGCTGTTGCATCGCTCCCATCTGCTCGGGGCGGACAAGAGGATCACCAATTTCGGCGGCGGCAACACGTCCGCCAAGATACCGATGACTGATCCGCTGAGCGGGGCGCAAGTCATGGTGCTGTGGGTCAAGGGATCGGGCGGCGACCTGGGCAGCATGAATCTCGATGGCTTCGCGACGCTCTATCTCGACTGGCTCGAGCGCCTGAAGGCGCGCTATCGCGGCGAGGAGCATGAGGACGAGATGGTCGCGCTTATGGCGCATTGCACGTTCAATTTGAATGGGCGCGCGGCAAGCATCGACACGCCGCTGCATGCTTTCATCCCCCATCCGCACGTCGATCACGTGCATCCGGACGCGGTCATTGCGATTGCCGCCGCGCGACGCGGTCGCGAGCTCGTCGCGGAGATCTTTGGCGAGGAGATCGGTTGGCTGGCATGGCGGCGGCCGGGCTTCGAGCTTGGTTTGAGGCTTGGCGCATTGGCCCTGGCGCAACCGGGTCTCCGAGGTGTGGTGCTGGAGGCCCACGGATTGTTTTCCTGGGGGAGCAATGCCAAGGAATGCTACGAGAACACGCTCGCAATCGTCCGGCGCGCCAACGAATGGCTCGGCGGCCACGAGGCGGGACCGCCTTTCGGCGGACGGATCCGCCCGCACCTGGATGGCGCGGCGCGCGAGGCGCTGTTTGCGGCCCTTGCGCCGGTGCTGCGCGGGAAAATCGGCGCTGCCGAGAGCAAGGTGGCGCATCTCGACACTAGCCCGGCAATACTGGAATTCGTATGCAGCGCGCGGCTCCGCGAGCTCGCACAGCAGGGCACGTCCTGCCCGGATCACTTTCTGCGCACCAAAATCCGACCGTTGGTACTGCCCTTCGATCCGGCTCGGCCCGATCTGCCGGCATTGTTGAACGACCTCGAGCCGGCTTTGGAGGCGTACCGCGCCGATTACGTACGCTATTACGAGCGATGCAAGCGTGCAAGCAGTCCGCCAATGCGCGACCCGAATCCCGTCGTGTACCTGATTCCGGGGGCAGGTCTGCTGAGCTTCGCCCGGGACAAGGCGACGGCGCGGATATCGGCGGAGTTCTACGGCAATGCGATCAACGTAATGCGCGGCGCGTCGGCGGTGGATTCGTACGTCGCACTGCCGGAGCAGGAGGCGTTCGACATCGAATACTGGCTGCTCGAAGAGGCGAAACTCGGGAGATTACCGAAGCCGCAAAGTCTCGCCGGCCGCATCGCGCTCGTGACCGGAGGCGCCGGCGGCATCGGCGGTGCGGTCGCGGTGCGGTTGCTCGCGGAAGGTGCCTGCGTTGTTCTTGCGGACATGGACCGGCAGGCGCTCGCAGCGACGGCACGGACGCTGCAGGCGCGTTTCGGCGCCGATGCGGTCGCGGCCGTGACGGTCGACGTGACTGACGAAGGGGCGGTCACCGAGGCGCTCGCTCGTACGACGCTGCAATTCGGCGGTCTCGATATTCTGGTCTCGAACGCCGGGATCGCTTCGGCCGCCGCGTTCGAGGAGACGGAGCTTGCGCTGTGGGAAAAAAACTTGGCGGTGCTCGCGACCGGCTATTTCCTGGTCAGCCGTGCGGCGTATCGCATCATGTTGCGACAGCGGTTGCCGGGTAGCATCGTGTTCGTCGGCAGCAAGAACGCGCTGGCTCCATCGGCCAATGCTGCGGCGTACTGTACGGCGAAAGCGGCCGAGTTGCACCTGGCGCGCTGCCTCGCGCTGGAGGGCGCGCCGCACGGCATCCGGGTCAACGTGGTCAATCCGGACGCGGTGCTGCGTGGATCGAGGATATGGAGCGGCGAATGGCGAGCGGAACGGGCGCGGGCCTACCATCTCAAGGAGGAAGATCTCGAGCACTTTTACCGTTCGCGCAGTCTCCTCCGCCGGGAGGTTCTGCCCGAAGATGTCGCCGAAGCGGTGTATTTCTTCGCGTCCGACCGTTCCGCCAAATCGACCGGGAACATTTTGAACGTTGATGCGGGCAATGCCGCGGCGTTCACGCGCTGAGGACCCGTCATGCAAACCATCTCGAGCGACTTGATCGCCGATTGCAACGCAAAGGCTGCCGTGCCGTTGCGCACCGACTACGAGGTACTCGGTGCGCAACTTGCGCGTCGCGGGATCGACATCGAAAGGATCACGGCGACGGTCGGTCGATTTGCGATCGCCATTCCGTCCTGGGGTGTCGGCACCGGCGGGACGCGCTTCGCGCGCTTTCCGGGACCGGGTGAGCCGCGCAACGTATTCGAGAAGCTCGAGGACTGCGCGGTCATTCAACGTTTGACCGCAGTGACGCCCGCGGTGTCGCTGCACTTGCCGTGGGATCGCGCGGACGATTACATGGAGCTCCGGCAGAAGGCCGAGGCGTTCGGCCTCGGCTTCGCCGCAATCAACTCCAACACCTTTCAGGACCAGTCCGGTCAGCGGCACTCCTATAAGTTCGGCAGTCTCACGCACACGGACGGTGGTGTCCGCGCACAAGCGGTCGAACATAACCTGGAATGCATGCGAATCGGCCGCCTCTTGGGCTCCCGCGAGCTCACGCTGTGGATCGGCGACGGCTCCAATTTTCCCGGGCAACAGCATCTGGCGCGCGCGTTCGAGCGCTACCTCGAATCGGCCGCTCGGATCTACGCGGCGCTTCCGGGCGACTGGCGGCTTCTGATCGAACACAAGATGTTCGAGCCTGCGCTCTATTCGACGGTGATTCAGGACTGGGGAAGCTCGCTCATGGCGGCCGAGGCGCTCGGTCCGAAGGCGCTTTGCCTCGTCGATCTCGGACATCATGCGCCGAACGTGAACATCGAGATGATCGTTGCACGTCTGATCCATGCGCGACGGCTCGGCGGGTTTCATTTCAACGAGTCGAAGTACGGCGACGATGACCTGGACACGGCATCCGTCAATCCGTATCGGCTGTTCCTGATATTCAACGAGCTGATCGACGCCGAGTGGCGTAATTCGCCGGACTTTCATCCGGCGCACATGCTCGACCAATCCCACAACGTGACGGACCCGATCGAGAGCCTCGTGACGAGTGCGGTCGAGGTGACGAGGGCCTACGCCCAAGCCCTGTTGATCGATCGCGAAAGGCTCGCACGGTTGCAGGACGCGAATGACGCCCTGCTCGCAAGTATGACGTTGAAGGAGGCGTTCATCACGGACGTGTCGCCGATTCTTGCGCAGGCACGTTTGCGTCGCGGGGCCGCGATCGATCCGATCGCGGTATAC
>JAJXYR010000233.1 GCA_021780475.1 Pseudomonadota bacterium
CCGCGCACTCTTGTCCCGGCGACTGTAAATCCCGGCGAATGGCCTGGCGCATGGCATGGACGACCCGAGGCCGGCTCCGCGAGAACAGACCGAGTAGCCCATGGACGGTCGACGCCACGATGAAGCCATTCCACAAGGCACCCAGCCCGATCAGTGCCTGAGCCAGCGCCTTCGACGGCTTCTCGACGAATCGCGCGACCGGCCGAACTCCATCATCGTCCGGCTCGCCCGGAACGATGTAGCCGAGTTGCGGATCCGGCTCGTCCGGCTCGAACCCCAGCAACAGCGTCGCCTCGGAATGCGGTCGCAGCCGCTGGAGCGCGTCGCGCATCGCGCGCGCCAACACGGCCTCGTCGCGCACATGGTGATCCGAGGGTACCAACAGGATGCGTGCGCCGCGATCGGACTCCAGCAATCGCAACAGCGGCAGCAGAATTCCATTGGCGGTGCCCCGGTTCTGCGGCTGAACGATGACATTCGCCGTATCGAGATCGGCGAGCTGGGGCTGCCACCAGGGACGGTGCTGGGCGGCCACGACCGCGCAGACCTGCTCGTCCACGGTGACCGATCGCGCGCGACTCAAGGCCTCCTGTAACAGCGAGGGCCCGCCGTACAGGGAACAGAACTGTTTGGGAATCGACGTGCCGGACGCCGTCGTCGTGAGGCTGCGCAAACGCGAACCCTCGCCGGCGGCCAATATCAAGACCCAGATGCGCTCGTCGCGATGCATGGTATCGAATCCTGTCTCCGGCTAGTCGTCGATGCCCGCGGGTTCGTGCCGGGCCGGCTTCTCTTCGTGCTTTTCGGTCATGGTGGCCTCGCTCAGCAGCAGCACGCCCGACACCGAGACCGCATTCTCCAACGCGATTCGCACGACCTTGGTCGGATCGACGATGCCGGCCTCGACGAGGTCCACGTAGCGCTTCGCCGCCGCGTCGAACCCGATGTTGCCGGTCGAATCGAGCATTTTGCTCACGACCACGCCGCCGTCGACGGCGGAGTTCTCGGCGATCTGCCGGGCGGGGGACTCCAGGGCCCGCCGCAAGATTTCCGCGCCGGTCCGCTCATCTCCCGCCAAATCGGCGACGAGAGGCGCAAGAACACGGGTCGCCTTCAGCAGGGCGAGTCCCCCGCCGGGAACGATCCCCTCCGTGACCGCCGCTTTGGTCGCGCTGATGGCATCGTCGAGCGCGTCCTTCTTGGCCTTCATTTCGGCCTCCGACGGGGCTCCGACGCGGATCACCGCCACACCGCCCGACAGTCTCGCGAGCCGCTCCTCGAGCTTCTCGCGGTCGTAGGTCGTCACGCTCGGGCGGTCCATCTCGTGGCGGATCTCCTTGATCCTGGCGTCGATCGCAGCTCGCTCTCCGCAGCCTCCGATCAGCGTGGTCGTGTCCTTGTCGACCACGACACGCTTTGCCCGGCCCAGTGCGTCGATGCGGGCGTCCTCGAACTTCAGGCCGAGTTCCTCCGAGAGCACGCGCGCGCCCGTGAGCGTCGCGATGTCCTGGAGCATGGCCTTGCGCCGATCGCCGAATCCCGGGGCCTTCACCGCCGCGCACTTGAGGATGCCGCGCATGTGATTCACGAGGAGCGTCGCCAGAGCCTCGCTTTCGACCTCATCGGCGATCAGCAGCAGCGGCTTGCCGCTCTTGGCGAGTTCTTCGAGGAGCGCGATCAGATCCTTGATCGCATGCAGCTTTCGGTCCGTCACGACGATGTAGGCATCCTCCAGCACCGCCTCCATCCGATCCGGGTCGGTGACGAAATACGGCGAGAGGTAGCCGCGGTCGAATTGCATGCCCTCCACCACCTCGAGCGAGGTCTCCGTCGACTTCGACTCCTCGACGGTGATGATGCCGTCGCCGCCGACTTTCTCCATGGCGTCCGCCACCAGGTTCCCGATCACTTCGTCGTTGTGCGCCGAGATGCTCGCGACCTGCGCCTTTTCCCGGCGCGAATTCACGGGCCGCGACATCTTGGCGAGTTCCTCGATGACGGCCTTGGAGGCCCGTTCCAGACCCTTCTTCAGGTCGATCGCGCTGGCGCCGGCCGTCACGTTCCGGATGCCGTCCGCCAGTATCGCCTGCGCGATCACCGTGGCGGTGCTCGTTCCGTCGCCGACGGCATCGCCGGTCTTCTCCGCCGCCTGGCGCAGCATCTGCGCGCCGAGGTTCTCCTCCGGATCCTCGAGGGTCAATTCCTTCGCGATCATGACCCCGTCGTTGCAGACGATCGGGGTGCCCCATTGCTTCTGGATCAAGACCGACTTCGACTTGGGACCGAGGGTGATGCGGACCGCGTCCGCAAGCTTGGTCGCGCCGCGCAGCACCTTCTCCCGCGCCTCCGACCTGAAAAACAATTGCTTGTGCGCCATGATCATCCCCGGTATCGGCTGCCGACGTCGGAAGGATGAGTCAACGGCCGGCCCTGAAGAATACGGACTTGTGCGCAGCGGCTTGCGGACGGCGCTAAGGGCGCCCGCTCCCGTCACGGCGTGCCGGGCGCCTGGAAATCCCTCAGCAGGTAGCCTGGATAGTGCGAACTGCAGGCCATGACGTGGGTGATCGCCTCGCGATCGTATTCATCGCCGGACCGATAGCTCTCGAAGTAGCCGTTCAAGCTCGCCACCCGCCGGGGCATCGCACGGACCGCCTGCAGGCCCACGGAGACGCCATAGTTCGTAAAGGCGAAGCGCATGCGCCGCGCGCGCGGTTCGCGGCAGAAATAGCCATCCTCCACCCACATCCGATCGAGCGTCTGAAGACATCGCGCCCGCTGCGTCGCCGCCCAATCCTCGCCGGGAAAGAACTGCGTCATCCACAGCATCATGCCGAGCCCGAGATCCTGGGTGATGTGCAGACCGGGCGCGGCTTGCGCGACGAGCAGCCGCATGTCGGCGATCTGCGGAGCGAGAGCGGTCTCGTCCAACAGACGGTACGACACGTAACCGTCGAACGCATCGAGCGCGCCAAATCCGTAGCCCGGGTAGGGGCCGCTCAGGTCCTCTTCCATTTTCCAGATCACACCCCGCCCCGGCAGCACGAAGGCCGGATGAATCTGCCGCACCAGTTCGACGCCCATGCTCCGGTAATCGGCGATGTGCCTGCCCAGAATGGCCAGCGCGTAGAGCCACATGGCCAGGTAGTGAAAGTATTGACCGTCGCGGTCGGGCGCCTCGCCGATGCGAATGCCGCGGGGCCGTCCCAGCACGCGGCCGACCTCGCCGACCAACGACTCCGCCTCATCGAGGTATTTGCGCTGCCGCAGTTCCGCGTATAGCGAGACGAACAACACCACACCGAACGCGTCCGTCCATAGATAGCGAAGGCCGTTCGGCCAGATGCGCTGCGAGCGCATCCACGCCAGCTTGTCCAACACGTAGGTGATGTCGTCGGAGGGTGCCATGATTCAGGGTGTCGCCGCGCCGGGCGGCCGGGTGGGCCGGTGCATCAGATAATCCACCGAACCGTCGAGCGTGATCATCTTGCCGTAGTCGGACTCCGGCACGTCCACACCGATCCGCTCGTGCAGGTGCTGCAGGATGGTCAGGAAATCGAAGGAGTCGATGTCGAGTTGGTCGCGCAACGGCCGGTCGGGCCGGACATTCGAGAAATCGGCTTCCGGAGCGACCGCGAGGATGCAGTCGATCAAGGCTTTGCGGACATCGTCGCGACTCATGCTCATGCGAGAAGCTCCGGCTGCTGGAAAAGACGATCGAGCTCGATGAGGAAGCGCGCGCCGCGCATGCCGTCGCTGACGCGATGGTCGGCTGAGAGAGTGGCCCGCAGCACGCGTGCCGGTGCGATCGCCCCGTCGATCACCAAGGGCTTCGTCAGCGCGCGGCCGAGGCCGACGAGCGCGACCTGGGGCGGATAGATCACCCCGAACACCGTCTCGACGCCGAGGTCGCCCAGGTTCGTCACGGTGATCGTCGGATCCGACATCTCGGAGCTGCGCAGCTGCCCGCCGCGCGCCCGCTGCAGCAGCTCCTTGAGCTGCGCCATGAGGTCGGCGAGGCTCAACCGGTCGGCGTCGTGCAGGGCCGGCGCCACGAGCCCGCCGCCGCGCAGTGAGATCGCCACGCCGAGATGCATGCCGGTGCCGGGCCGGAAAGCGCCGGCCTCATAGAAGCCGTTGAGTTCGGGCGTCTCACGCAACGCGAGCGCCACCGCTTTGAGCTCGAGCGCCGCGAACAGGATGCGCTCGCCGATCGGCACCGCCGCATTACGCTGCTCCAGCCAGCCGAGCGCGCGCTCCGCGTTGATGCCGGTGGCGAGGTAATAGTGGGGAATCTCCCGCTTGGAGCGCGACATGGCGGCGGCGATGGCGGCGCGCATCGCGGCCTGCCGATCCACAGGCGCCGCCGCTCGCGCGGCGAGGTCCACATCGGCGATGGAAACGGCGGCGTGCGTCCCGGAGGGCTTCAGCGCCGTCAGATCGACTCCCAATTCCTCGGCGCGGCGGCGGGCGGCCGGCGAGATCTTGATCCTCCCCGGCGCCGGAACGGCCGACGGCGCGGCAATTGGGGCGGCTGGGGCGGCTGGGGCGGCTGGGGCGGCCGTGTCGGCTGGGACGACCGTGTCGGCGATCGCCCTCCAATCCTCGCCTTCGGTGGCCACGAGCGCCATCACCTGCCCCACCGGAATCCTTTGGCCCGGCGAGGCGATCAGCTTCGCGATCGTGCCCGCTTGCCAGATATCCACGTCGATCGCGCCCTTCTGCGTCTCCACGACGCAGATCACCTGGCCGCGCGCCACCTGTTGTCCCGGCTCGACCTGCCACTCGGTGAAGGTGCCGTCCTCCATGTCCGCCCCGAGCGAAGGGAGCTTGAACTCGAACACGTCACTTCACCAGGCGGCGCGCGGCGGCGACGATGCCGTCCACCTGAGGAATCGCGGCATCCTCCAGGTGTTTGGCGTAGGGGATCGGCACCTCGGCACCGCATACCCGGACGGGCGGGGCGTCCAGCTCGTAGAACGCCTGTTCCACGATTCGCGCGATGATCTCGGCCGAGAGACCGCCGCTCTTCCAACCCTCGTCCACGATCAATGCGCGGTGGGTCTTCGACACGGACGCGACGATCGTCGCATCGTCGAGGGGGCGCAAGCTGCGCAGGTCGACGACCTCCGCGCTCACGCCGATCGCCGCGAGCTTCGCCGCCGCCTCCAGCGTCTTCGGCAAGGAGCCGCCGTAGGTGATCATGCTGACGTCGGTGCCCTCGCGCCGCACGGCCGCGTAGTCGATATCCACCGCCCGCGGCTCCGCGGCGACCTCGTCCTCGACGTTCAGCAGCGACGCATGCTCGAAGATCAGCACGGGATCGGGGTCTTGAATCGCCGCGTACAGCATGCCGCGGGCATCCGCGACCGTCGCGGGAGTCACGATCCGCAGGCCCGGAATGTGCGCATACCAGCCCTCGAGACTGTGGGAATGTTGGGCGGCGAGCTGCCGTCCGGCCCCCGTGGTCATGCGGATCACGACCGGAACGCCGAGTTGGCCGCCCGACATGTGCCTCAGGGTCGCCGCATTGTTCATGATTTGATCCAGAGCGAGCAGACTGAAGTTCACGGTCATCACCTCGACGATCGGCCGCATGCCGTTGAGCGCCGCGCCGATGCCGGCCCCCACGAACCCGGACTCCGACAGCGGCGCGTCGCGTATGCGCTCCTCGCCGAACTCCTCGAGAAGACCCTTGCTGACCGCGTAGCTGCCCCCGTAGCGACCGACGTCCTCTCCCATCAGGAACACCCGTTCGTCCCCGAGCAGCGCCTCGCGCAAGCCCTGACGCAATGCCTCCCGATAGCTGATGCGGATCGGCGCGCTCATGACGCTGCCGCCTTCACGGCGCGCCGTTCGCGCGCGTAGACGTCGCGAGTCAGGTTCTCGACCGGCTCCAGGGTCCCGGCCTCGGCGAACGCGAGCGCATCCTCGATCTCCCGCGCGCTATCCGCCTCGATCGCGGCGAGGTCCGCATCCTGAACCAGCCCCTCCTTGCGCGCCCGCAGCGCGAAGGCCTCGATCGGGCAGCGATGCTTCCATTCCTCGACCTCGACCTTGGTGCGGTAGAGCTCCGGATCGAACATCGAGTGCGCGCGGAAGCGGTAGGTCTTCAGTTCGAGAAAATAAGGGCCCCCGCCGCCGCGCACGTGCTCGACTCCCGCGCGCGCCGCCGCGGCGACGGCCAGCACGTCCATGCCGTCGACGCTCGCGGCGGTCATGCGGTAAGAGCGCGCCTTTTCGCAAAGATCCGTGTCCGCCTCGGATCGGTCGAGCGCCGTGCCCATGGCGTACAGATTGTTCTCACAAAGGAACAGCACGGGCAGCCTCCACAGCGACGCCAGGTTGGCCGATTCGTGAAACTCCCCTTCGGCCACGGCGCCCTCGCCGAAGAAGCAGGCCGTGATGCGCGTCGTGCGGCGCATCCGGTCGGCGAGCCCGAATCCCACGGCCACCGGCAGCGCGCCGGCGACAATGGCATTGCCGCCGAAGAAGCGCCGCGACGCGTCGAACAGGTGCATCGAGCCGCCGTGACCGCGGCAACAACCCTCCTGCGTGCCGTACATCTCGGCCATGATCGAGCGCGCGGGCACGCCGCGCAGGAGCGCGTGGCCGTGCTCGCGGTAGGTCGCGAGCACGGCGTCGTCCGCGGCAAGCTCGGGCATCACCCCGCATGCGACCGCCTCCTCGCCGATGTAAAGGTGCAGGAAGCCGCGGATCTTGCCGGCGCCGTACGCTTCG
>JAJXYR010000318.1 GCA_021780475.1 Pseudomonadota bacterium
CATACTGACGCGGATCGCGGCCGTTGACCCAGCGAAACACTTGCCGCTCCTGGGCCGCCGTCAGGCTGCGCGGACGCCCGGTGCCGCGGGTCGAATTCAGTGCCCGCAAGCCCTTGCCGCTGCCGGCGACCTTGCTCATCCACTTGTAAATCGTCCTGCGATTGAATCCGTAAGAACTGATCACCACCCCGGGATCCTCGCCTTCGCGTACCCGGCGGATCGCCATGAGCCGAATCTGTTCGAGCGTGGCATGATTGAGCGAACGGCCGTCTATTCTCAATATCGTATTCGATCAACGCCGCATGATTTCGTTCCATGTCAATCGTCTATATTATTGACTGGTGACTAAGCTTACTCATACCTGCTCCGCGCTCTCGCGGGTAGTGTATGGCTCAATACACAAAAAAATCAGACCGAGCTTGCCTCGAAAAACCGGACCACAGATGCACATGATCAGTCGATGCCAGGCGGCTGGCGGCGCTGTCCGCCGCCCAAGGTAGCGCGGATTTCCGCCGCGAGGTCCACGATCGCCTGCCGCGCGACCGGCGTCACCGCCTGCATCGCAACAAACCCGTGCAGCATCCCGGCGTAGCGCCGGGCGACGGCCGGCACGCCCGCGGCGCGCAGGTGCCCCGTGAATGCCTCGCCCTCGTCGCGCAGCGGGTCGTACTCGGCGATGATTACGGTGGTCGGCGGTAGTCGCTCGACGTTCGCGCGAAGCACCGAAGCGCCGGGGTTGGCTGCATCCTCCGGGCGCGCCAGATAGAGTTCCCAGAACCATTGGATCGCTTCGCGCGTCAGCAGGTAGCCGCGCGCGAACGCGTGCATCGATGCTGTGTCGCAGCCGGCATCCGTCATCGGATACAGCAGGCTGAGATGCCGGACGGCAAGCCCGTCGTCCCGTGCGCGGAGCGCGGCCGCGACGGCGAGGTTCGCGCCGGCGCTATCGCCGCAGAGCGCGATTCGGTCGCCGTCCACGTCGAGAAGCGCCGCGTTCGAGGCGAGCCACCGGAGCGCCGCGTAACAGTCCGCGGAAGGGCCGGGAAACGGGTTCTCCGGCGCCCGTCGGTAATCGACGGCCGCGACGGTATAGCCCGTCTCAATAGCGATCGAGCGACACAGCACGTCATGCGTCTCGAGGTCTCCGAGCACGAAGCCACCGCCGTGGAAGAAAACAATGAGCGGCAGTTGCGCGGCGTTCGAGGGTCGATAGATGCGCAGCAACAGACGTACGCCTAGAGCCTCACAGACAATATCCGCCGTCGCATGGACGGGTGGCCGCGGAATGTCGCGCAGGAATGCCGCGTTCGCGCGCCGGATGTCGTCGATGGAGATGTGCGCGCGTGGCCGCCTAAGCTCGTTGCGGCGATCCGCCAGCAGCGCGGCAAAGCACGGATCTACAGCCATCAATATCCCTTCGCAACGGAGTGACGGACCGTGCCGAAGGCCACGGTAGATCGACGGAAGTGCGCTTCGATCAGCCCGCGCCCTCCGCCGCGTCCACCAGAATCGCTACGGCGCGCGTGAATCCGGCCGAAACCCCAGCCATCGCCGTCCTCGGCGGTCACTACGTAGCCATCCGGAAATGCCTGAAATTGACATCGAGGGACCTTTGCATGCACCAGTCGAACAGCGCCTCGTCGATAGTGATCGCACGTTCGCCGCCGTTCATGGTCAAGGCGTTGTGGCACGGCGCGTCGAGGTACGCGCCATTGTGGGTGATCACGTTGAGACGCTCGATCGCCCACGCCTCATCCGCCGGCAGGTTCACCGGCTGCAGCCCGAGGGAGGGGGGGATTTGGTGATCTTGGACACTGACTGCCAGTGGTCGATACACTCGATGCGTTGTCGGTATCCTGACGGATCTGAAATCACAGCGTTCTCGAGGTAGATTGACAGGTCTACGAGCCGGCGCGCCATGATTAGCGTACCGGTGTTGGGACGGACGTTACGATGGCAGTCGTCATTATTGAAGGTCTCGTAAATAATGCAATAATGAGTGCACCCACCAAAACGGAGCACTGGCATGGCGCGACTTACGGGATCGGCGGAGCTGATCGAAGCGCGGCGTCACTAGGCGCTGCGATTGCTGGATGAGGGCTATTCGCTGGGCGAAGTCGGCCGCATGACAGGTTCTGCCGCCAGCTCGGTGATTCGCTGGCGGGATGCGAGAGTGCGTGGCGGTGAGAAGGCGCTGAAGGTTCGCCCGGCACCGGGTCGGCCACTGGCGCTGAGTCCGGCGCAGCGGCAGTGGATTATCAAACGACTGCTGAAGGGCGCGCTGGCGAACGGCTTTGCCACCGAGCTTTGGACGACGAGCCGCGTCGCCACGCTGATTCACCAATGCTGCCACATACAGTACCACCGCAGTCACGCCGCTCGGCTGCTGCACGAGTTCGGCTTCAGCTGCCAGAAGCCCGAGAGCCGGGCGCTGGAGCGGAATGACGGCCGCATTGAAGAGTGGAAGCGCAAGGACTGGCCCCGGGTAGAAAAAACGCTGCGCGGTTGGGTGCTCACGTCGTCTTCGCCGACGAATCCGGCTTCATGCTGATTCCGACTGTCCGGCGCACCTGGGGGCGGGTCGGTCAGACGCCTCTTTTCTGCTACCGCTACGATCATGCCCGTATCTCGGTCATCGGCGGCCTGTCGATCAGTCCGCAGCGTCGATGGTTCGGACTCTACTTCAAGCTGCACGCCAAGAATATCTCGAGCGACGAGGTGCAGGACTTTCTCTGGCATCTGCTCAAGCATCTGCGTGGCCACGTCATCGTCGTCTGGGACAGCGCCCCGATCCACAATCGCAAAGGGCTGCAGGCGTTCTGTCACCAGTACCCGCGTCTGCACCTGGAGAAACTGCCCGCCTACGCACCTGAACTCAATCCGATCGAAGCCGCCTGGCACGCCGCCAAGCACCCACTCGCCAACGGCCAACCCGATAACATCCCGCAGCTGGGCCGCGCGCTGCTCGTCAGCTTCAAAAAAGCCCGCGCCTCCCAGCGCGTTTTGCGCGGTTGCATCCGACAATCCGGTCTGTCCCTTTTTTTGCCTTAGGGATTGCATTACTTATGAGACAGTCAGTAGATCTCTTTTCGCCAATGCATCAGCGCCGGTCACTCAACGAGCGCTGCAAACTAAGCCGATCGAACGCGATCTGTACGCCCGCGACTTGGCCTTGCGTCACGGTCAGCAGGCCGGTCACGCTCAATGCGACCGGCGCACCATGCCGCGAAGCCGCGACGTCTGCAAACCCGCCGGCATAACGCCCGCGGACGATCGCGCGGAAGGCGACGCGTGGCCCCGCTGACACGAGCACGTCTACATCGACCGCCTCAATCGCGATGAGGTCCGCGAGAGCAGGTCCGCCTGCACAGATCTGCTCGACGATGCCGCTGCTTGCGAGCGCGGTCGGGTCAGCGAGCCAGGCACGCGCGGTCGTTGCAGTGGACTCGTCGGCAGAAACGACGACGGTGTCCCACGGGCACGGGTGCGGTGCACGCACCGCGTCGCAGACGCCCGTCGCGAGCTGGCGCTTGCACGCGAAATAGTCCTCATCCGCCCACCCGTAGCGCAGCCGGCCGCGGTCGATGCGGAACAGCGCGATACCACCCCAGGCAGCGGCACGTCCGCTGTTCCGGCGCGAGACACCGTGCTCGGTGAAGAGCATCGCAACCGCATCCGGCGCGAGCAGGACGTCGTGGACCGTGACGCACAGCCCCGGGAACTGTTCAAGCTGGGCCAAGGCTGCCGGCAGGTAGCCGTCGTCACGACCGCTGAAGACATGCCCGCCGATCGTAAGCTGATAGGCAGGATCCATGATCTCGCGCGCAGCCGCCGCATCGTGGGAGTTCAGGAAGTCGACTGTGAATCCACGCAGCAGTCGCGCGGGCCCGCTGATGCCCCCGAAAGGCTCTTCCGTTTCCGCCATGGACCGCCCCTCTCTACGCCCCTCTCGCTGCGATTCAGTAGCTCTTCGGCAGGCCGAGGCTGTGCTGTGCGATGAAGTTCAGGATCATCTCGCGGCTCACCGGCGCTGTCTTGTGCAGACGGGCGACAAACCACAGGTCAGAGATGCCGTACTCGTAGGAGTAGCCGTTGCCGCCGTGGATCTGAATGGCCTGGTCAAGCGCCTTCAGGGAAGCGTCGGCGGCCGCGTATTTCGCCATGTTCGCGGCTTCCGCCGCGTCGGCGCCGGTGTCGCAGAGCTCCGCTGCTCGCGCGGTCATGAGTCGCGCCGTCTGCACACCGATATAGCTCTCGGCGAGCGGGTGTGCAACGCCTTGGTGCGCACCGATCGGCGACTGCCAGACCGTGCGTGTGCGCGCATAGTCGGCGCCGCGCGTGATGGCGAAGCGCGCGATGCCGTTGTTGATGGCGGCGGCGGCAATCCGTTCCGGATTAAGCCCCATGAACACCTGCCGCAATCCTCCGCCTGCCAGACCCACGAGCGCCTGCGGGCCGAGCTCGACGTTGTCAAAAAACACAGAAAACTGTTTCTCTGGCGTGCGCACAGCGGCGTCAATGCGGTGCATCGAGAGGCCGCGCGCCGTGGTGGGGACAATGAACAGCGACAGCGGCATGCGCTGTGTCGTTGTGTCCAGCTCGCCGTGGCGCGCCACGACCATCACGGAGTCCGCCTGATCGATGGCCGAGGTCCAGTACTTAGCCCCGTTCAGCACGTAGCCGTCACCGTGGTTCCGCGCCGTGGTCGTAATGCGATGAGTGTTAGATCCAGCGTTCGGCTCAGTGATCGCAAATGACATGCGACGGGTGCCTGATGCGATACCGGGCAGCCATTCCCGCTTCAGCTCCACGCTGCCGACACCCGCAATGATCGGCGCGACGATTGCGTTTATGACCATCGACAGCAGCGGGCAGCCCTGGGCTGCGGTTTCCTCGATCGCTATATTGAGCTCGGCGAGCCCGCCGCCGCCGCCGCCGTAGGCTTCCGGGATGTGTACGCCGAGGAAGCCGGCTGCGCCGAGCTCGCGCCACAGTTCAGTCGGCTGCCGGCCACTCGCCACCACTTCCTGGTAGTAGCGACGACCGAACCTGCCGACGAGCCGGCTCACGCTCTCGCGCAGCGCCTGATGCTCTTGCGCCGTATCGACCAGCAAAGAGCTAAAGAGGGGTTCAGAGGACATCTCGTTAGTGCTCCGGGAGACTATTCTAGGTTAATGGGAATCGCACTTACATAAGCCCGCGGTAGTATAGATTTCCGTATTTACGCACTTTTTCATGAGCTTCGGCACGCGGTCTTTTCAGCCGGGAATACGGCTTGGGTCGATGTTTTCCCGCCCGCGGTTCTATTCGTCTGGGTCGGATGCCGACGGTCAATTGTGCGATGAGCTTGAACAGAGTGTCGGAATCAGCACTCGAGTCGATACGATGAGCAGCCCATTCGGCCCACAGCTGCACGGTGTGTTTGAAGTGCCGTTGTCGCGGGTGAATATCGGCATTCAAGGCGGCTTGGGCCATCAGCAGACGGATCAGTTTGTAGGCGAGCAGATGGACCCACAGTTCCTTCTTTGCGAGACGCTCGACTACAACTTTCTGTTCCGTTGGGTCTTGGACATGGGGCCGGAGGAGCCTTCGTTCGATGCTTCCACGTTCAGCAAGAACCGCGAACGGTTGGCTAATGAAGATGTGGCCCTGAAGTTCTTTGACGCGGTGGTGCGTGAGGCGCGCGCCCTCGAACTGCTCTCGGACGAGCACTTCAGTGTCGATGGGACGCTGATCGAGGCGTGGGCTTCGATGAAATCCTTCCGACCGAAAGACGCCGGCGGGGATCGGGACTTCAAGGGTGAGCGGCGGCGCAACGACACGCACGCGAGCACCACGGACCCGGAAGCGAAGCTGTTGCGCAAAGCGTTGGGCAAGGAAGCCAAGTCGTGCTTTGCCGGGCACGCCCTGATGGACAACCGCCACGGCCTGATCAGCGATGTCTGCGTGACGCCATCGGTGGGTGTGACGGAGTCGGAAGCGGCACTGGCGCTGGTGAACAGGCAGCGACGCAAGCGGCTGCGGCCCAAGAGCGTCGGTGCCGACAAGGGTTACCACACGAGCCGGTTCGTCAATGGCTTGCTCGCCCAGCGCATCGCGCCGCACGTAGCACTCAACGCCGCGCATTACGGCACTGAGCCAGGTCCGAGCATCGTCGACTCCTCGGGGTATCGGGCCAGCCAGATTGTTCGCAAGCGTATCGATCAGTTCTTTGGTTGGGGCAAGACGGTCGGCGGCTTGCGCAAGACACGCCTGCGGGGCGTCAAGCGCAACGCGCAGTTGCTGAGGCTGACTAGCATCGCATACAACCTGGTGCGCATCAGTCGAATGTGTCCGGCTACAGGATAGGTGTCGGCGAAAGTTGCGCCGAAGCAATCCGAACATGCGCAAGCCAGCGAAACCGAATGTTCGAAACGATAACGATGTCGAAGCATCGCTGCGACGCTCAACCGACCACACTTCGACAATGCATAAAACCTTCAAAACCAGCCCTTTTTCAGCAACCTGCTAGCGGATTGTAACATCCATTTGTAGACTATAATGGCGTCCATGACAGACGTCATCACCCTGACGAACGCGGAGCGTATGGAACTGACTCGGCGAGCCAACAGCCGGACGGATCGGGCCGAGGATGCCCGACGAGCCCGGCTGATCTTGCTCTTGGCCGAGGGCCATACGTGGGATGAG
>JAJXYR010000069.1 GCA_021780475.1 Pseudomonadota bacterium
CTGCTCGGCGGTGGCGTGGCCCAGATCGCCGCCGCCGTGTCGTTGGCGCTCTGCGACGGCGACCCGGCCGTCGTTCATCCGCGCGCGCAAGGCTCCGCCCCGGGGCGCCCGTGGGCCGGCGCGGACGCGGCGAGCCGCGGCGTGCGCCTCGCGCTGATCGCGCTCGCCGCAAGCGACGATGACCGGTCCGAAGCGGCCGCAGTCCCCGAAGCGACCGCCTTCGGCGTGGCCGCCGATCAGGGCACCGAGCCGGATGTCGGTGCCGCAGATCGGTTGGCGGCGAGCGTGCGCGCGCATTTCGACGCGCGGCAGGCGGCATTGATCCTGCGGCGCCTGGCCGACAAGCGGGCCGTGCTCGCCATGCCGGTCCACGAGTTCGCCGCCGTCTTGGTCAGGAACGCGTGACGGCATGAGCGATCCACGCGAAATCGAGGCGGTGGCCGCGGGCGCTCGCTCGCTCGGCCTGACGGTGGACGCACAACAGGCGGCGCGCCTGTTGCAGCTGCTCGACGAGCTCAGCGCGGCCAACGCCGAGTTCAATCTGACCGCAATACGCGACCGCCCGGGCATGTTGCACAAACACCTCCTGGACAGCCTCAGCGTGCTGCCTTATTTGCGCGGTGAACGCATCGCCGACGTCGGCACCGGAGCCGGGTTCCCGGGACTGCCGCTCGCGATTGCGAGTCCGAAGCGGCAATTCGTCTTGATCGAGGCGACCGGCAAGAAGGCGCGATATGTCGAACGGACCGCTCGTCGTGTCGGCTGCGTGAACGTCGAAGTGGTGCATGCGCGCGCCGAAAGCTACCGCCCGTCGCAGGGCTTCGACGTGGTGCTCGCCCGGGCCGTCGCGGCGCTGGCCGATTTCGTGGCCTATGCCGGGCATTTATGCGCTCCGGAAGGGCGGCTGTTCGCGCTCAAGGGGCGCCGGCCGGACGCGGAGATTGCGGCGTTGCCGAGGACTTATCGCGTCAGCGCGCTGCACCGTCTGCAGGTGCCCGGACTGGACGAAGAGAGGCATCTTGTGGAACTCTGTCGGGCCGCACCCAGATCGAGCGCAAAATGAAGCGGGTCATCGCTATCGCAAATCAGAAGGGCGGGGTCGGTAAAACGACCACCGCCGTCAACCTTGCCGCATCGCTCGCGGCGACGAAGCGCCGTGTCCTGTTGATCGACCTGGATCCCCAGGGCAACGCCACGATGGGCTGCGGCATCGACAAGCATGCGCTGGCGCGCACGAGCTGCGATGTGCTGCTCGGCGAGTGCACCGCGGCGGAGGCGGTGCTCAGCGTGGAACATGGCGGTTTCATGGTGATGCCGGCGAACCAGGATCTGACCGCCGCCGAAGTGCGGCTGTTGACGATGATCGCCGGGCGCGAGTTCAAATTGCGCAACGCGCTGAAGCCGGTGCGTGCCGATTTCGACGTGATACTGATCGATTGCCCCCCCAGTTTGAACATGCTGACGCTGAACGCGCTCGTTGCCGCCGATTCGGTGATGGTGCCGATGCAGTGCGAGTACTACGCCCTCGAAGGCTTGAGCGCGCTCGTGCAAACGATCGAACAGATCCGCGCCAGCATCAACCCGGATCTGGAAATAGAGGGCTTGCTGCGCACGATGTTCGACCCCCGGAACAATCTCGCCAACGAAGTCTCGGCGCAATTGATCGAGCATTTCGGGGAAAAAGTGTTCCGAACGATGATTCCGCGCAACGTGCGCCTGGCCGAAGCCCCCAGCTTCGGTAAACCGGCCCTGCTGCACGACAAGGAATCCCGCGGGGCGCTGGCGTACCTCGCGCTTGCCGGAGAAATGATTCGACGCGACGAGGGTCCGCCCGCGCCCGTATAATCCGCCGACCGAATTATTGGAATATCACGGATGTCCGGCAAAAAGCCGTCACTGGGCCGCGGCCTGGCAGAATTGAGCCCCATGCTCGCGAAGCGCCTGCAACCCGGCGGCGACGCTGCGGCGCCCGTGGGTGATCGCCTGGCGAAGCTTCCGGTGGAATTGCTGCAGCGTGGCAAGTATCAGCCCCGGACGGACATGCGCCCCGAATCCCTGAGCGAACTGGCCGAATCGATCAAGGCGCAGGGCATAGTCCAGCCGATCGTCGTGCGGCCGCTCGCACGCGCGAACGCCTCCGATACCCAGCGCTACGAAATCATCGCCGGCGAACGGCGCTGGCGCGCGGCACAAATGGCCGGCCTCGCCGAGATACCGGCGGTGGTGCGCGACGTCCCGGACGAGGCCGCCGTGGCGATGGCGCTGATCGAGAACATCCAGCGCGAGAACCTCAATCCGCTCGAGGAGGCCCGGGCCCTGTCGCGCCTGATCGAGGAGTTCGGGCTGACCCATCAACAAGTCGCCGATGCGGTCGGCCGATCCCGAGCCGCAGTCAGCAACTTGTTGCGTCTGATCGAACTCGCCGACGAGGTCAAGGAACTGCTGGAGGAGCGTCGAATCGAGATGGGCCATGCTCGCGCGCTGTTGTCGTTGACCTCGCGCCGCCAGCAGGCCGAGGTGGCGGGCCTGGTCGCCAAGAAGTCCCTTTCCGTGCGCGAAACCGAGGCGCTGGTGCGCCGTTTGCTCGCGCCGGCGGCGGACGCCGTCGCGGCGCCCACCGCTGACCCGGACATTCGCCGCTTGGAACGCGAGCTCGCGGACAAACTCGGCGCCAAAGTGTTGTTCCAGCACAACGGCAGCGGCAAGGGCAAGCTGGTCGTGAGCTACAACAGTCTGGAGGAACTCGACGGGATTCTGGCGCACATCCAATGAATGAGGCGCCGGTGAGCGCCCACATCGCCGGATCTGTTAAAAACCCCAGGTCAAAAAAACCCAAGGGCGATCATCGCCTTGTGACTGCGGCCGGGCATCTCTATAATGCGCCGGCTTTTTAGCCAGCGATGGCGGGCCATGAAAAGTCGGGAACTCGGCCGCCGTATGCTCCAAAGACTCCGGCCTGCATCGTGACGACTGGACGCGTGGGTCACGGCACGCGGCTCGTGATGCGCGTCGTGCTCCTGCAGGCAGGCGGCGCGGTCGTCGTCGCCTGCGTGCTGCTGGCGCTGTCCGGGGCCGCGTCGGCAGGGGCGGAACTCGCCGGTGGCTTGATCGTCGCGATCGGCAGCGGCTTGTTCGGGTGGAGGATGTTCCTGCCGGGCATCGCGGCCGCCGCGGTGCTGAAGCGGGCCTTGTATGCGGGCGAGGCATTGAAGTGGACATGGTACGTGGTCGCGCTGTGGGCGGCGTTCGCGCGCCTCAAGCTCGCTCCGCTGCCGCTGCTGGCCGGCTTGAGCCTGGCGCAGTTCGTGTATTGGTTCGGACTGGTAGGGATGAAACGAGGATGATCGAATGACAGCGTCCGCGGGCGAGACCGGCGGTGGGATGACCGAGTACATCCAACACCACCTGACCTATCTGACGGTGCAGCTGCGTCCGGGCGCGTTCTGGACGCTGCACCTCGACACGGTGTTCTTCAGCCTCGTATTCTCGGTGCTGTTCATGATCGTGTTCATCGGCGCCGCGCGTCGCGCGACCAGCGGCGTGCCTGGCAGGCTCCAGTGCGCGATCGAGATGATGGTCGAGTTCGTCGATCGGATCGTCAAGGAAACCTTCGGCGGCAAGAGCCGCCTGGTCGCGCCGGTCGCGATCACGATCTTCGTGATGGTATTCCTGATGAACTTCATGGATCTGCTTCCGGTCGACGCGCTGCCCACGTTCGCGAAGCAGGTCGGGCTCGGCCACCTGCGCACGGTCGCGACCGCCGACATCAACACGACGCTCGGCATGGCGTTGTGCGTGTTCCTGCTGATCCAGTGGGTCGGCATCACCGAGAAGGGCCTGGTGACGTTCTTCGGCGAGTGGTTCACGGCGCCGTTTCACGCTCACGGGATCGTCGCGAAGATCGCGCTCGCGCCGGCGAACCTGCTGCTGCGCCTGATCGAGGAGGCGGTGCGGCCGCTGTCCTTGAGCCTGCGACTATTCGGCAACATGTACGCCGGCGAGCTGATTTTCGTGCTGATCGCCGTGCTGACGCTGGGCTCCAAGCTCACGCACTTCGCCACCTACGGTTTCGGCGCGCTCCAGCTCGGAGCCGACTTCCTGTGGACCGGTTTCCATATCCTGATCATCACGCTGCAAGCGTTCATCTTCGGGATGCTGACCATCGTGTATTTGAGCATGGCCGCCGAACGGCACTGATTTCCGACCCCTCACTTTCATTCAGACCCTGGAGAGACTTTGATGCAGAACGTAATCCAAATCGCCCAAGTCATGAGCGCGACCGCCATCGCCGTGGGCTTGCTGATCGGCCTCGGCGCGCTCGGCACCGCGATCGGGTTCTCGCTGTTGGGCGGCAAGTTCCTCGAGAGCTCGGCGCGGCAGCCGGAACTCACCCCGATGCTGCAGACGAAGATGTTCATCGTCGCCGGCTTGCTCGACGCGGTGCCGATCATCGGCGTGGCCATCGCGCTGCTGCTGATCTTCGCGAACCCGTTCCTCGCGAAATTCGGCGTCTGATCGCCGAAGCCGGCGGACCCAAGCAAGGAGCTTCAAGCGGATGGATATAGCAGTCACTCTCGTCGTCCAGGGACTGGCGTTCTTCCTGGTCGTCTGGTTGGTCATGCACTTCGGGTGGCCCGGCTTCATCAACGCGCTCGAGACCCGGCAGAAGAAAATCGCCGAGGGGCTCGCCGCGGCCAACAAGGGTCAGAAGGACCTCGATGATGCCAAGCTGCGCGCCCAGGAGATCATCCGCGAGGCGCGCGACAAGGCGGCGCAGATCGTCGAACAGGCGAACCGCCGGGCCAATGAGATCGTCGACGACGCCAAGACCGCCGCCGTCACCGAGGGCCAGCGGCTCGTGGCGCATGCGCATGAGGAGATTTCGCTCGAGGTCACCCGCGCCCGCGAGGGCCTGCGCAAACAGGTCGCGGGACTGGCCGTGCGCGGCGCCTCGCGGCTGCTGTCGCGCGAAATCGACGCGTCGGCTCACGCCGATCTGCTCGACAAGCTCGAGTTGGAGATCGAGCGTGGCTGAGGCCGCGACCATCGCGAGGCCCTACGCCAAGGCCGCGTTCGAGACCGCCCGCGAGCGGAACGAACTCGCGGCTTGGTCCGGCGCGCTCGGCAAGGCCGCGGGACTCGCCGCGGACGCACGCGTCCTGGAGGCGCTGACCAGCCCGAAGCTCTCGATCGACCGCTTCGTCACCTCCTTCGCCGGTCTCGGCGGCACCGCGATCGACGCACGCTGGCAAAACTTCATCCGCCTGCTCGCGACCAACAAGCGCCTGTCGCTGATGCCGCAGATCGCCTCGCAATTCGAGGGTCTGCGCGCGGATTTCGAGAAGGAACTCGACGTGCAGATCACGTCGGCGGCGCCGATGAGCGCCGATCAGGCGGCGAAACTCGCCTCCGCCCTCAAATCGCGGCTGAAGCGGACGATCCGCCTCGCCACCGCGGTCGACCCGACGCTGCTCGGCGGCGCCGTGATCCGCGCCGGCGATCTCGTCATCGACGGTTCATTGACCGGTCGCCTGCAGAAGCTCGCGACCGCACTCGGTAGTTGAAAAAGGTAAGGCTATTTATGTCCATCAAGGCATCGGAAATCAGCGACCTCATCAAGGCGCGAATCGATCAATTCCAGTCGGCCGCCGAGGCCAGCAACGTCGGCACGGTCGTGAGCGTCACCGACGGCATCGTGCGCATCCACGGGCTGGGCGATGCGCGCTATGGTGAGATGCTCGCCTTCTCCGACGACAGCTTCGGTCTCGCGCTGAACCTCGAGCAGGACTCGGTCGGCGCGGTGGTGCTCGGCGACTACAAGGGCATCGGCGAGGGCGACACGGTCAAGACCACCGGGCGCATTCTCGAAGTGCCCGTCGGGCCGGAACTGCTCGGCCGCGTGGTCGACGCCCTCGGCCAGCCCATCGACGGCAAGGGTCCGGTGAACGCCGCCGCGAAGGCGCCGCTCGAGCGCGTGGCGCCCGGCGTCATCTTTCGCAAGAGCGTGACCCAGCCGGTGCAGACGGGCCTCAAGGCGATCGACTCGATGGTGCCGATCGGCCGCGGCCAGCGCGAGTTGATCATCGGCGACCGCCAGACCGGCAAGACCGCGGTCGCGATCGACACCATCATCAACCAGAAAAGCACCGGCGTGAAATGCATCTACGTCGCGATCGGGCAGAAACAGAGCTCGATCGCCAACGTGGTGCGCAAACTCGAGGAGCACGGCGCGCTCGATCACACGATCATCGTCGCCGCCTCGGCCTCCACGCCGGCCGCGATGCAATACCTCGCGCCGTACGCAGGATGCGCCATGGGTGAGTATTTCATGGACAACGGCGAGGACGCCCTGATCGTCTACGACGACTTGTCCAAACAAGCGGTCGCGTACCGCCAGATCTCGCTGTTGCTGCGCCGGCCTCCGGGCCGCGAAGCCTATCCCGGCGACGTGTTCTACCTGCATTCGCGCCTGCTCGAGCGCTCCGCGCGCGTGAACGAGGAGTACGTGGAGAAGGCCACCGGCGGACGGGTCAAGGGCCGCACCGGCTCGCTGACGGGCCTGCCCATCATCGAGACCCAGGCCGGCGACGTGACCGCGTTCGTGCCGACGAACGTGATCTCGATCACCGACGGACAGATCTTCCTCGAGTCGGATCTGTTCAACGCCGGCATTCGTCCCGCGATCAACGCCGGCATTTCCGTGTCGCGCGTCGGCGGCGCCGCCCAGACGAACATCATCAAGAAGTTGGGCGGCGGCATCCGCCTCTCGCTCGCCCAGTTCCGGGAACTCGCCGCCTTCTCGCAATTCGCCTCGGATCTGGACGAAGCCACGCGCCGCCAGCTCGAGCGCGGCCAGCGCGTCACCGAGTTGATGAAGCAGAAACAATACTCCCCGATGTCCGTCGCGGAAATGGCGCTTTCCCTGTTCGCGGCCAACAACGGCTTCTTCGACAAGGTCGACCGCGCCAAGGTGGTGGCGGCCGAGGCGGGGCTGCAGACCTTCGCGCGCACGAATTATGGCCCGCTGTTGCAGGGCATCGTCGCGAAGCCCGACCTCTCCAAGGATGTCGAGGCCGCCTTGAAGAAGTGCTGCGAAGAATTCTTCGCGACCGTCTGACATGGCCGGCGCAAAGGAAATCCGCAGCAAGATCTCGAGTGTCAAGAACACTCAGAAGATCACCAAGGCGATGGAAATGGTCGCGGCCAGCAAAATGCGCAAGGCCCAGGACCGCATGCGCGCAGCCCGTCCGTACGCGGAGAAGATCCGCCGGGCGATCGGCCATCTCCGGCACGCGAATCCGGACTTCAAGCATCCGTTCCTGATCGAGCGTCCGGTGCGCCACGTGGGCATCATCGTCATCAGCACGGACCGCGGACTGTGCGGTTCGCTCAACATCAACCTGCTGAAGGCCACGGTCGCCGCGATCCGCGACGCCGAGGCGCACGGCCAAACGGTGCAGATCTGCGCCGTCGGCACGAAGGCCGTGCAGTTCTTCCGCCGCCTGAAATTCGAGATCGCCGCCTCCGCCACGCATCTCGGCGACCGGCCGCAGGTCGCCGCGCTGATCGGCACCGTCAAGGTGATGCTCGACAATTATCGCGCCGGCGCGATCGACCGCCTGCTGATCGTGCACAGCGTGTTCGTCAACAGCATGAGCCAGCAGCCGGTCGTAGCGCAGCTGCTCCCCGTCGAGCCCACCGGCGCCGGCGAGCTGCAGGAGCGCTGGGATTACATCTACGAGCCGAGCGCCGCCGAACTGCTCGACGGCATCCTGATGCGCTACGTCGAATCCCAGGTCTACCGGGGCGCCGTCGAGAACGTCGCCTGCGAAATGGCCGCCCGGATGGTCGCGATGAAGAGCGCGTCCGACAATGCGGGCAAGTTCATCGATGAGCTCCAATTGATTTACAACAAGGCCCGCCAGGCCGCGATCACGAAGGAATTGTCGGAGATCGTCGGCGGGGCCGCAGCTGTTTAGAGGATTTCAAGAATGTCCAGCGGAAAAATCGTGCAAATCATCGGAGCCGTGGTCGACGTGGAATTTCCGCGCGACCGCATCCCCAAGGTCTACCACGCGCTAAAAATCGACGAGGGGGGGCTGACGCTCGAAGTGCAGCAGCAGCTCGGCGACGGCGTCGTGCGCACGATCGCGATGGGCCCGTCGGAGGGCTTGCGCCGCGGGCTCGCGGTCAGCGACACCGGCGGACCGATTTCCGTGCCGGTCGGAGCCGGCGTGCTCGGCCGGATCATGGACGTACTCGGCACGCCCCAGGACGAGGCGGGCCCGGTCATGGCAACCGAACATTGGCCGATTCACCGTCCGGCCCCCGCCTATGACGAGCAAACCGGCGGACAGGAGCTGTTGGTCACCGGCATCAAGGTCATCGACCTGCTGATTCCGTTCGCCAAGGGCGGCAAGGTCGGCCTGTTCGGCGGCGCGGGCGTCGGCAAGACGGTCAACATGCTCGAGCTCATCAACAACATCGCCAAGCAGCACTCGGGGCTTTCGGTGTTCGCCGGCGTCGGCGAGCGAACGCGCGAAGGCAACGATTTCTATCACGAGATGAAGGATTCCGGTGTCCTCGACAAGGTGGCGATGGTCTACGGGCAGATGAATGAGCCGCCCGGCAACCGTCTGCGCGTCGCCCTGACCGGACTCACGATGGCTGAATATTTCCGCGACGAGAAGCAGGCAAACGGCAAGGGCCGCGACGTGCTGATGTTCATCGACAACATCTACCGTTACACGCTCGCGGGCACCGAGGTCTCGGCGCTGCTCGGCCGCATGCCGTCCGCGGTCGGCTATCAGCCGACTCTCGCCGAGGAGATGGGTGTGCTGCAGGAGCGCATCACGTCCACCAAGACCGGCTCGATCACCTCGGTGCAGGCGGTCTATGTGCCCGCCGACGACCTGACCGATCCGTCCCCGGCGACGACCTTCGCCCATCTCGATGCGACGGTCGTGCTGTCGCGCCAGATCGCCGCGCTCGGCATCTATCCGGCGGTCGACCCGCTGGACTCGACCAGCCGCCAGCTCGACCCCTTGGTCGTCGGCGAAGAGCACTACAACACCGCGCGCGGCGTGCAGGCCATCCTGCAGCGCTACAAGGAACTCCAGGACATCATCGCGATCCTCGGCATGGATGAGCTGTCCGAGGAGGACAAGCTGTCGGTCTACCGCGCGCGCAAGATTCAGCGGTTTTTGTCCCAGCCGTTCAATGTGGCGAAGGTGTTCACCGGCCAGGACGGCAAGATCGTCCCGCTGAAGGACACGATCCGCGGTTTCAAGGCGATCATCGACGGCGAGTACGATCATCTGCCCGAACAGGCGTTCTACATGGTCGGCGCGATCGAGGAAGCCGTCGAGAAGGCGAAAACGCTCCAATGAGCATCCGGAGGTAGGCGATGGCGCACACGATACACGTCGACATCGTCAGCGCGGAAGGCCAGATCTACGCGGGCGAGGCGCACATGGTTTTCGCGCCGGCGAGCGAAGGCGAGATCGGCATCGCGCCGCGGCATGCGCCGCTGCTGACGACGCTGAAGGCAGGCGAGGTCCGGGTCCAGGCGCCCGACGAGACCGAGGAACTGTCGTTCTTCATCAGCGGCGGCGCCCTCGAGGTGCAGCCGCACATGGTCACCGTGCTTGCCGACACCGCGGTACGCGCGCGCGACCTCGATGAAGCGGCCGCGCTCGAAGCGCGGCGCCGGGCCGAGGAAGCGGTCCGCGGCCGCACGGACCTGATCGAATTGGCCGAGGCCCAGGCGGAACTCGTGCGCGCGGCCGCGCAGCTGCGCGCGATCGAACGGCTGCGCAAGAAGCGCTGAGGCCGCCGCGCCGCCGCGGCCCGCATCCCGATGAAGCTCTCCATCGTCATCCTAGCCGCCGGCCAAGGACGACGGATGCACTCGGATCTGCCAAAGGTCCTGCAGCCGCTCGCCGGCAAGCCGCTGTTGCGGCACGTGGTGGACGCGGCGATCGCACTCGATCCGCAATCGATCCATGTGGTCCATGGCCACGGCGGGGATGCGGTCCGCGCCGCGATGTCCGGACTCGCGCTCGACTGGGCGCTCCAGGCGGAACAACGCGGCACCGGTCACGCGCTGATGCAGGCGCTGCCCGCGATTCCCGACGATCACGGCGTGATGGTGCTCTACGGCGACGTGCCGTTGATCCAGCCGTCGACGCTACGCGCGCTGGCGGACGTCTGTGCCCGCGGCAAGCTCGCGCTGCTGACCGCCGAACTCGCCGATCCCGCCGGCTACGGCCGGATCCTGCGCGATCCCGCAGGCCGGGTGTCCGCGATCGTCGAGGATAAGGACGCGGGTCCGCAGGAGCGCCGCATCCACGAAGTAAACACCGGTCTGCTCGCCGCGCCCGCGGCGCGCCTGCGCGAGTGGCTGGTCGATATCCGTCCCGACAATTCCCAGGGCGAGTACTACCTGACCGACGTCGTGCGTGTCGCCGTGCGGGCGGGCAGCCCCGTGGAGACCGTCGGCCCCGCCGACGAAACCGAGATCCTCGGCATCAACGACAAGTGCCAGCTCGCCGAAGCCGAGAGCGCGTATCGGCGCGCGCGGACGCGCGAGTTGATGCGGCACGGTGCGACGCTCGTCGATCCGACGCGGGTGGACGTTCGTGGGGAGGTGCGGCTGGGGCGGGACGTGCTCATCGACGTCGGCGCGGTGCTGATCGGACCGCTGGAACTTGGCGACCGGGTCACGGTGGGCCCGTACTGCGTGCTGCGCGACACCAAAATCGGCGCGGACACGCTTATAAACCCGCACAGCGTGATCGAAGGGGCCAAACTCGGCGCGCGCTGCATCGTCGGACCGTACGCGCGCCTGCGGCCGGGAACGGACGTGCATGACGACGCGCACGTCGGCAACTTCGTCGAACTCAAGAATACCGAGCTCGGCGCGGGCTCGAAGGCGAACCACCTGAGCTATCTCGGCGACGCCCGGATCGGCCGCGACGTCAATATCGGCGCCGGCACCATCACCTGCAATTACGACGGCGCCAACAAATGGCCGACGACGATCGGCGACGGCGCCTTCATCGGATCCGGCAGCATGCTGGTCGCGCCGTTGACCATCGGCGCCGGCGCGACGATCGGCGCCGGATCGACCATCACCGCGCACGCGCCGGACGGCAAGTTGACGCTGACGCGCGTGAAACAGACGACCCACGAGACGTGGATCCGCCCCCGCAAGGTCGCCGACGCCGAGCGCAGCGCGAAGATCGCGGCGGCATCGCCCGAGAAACCGAAGTCTTGAGCCTCTCATAGAGATCGATCGAACACCGGAGCGAGCGTATGTGTGGAATAGTCGGGGTCGTCGCTGAGCGCAACGCCGTTCCCATCCTCCTCGAAGGACTGCGCCGCCTCGAGTATCGCGGCTACGATTCGGCGGGACTTGCGCTCATCGACGCCGAGGGCGTCCTGCAGCGGGTGCGCAGTCTGGGAAAAGTCCGTGCGCTGCAGGACGCCCTCGCGCAGGACCCCATCGCCGGCACCACCGGCATCGCGCATACCCGCTGGGCGACCCACGGCATTCCCGCCACCCGCAACGCCCACCCGCATACCTCGCGCGACGGCATCGCGATCGTGCACAACGGCATCATCGAAAATCACGAGGAGCTGCGCGGCGACCTCAGGGAACGCGGCTACGAATTCACGTCAGACACCGACACCGAAGTGATTGCCCATCGCATTCACCAGCACCTCGGCCACAGCGGCTCGCTGTTCGAGGCGGTGCGCAAGACCGTCGCGGAACTGCGCGGTGCCTACGCGCTCGCGGTCGTCAGCGAACAGGATCCGGACTGCATCGTGCTCGCGCGCGAAGGCTGCCCCGTGGTGATCGGACTCGGCATCGGCGAGAACTTCGTCGCCTCCGATGTCGCCGCGCTGCTGCCGGTGACGCGCCGCTTCCTGTTCCTGGAGGAGGGCGACCTGGCGCTCGTCCGGCGAGCGTCGGTGCGCATCGTCGATGCCGCCGGGCACGCGGTGGAGCGCGCCGTCCGCGACAGCGAGCTGTCCGCCGATTCCGTCGAGCGCGGCCAATACCGCCACTTCATGCAGAAGGAAATCTACGAACAGCCGCGCGCCATCGCCCAGACCCTGGAGGCACGCGCCGTCGGCGGCCGTCTGCTCGACGCGGCGTTCGGACCGGGCGCGCCGTCGATATTCGCGCGCGTGAGGGCGGTGCACATCGCCGCCTGCGGCACGAGCTATCACGCCGGACTGGTGGCCAGCTATTTCATCGAACAAATCTGCGGCATCCCGGCGCGAATCGAGTACGCGAGCGAATACCGCTACCGCAATCCGGTGGTCACGCCGGACACGCTGTTCGTGACGATTTCCCAGTCCGGGGAGACCGCCGACACCCTGGCGGCGCTGCGCGCCGCACGCGCCGCCGGGTATTTGTCGACGCTCACGATCTGCAATGCCGCCGAAAGCTCGATGGTGCGCGAGTCCGATCTCGTCCTGCTGACTCGCGCGGGCCCGGAAATCGGCGTGGCCTCGACCAAGGCGTTCACGACCCAGTTGTCCGCGCTCGCGATGCTGGTCATCGCCATCGCCAAGCATCGCGGCATCGGCGAGACGGTCGAACGCGATCTCGTCGAACAGCTGCTGCACCTGCCGGCGCTGGTCGAGAAGACGCTCCAGCTGGATCCCCAGATACAGCGTCTGGCGGAAAAATTCGCCGACAAGCATCACGCGCTGTTCGTCGGACGCGGTCCGCTGTACGCGATCGCGATGGAAGGGGCTCTGAAGCTCAAGGAAATCTCGTACATCCACGCCGAGGCCTACGCGGCCGCCGAGCTCAAGCACGGACCGCTCGCGCTGGTCGACGAGGAGATGCCCGTCGTCGCGGTGGCGCCAAACAACGAGATGATCGAGAAGCTGAAGTCGAATCTGCAGGAGGTGCGTGCGCGCGGCGGCCAGCTGTACGTATTCGCCGATCCGGGCGCCGCGCTGCAAGGCGGCGATGGTCTCACCGTGATCGAGATGCCCGCAGCCGCGACCGCGCTGCAGGCACCGGTGATATTCACGATTCCGCTGCAGCTCCTCGCGTACCACGTCGCGTTGCTGCGCGGGACGGACGTCGATCAACCGCGAAATCTCGCCAAAAGCGTCACGGTCGAATAGCGGGATCTTGGAACAACATCTTGGGGCCGACCGCAGCCCATGGCACCGTACGAGCTGTAATCCTCACTACACGGCGGAAGGTCGCGGCACCTGCCCATATTCCCTGGCCAACTCGCCGCTCAACCGCCGGCATCCAGTTCCTGTGCCTTGAGGTATGCCGGCCGCGAGACCACGCGCTTCGCGTAATCGTCGATGGCGGTGGATTTGGGCATCATCGGACTCTGGGCGAACATGGCGAACGTCGTTCCGTACAGAACGTCAGCCGCGCTGAAGCGATCGCCCAGTAGATAGGGGCCGGCGGAAAGCAGCTTGTCGAGAACGGTGATGGCTTCGTCGACGGGCACCCAGCCCGCCGTTCCACGCGGCACTTCGACATTCATGAATTTCGACATGAACGCCGGTTCCAACACTCCGGTGTAATAGGAAAGCCAGGACAGATAGGCGCCGCGGCCCGGTTCGCCCACCACCGGACCCAGACGGTTCTTTGGGAATCTGTCGGTCAGATACAGCGCAATGGCGGGTGACTCGAACACGATCGTGCCGTCGTCCGAAATGGCCGGCACCTTGCCATGCGGATGCGGATTGGCCGGGTCGGCGGCCCCCCCATCACGGGTCCGCGTGCCGACGAGCCGGACTTGATAGGGCGCGTCGAGTTCTTCGAGCAGGAATAGGAAACGCGTCGAGCGTGTCCTGGGTCGGTGGAACAGCGTAATCACGGGCGGCTACCTCCATCGATTTCTCAACGACGGAGTATAGAACGACTAGCGCCGGGCGAAGTGCCTCCGCGGAATTCGGAAGTACGCGCCAGGGGGCGGGCGGCGCACGCAGACCAGCCCGCCCTCAACCCCCACCAGCGCTCAACAACCGCTCGTCACCGGCGCCGAAACGGTTGCCGGCTGACCGACGGCGCCCGACACGGTGTAGGTGACCGCGCAATTCGCGGGATCGGTCGCGCCGTCCTTGGAATAGGTGATGGCCGTCGTCGTCGCGGTCGGCGTGAATCCGGTCAGATCCTGCATCGTGAGCGGCAGGCCGGCGACATCGGGATAGCCGTTGGCGAGCGTCACCGACTGGCCGTCCATCAGGATCGTCGACGGGTTCGTGCCGACGGCCAGATATTCGGCGTGAGCGAGCGCGGACGCGCTGCGCAGGCTGCCGCCCAGGGACGTGATGGCCGTGATCCGGGCCTGTTTGTCGAGCGCGGTGAACCGCGGAATCGCGAACGCGGCGAGGATGCCGAGAATCGTGATCACGACGACGAGCTCGATCAGTGTGAATCCTTGTTGAAGTTTGCGCATGGCTCCGTTCCTGGTCCTGTAGTTACCGCCCCGTTAGGGTTTTCGGCGCCGGCGCGCGGTCCTTGACCGCCGTCTGTGGATTCTGTGAGGCGTCTCTCGCCGCCCGCTCAGGAATGGCCGCCGACCTTCGCGAACATGTTCCACATCGGCAGAAACACGCCCAGCGCGAGGATCAACACGATGCCTCCGACCGCGACGATCAGCGCCGGCTCGAGCACGGCGCTCAGGTTCTTCAACCGGTAGTCCACGTCGCGGCGGTAGTGCTCGGCGACCTCGCCGAGCAGCTCGGCGAGGTCGCCGGTTTCCTCGCCCACGGCGATCATTTGCACGACCAGCGGCGGAAACAGCTTCAGGCTGGCCGCCGCGTGACTGATGGAGTCGCCGCGCTCGACCGTGTCGCGCATCTTCAGGATCGCCTCGCTGACATAGTCGTTGCCGGTCGTGCGCGCGATCGTCGACAGAGCCTGCAGGGCCGGTATGCCGGCACTCAGGCAGATCGCGAGCGAGCGGGTCACGCGCGCGAGGATCGCCTCGTGAATCAGGTCGCCGACGAGCGGGATCCGCAGCTTCGCCCGGTGCCAGCGGTAGCGGCCCGCATCCCGGGCCACGTACGCGCGAAAGCCGATCGCCGCGCCGATCGCGCCCAGCGCCATCAGCCACCAATAATGCGAGGTCAGGCTCGACACGGACATGATCACCCGGGTCGGCCAGGGAATGTGGTTGCCGAGGATCTTGAAAACCGGCGCGAACGCCGGAATCACCTTGACCGAGATGATGCCGATCGACACCATCACCGCCGCGACCACGGTCAGTGGGTAGCGCAACGCGCTCTGCACGCGGTCGTTCACGTCCTGCTCGGTGTTCAGGTATTCGCACAGGCGCAGGAATGCGACGTCCAGCGTGCCCGTGGCCTCGCCGACGCGCACCATGTTCACGTACAGCGGCTGGAAGATCTTCGGGTGGCGCGCGAAACTCGTGCCGAGGTCGCGGCCGCCTTCGAGGCTTTGCAGAATCTCCCCCAGCGTCGTGCGCAGCACTTCGTTGTGGGTGGAGGCCTGCAGGCCCTTCAGGCCCCGCAGCAGCGGCACGCCCGCCTTCGTGATGGTGTACATCTGTCGCGAGAACATCATCAAGTCGGCGGTGCTCGGTCGGCCACCGCCGAGCGCGACCCACAGACTCCGCAGCGACCCCGCGCCGTCGCCGGCGGGACCAATTTCGATCGGCGTGATGCCGGCGCCGAGCAGGCGCGAGGCGACCTGTTCGGCGCTGTCGCCGTCGAGCCGGCCGTCGACCGCTTCTCCGCGCAGCGAGCGGCCCTTGTAGACGAACACCGTCATGGCGGTGAATTCATGCGAGCAGCGACAGGACCCGCTCGGGGCCCAATTCCGCCTCATCCTTGCGTTCTGCGTCGCGGTTGTCCCAGTCGTCGCCGACGCCGCTCACCGCGCGGATCGCCTCGGCGATGGTGGTCAAGCCGCGCTCCGCCATCTCCACCGCCGAGCGCGCGAGCGGCTTGTAGTCGCGGCGCGCCGCCGTGATGCGCGCAAAGCCGGTCAGATCGCCGTGCCGGATCGCCTCCGCCTGTTCGCGGTCGATTTCCAGCAACTCGTAGACGGCGACCCGGCCGCGATATCCGGTCATGTTGCAATAGCTGCACCCGGCGCCGTGCCGCAGCGCGATGCGCGCCGCATCCGCGTCGCCGATCTGAGCCTCGAGCCAGGCGATTTCATGCTCGTCCGCCTCGTAGGGTTCCGAGCAATCGGCGCAGATGCGCCGCACCAGCCGTTGCGCCAGCACCGCATGCACGGCCGCGGCCACCATGTAGCCCGGCGCGCCCATGTCGATCAAACGATCGATCGTCGCGACCGCGCTCATCGTGTGCAGCGTCGAGAACACGAGATGGCCCGTGATCGCGGCGCGCAGGCCGATGTCGACGGTCTCCCGGTCGCGCATTTCGCCGACGAAAATGATGTCCGGGTCGTGGCGAAGCACCGAACGCAGCACCCGGCCGAAGTCGAGGCCGATCTTGGTCTTCGTCTGAACCTGGGTGATGCGGTCGAGGCGGTACTCGACCGGATCCTCGACGGTGATGATCTTGGTGTCCGGGCGATTCAGCAGATTCAGCGCCGAGTACAGCGTCGTGGTCTTGCCGCTGCCGGTCGGACCGGTCACCAGCACCATGCCGGCGCTGCGCTGGATCAGGCGCCGAAAGCGCCGCTGGACCTCTTCCGGCATCCCGAGCGCGTCGAGCGGCTGCAGGCCCATCGACTGATTGAGCAGTCGCAGCACCACCGATTCGCCGAACTGCGTCGGCATCGTCGCAACGCGCACGTCGAGCTGGGCATCGCCGACCTTGATTGAAAATCGCCCATCCTGGGGCAGGCGTTTCTCCGAGATGTCGAGACCCGACATGAGCTTCAGGCGCGTGACCAGCGCACCCGCGACGCGGCTTCCCTCGAGCAGTTGCTCCTGCAGCACGCCGTCGATGCGCTGCCGGATCCGCAGGCCGGCGTCGCCCGGTTCGATGTGGATGTCCGATGCGCCAACCTGGACGGCGTCGAAGAACATCGATTGCAGCAGCCGCAGCACCGGCGCCTCGGCCGACGCGTCGTCGACGCTCAGCTGTTCCAGATCGATGTCGCTTTCCCGCAGGTCGTCGCGCACCTCCTGCACCAGGGAGGCGATCTCGTCCGTCCGTCGATAGACCACGTCGAGCATCCGCAGCAATTCGCTCTCGCTGACGACCGCGACGCGCGGCGTCTGTTTCAGCCGCTTGCTCAGTTCATCATAAGCGAGCAGGTCCGAGGGATCGGCCATGCCGACCAACAGGCCGCGCTTGTCCGATTGCAGCACCAGCGCGCGAAAGCGCCGGGCATGCGACTCGGGCAGCAGACGCACGACCTGCGGATCGAGCGTCATCTGCCGCAGGTCCACGTAGGGCAGCTTGAGGTGCCGCGCCAGCGCCTGGTGCAGCGCATCCTCGCTCAGGATCCCGAGGTCCGTCAGCACCCGGCCCAACTTGCGGCCGCTGCGCTTCTGTTCCCCGAGCGCCTGTTCGAGCTGAGCGGCGCTGATCGCGTTCTGCTCGAGCAGCAGCTCGCCGAGCTTGATCCGCTTCTTGGGTCGCGATTCCATCATGGCGGGGCATCCGGCGCCATCGCCGCGCCGCCCTCGGCGTCCACGCGGCGCGCGTCCCGATCGAGACTCGAATCGACCAGCGGCTTCCAGGCCTGCATGTCGCCGCCGACGACGATCGGCCGCAACAGGATCACGAGCTCGGTCTTCGTGCCGGTGGTCTGCTTGCTCTTGAACAGATTGCCGAGCAGCGGGATCGAGCCGAGCAGCGGCGTCTTGTAGTCCGTGTCGGCGCTCTGACGCGTCATCAAGCCGCCGATCACGATCACCTGGCCGCTGCGGGCGCGCACGATGCTGTCCGATTCGCGAATCTGGCTGAGCGCGAGCGGCAGCGAGTCGGTGACGCTGCCGATCGTGATGTTCTTCACCTGATCCGTGACGGTGCTGATGGTCGGGTGGATATGCAGGATCACCGTGCCGTCGTCGTTGATCTGCGGCGTGACGTCGAGCGCGACGCCCGAGAAGAACGGCGTGAGTTCGATCGAACTGCTGGTCGCGGCCGCGGTCGAGGTCACGGTGTTGCTCGCGACATTGGTGACGAAGAATTCGTCCGAACCGGACTTGATCACGGCCTTCTGGTTGTTCAGCGTGGCGACGCGCGGACTAGACAGGACCCGGGTGTTGCCGACGACGCTCAACAGATTGACGTAGGCATTGAAATTGCGCGTGTCCATCGCGAGCGTGAACGCGCCGCCGAGGGTGTTGCTGACGAGCCCGGTGACGGCCTGGCCGGGGGAGATGTTGACCGTCGGTCCGGATGGCGCTAGCAGGTTGCCGCTGAACGAGGAGGGCGACTGCTGGCCGATGAAATATTGCTGGCTCCCCTTGCTCAGCAGGGCGCCCCAGTTGACGCCGGCCTGATAATTCTTGTTGAGGTCGACCTCGATGATCTTCGCCTCGAGGATCACCTCGCGCGACACCGTGCTCTGGATCTTTGCGAGGAACTGGCCGACCTGATCGAGCTCCGCGGGCATCCCGCGCACGACGATCACCCCCGCCTGGGCATCGATGACCACCGCGCGCGACGGATCCGCCGGCAGCAGTTGTTTCAGCGCCCGGCCCAGGTCCTGCCAGAAGTCGACCTTGGAGCTGGTGTTGATCGTCGTGCCGGTCTCCGACGTATTGCCGAAGCCGCCGTGTCCGCCGTTGCCGCCCTGCATCGCGGACGGGTTCGCGAGCAGGTTGTTGCCCTGGGAGCCGTTCCCTTCGGTCTGCTGGCCGGAACTGACGCGGGTGCGCGACGTGCCGCTGCGGTCGAGGTCGAGGTAGTTGACGTAGTACATGCGCGACTCGATTCCCGCCGGCAGAACGAGATAGCCGGCCGCGATCCGGCGGTAGTCGTAGCCGTAGACTTCGCGGGTCACCTGCAGTACTTCCGGCACCGTGACGTTCTTCAGGTCGAGCGTGATCGTGCCGGTCACCGCCGGACTCACGACAATGTTGTCGGGAGTGTCCTTCACGAGACCCAGGAAAAACGACTTCGCCGGGGCGTTGTTCACCGAAACGTCGAAGCGGCGCTCGACCGTCGCCGCGCGTGCGGCGCAGGCGATCAGGCAGAGCGCGCTGAGGGCGTGGATCATGGATTTCATGGCTGTCGATTCCTGCTGTGATCTCATTTCACGGTTGGGGCGGCCTCAGGGCCGCGAACGCGGCGTGTCCGTGGTCGCTGTAATGCACCCCGTCGGCGGTGATCTCGAGGATCCGCAGATCGCCGATCCGGTCTCCGACGGCCACCGCCACCCCGTCGATGATCGCGACGCGCCGCTGCGCCGATAGAAATATCGCCGACACCCGTGGTGGCGGCGCATGCGCTTTCGGTACGTGCGCCGGGGCGGCGACCGCCGGCGGCGACGTCGGGTCCTTGAGTCCCGTCGCGGCCGCGGGCGGCGCCATGGCCGCCGTGCCCGCGCACGCGCACAGCGCGAGTGCGGCGGCGGACCAGGGTTGACGCAGCCGGCGCTTCATACGCCCAACCAGTTCGATTGCATCGACAGCGTCGTGAATTCGATGTGGTACTCGGGCCCCTGATCGGTCGACTTGAACTCGAAGCGGCGCCAGGTGAATCCCCAGGACTGCGCCTCCAGCGCCTTGACGTAGGCGAGCACGTCGAGATAGTTGCCGCGCACGACGAGTTCGACCGGGTGCAGGTAGGGCCCGCCGTCCGGTACCGCGACGGTCCCGGCGCCGGCGGCGCCCGCGCCGCCGGCGTCACCCGGACCCGGCAGCGGCGGCAACAGGGGCACGACCGGGAGGTTCTTCAGCAGCACCAACGTGAGATTCTGTTGGTGCCGCAGCACGTCGGTGAGCACCGCCACCATGGCTTTCGGATCGATCATGCCGCGCTGCGCCGCGCCCAGTCTCGCATCCGCGTCCCGGATCGCTTGCGCCAGGGCGTACTGCCGCGACTTCAGTGCGGCGTAACGCAGTACCGCGTCGTCGGTGCCGGCGGCGCGCGCGTGCGCACGCAGCCTGTCCAAGCCGGCGGCAATCCGCGCGCGTTCGGCGCCGAGCGGCACCATCACCAATTGAACCCACAGGGCGCAGAGCGCGACGACGCCGGTGGCGAACAGCAGCACTCGCTCACGCAAGCTTGCCCGGTCGATGCGCGCGGTCAATGCGGCGAAACGCTGCTTCATCGGGGTTGCGCCCCCGTGGTCGCCGCGGCCATCGCGAAGCGGTCGTCGGACGCGCGCTGCGGGCCCCGTCGGCCGTGGTGGTCGGCACCGCTCGACACGGTGAAATCGACCGTGGTCGCCGCCGCCAAACGCGCCTGCGTCGCCGTCGGCACCCCGGCGCCGGCGGTGCTCCGCGGCGCGTGGATTTCCAACAACTGCAGCTTGGTGCCGGCGAGCGCCGGCTCCGCCGCGAGCTTCGACAAATAGAGCGGCACCAAGTCGGCGTGCAAAGCCCGGCCGGTCAATTCGAAATTCGTCGAGTCGCCGCTCAGGGTCACGCCGCGCAGCCACAGCCCGTCGACCTGTTCGCGGGCGAGTGCTTCCAGGCGCGCAGAAAATCCCGACTCCGTTCCGGCCGCGCCGCTCCGCAGATAGCGCAGTGCGCGCTGCCGCCGATCGAGAGCGATCGCCATGTTGCGCAGCCGCGCCTCGAGAGCCTGGCCGGCCTGCGCCGAATTGGCGACGAGGTTGCCCTTGGCGACCAGGCTGCGGCGCTGTTCGGCCTGCGCCTGCAGCGCATGCAACTGTCGGTCGAGCATGGCGACGCGCCACCAAACGAAGCCGGAAATCGCGACGAGTCCCGCAAGCACGATTCCAAAGCCGCCGATCAGTGCCGAGGCTGAGAAAGCGTCCGATTCCCCGCGCAGCGTCCGCTCGTACAGATTGATCTGCTGGATCATGGCTTCACGCGCGCCGCGGCGTCTGGCGCATCGCCGCGCCGATGGCGAGCACGCTGCGGCGGTCCGCGGACCACGACGCATCGGCGGTGTCGACGGCGCGCCGCAGATCCAGGGTCTGGATGTCGAGTGAGGTCTGGTCCGCGAGCGCGGCCTGCAAGCGCCGCGCACGCTCGTCGCCCGGGGCGATCACCAGGTGCGCGATGGGCGCTTGTTCGTAGTGGCTCTCGAAATAGTCCATCGAGCGTTGCAGTTCGAGCGACACCGCTTCGACGTGCCCATCGGTCGAGTCGGGCGCCGCGAAGCCTTCCGCCGGGAACGACACCTGGCGGGATAGATAAATCATCTCCCCTTTGATCACGAACAGCTGCGCCGAATCGTCATTGACCCACAGAAAGATCAGACCCTGCGCCGCTTCCGGCAGTTTCGCGGCGACGTTGCGCAGCGCGAGCTCCGGAATGTCGATGACGTCGAGGGCGGCCGATGCGCCGCGCATCACCGCCACCTGCTGTTCGATCGCGTGGCGCCGCGCCGCGATCGCATACATCATTTTGGCGGAAGACCGCCGCGCGGGCTCGGGTATCGGAAATACGTCGATGACGGCGTCGGCGACGGGGTAATCGATCAGATCCTTGAGCCGCCAGCGCACCGCTGCCTTGATCTCGGCGGGCAGAACGTCGGGCGCTTCGACGAGCAGCATCTGATAGTCATCGGGGTCTAGTACGCAACTGATCGCACTGCCGTCGCCCCGATCCTGGCCGAGCCAACTACTGAGTGCCGCACGCTGTTCGGCCGCGCCGCCCGTGAAGGAAACACAGACATCGACTGCCGGTCGCCCGGCGGGGCCGGTGGAAACCGTTGCCATCGTGCACCCGGACTGGGTACAGACGATCGCCGTGCGCTTGGCCGCCGCCTGCTTGCGCCGAAATGGATTCAACAAGATCGCACTCCGTGCGGTATGAGTTGGATCGAATCACCGGCGATTTAACGGTTGTTCAGGCCGAAACTTGAGGGTGCGCGTGCCAAGCTGTGAGGTAATCCCTCAAATGCGGGCGCGCCGCGGCGCTAGTACACCTCGCGCTGATAGATCCGCGAGCCGGGGCCCTGGTAGAGGCCGAATACCGCCACCCCGGCCGGGCTTGCGGGGGCCGGGCTCGCCGCATTCCATTGGTATTGCAGCCACGCGGGGGCCGTCGCTCGCACGTTCACGCTGCCGCTATGGCCGGCGCCCGGCGCGGCGAGCACGAGGTTGAATCGGCCGCCGACCGCGACCGGATCGTAGGCGGTCGCCGCCGGCGCGGGCGCCGCACAGCCCGCGCCGGATGCGCCGGGGGAGCCGGAGTCGCGCACACAAACGGCGCCCAGCGTCTGCTGCATGCCGCTGAAGCCGATGACCGGCGCGACGGTGCAGCTGTCCGCGGTATTGACCGCGAATCCCTGGGCGCTGTCGAGATAAGCCTGTACCGTCAGCGGCATCGGCAGGTCGAGCAACTCCGAGCCGACGGCATTGCCGAGTGTGAGGCGTCCATAGCGCATCGACGCGCCGGCGCTGAAGCCGATGCCGCCGATCGTGCCGAAGCTCACCGGATTGGGTGCCGCGACGCCGTCCAAATCGATGACGTTGATCGCCAGCGCGATGGCCGCGTCGAAGGGCGCGGTCGGCGCTCCATGCTGGAACGACAGGCCGCTGCCCGCGGCGAATGTCAGCGTGAACCGGCCCCCGCCGAGATCGCCGATCAGCGGATCGACCGTGGCCGCCGGCAAGCCGGTCTGATCGAGCGTCCCCGCGGCGGCCGTGTAGCTGCGTCCGGTCAGGCTCGAATTCGTCACGCGCAACAAGGCACCGGTGTAGTTCAGCGTCGTGGTGCCGCCGACGGCCTGGGCCGTGACCGTGGCAATCGGCGGCACCGCGAAACCGAAGGCCTGACCGGTGTAGGTGAAGCCGCCGGCGGCGCACGCGGTGGCGAACAGCGGCGTGTTCTCCGTGACGCTGAAGTGGTCTGGAATGAAGCGGCCGACCGCCGTGGTCGGCGAGCCGACGACGTCGCCGGAACCGAGGTAATCGCCGTCGGCGACGCGTGGGACCAGGGCGACGACGCCGACCTCCGGCCAGCTGAACGCGTTGCCGGTCGCTTGGCCGTTGGCGAAGCCCGTGAAACTGCCGGCGACGGCTGGCGCATTCCCGCCCGCGGGCAGCAAGACCTGGACGCTGAAGCGCAGTCCTTCGGGCGGGCTTTCATGACCGAAGCTCGGTGTCGGCGACCCCTCGGCGTCCACGACGGTTGCCGTCGCCGTGAACGCTTGACCGGCGCCGATGAACACCGCGCCGCTCGCGGCGGTCGCGCCCGGATTGGCGAGTCCGTCTCTCGTGCGGTGGATCGCGGAGATCAGGAAATTGGCCGGACGAGAGACGAAGGGCCCGGCGGCGCCGCGGATGCCGGTCGGCAGCAGGCTGTTACCGGTCGAGTCGTCCTTGACGCCAAGCGACAGACTGCCGACGTCCTTGTATTTCAGCTGGATGCTCGCCATCCCCGCCGTGAAGGATACCGCCTGCGGCGCGGCCGCGGCCTCGCTCGTCGCGACGCCGGCGCCGTTGACGGTGGCGCTCAGCGTCTGCACGGCGGGGTTTTGCGCCTGCGTCCAAAATTTCAGAGGTTTCTGTCCCGCATAATCCTGGATCACCCCGCACACGGGATCGTTCGGCGTCTGGCCGTAGGCGGTCAGATACACCGGGACATTGGTTCCGGCGGTGAGGCTCGCCGGGAAATTCGGCACGGAGGTCACCGGTGTGACGAGCGGCGCTGCGGTGAGCGTGAAGCCGGACGGCGCGAAGGCGATCGGGCTTTGGGTGCCGGTGTCGACCAGCGTTGCATTGGCGGAGTCGACCGCGTGCACCGTTACCGGGCTCGGGCCGCCGCGATAGGACAGCGAGAACGTCGCGCTCGATGCGCCGCCGGGCCATTGGTAGCTTGCCGCGCCGTCGTTCGCGACCGCATCGGCGAACACGCCGCCGCCGCTCACGAGACTCCAGGTGCCGGCGCCGGTCGACGTCGACAGATTCATGGTGCCGTTGTAGCCGGTGTAGGGATTGCCGGCCGCATCGACCACCGTCACGGTGATGCTCTGGTTCAGGCAATAGAGTCCGTAGGCGGAGTTCGTGATCTGAAAGTGCACCGCCGAGCAGCCGCCGGCCGTGCCCTGGGTCTGGGCGGTCTGCGGGCTCGCGAGCGCGGCCTGGCAGCTGGGCGCGGCGAGCGGGAAGCTCGCGCCGCCGAGCGCCGTCCACGCGCCGTTCGGCGCCATCGCGTCCAACTCCTGGCCGCCGTCGCAACAATCCTCATCGCCGATGCCGCGGATCACGTGGTAGCCGCTGGTCAATGGGACGCTGCCGGCGAGCAATTGACCGGTGTTGGACCAGCTACCCGCCCACCATAGGTTGGTGCCGAACCGCTGCTGGAGCGGCACGTCGTCGACGTACAAGGCGCCCCCGAGTCCGAGATCCGGCCCCCAGCGGAACTGCCAGGTGCCGGCCTGCGCGGGGGCGACGTAGAGCATCGTTTCGACGTTCCAGCCGATCGATTGGCCGGCGCCGAACAAGCTCGCGTTGTTCTGTCCGGCGAAGGCGCTGGGCACCGCGCAGCCATAGCCCGAGACCTGGTCCGAGCCCGCATTCCACGAGGCGTACCAGGCGGCCTGCGACGCGAAGGCGCCGCCGGTGTATTGCCGCGTCCACAGCCGCACTCCGCGTGCCGCCTGGGCGAGCGCCGTGGCGCCGTTCGAGGCGCTGCTCGCCGTCGAATTGCCGTAATAGACGTAGATCGTCCGTGGCGCGGCCGCGAGGCTCGGAAACAGCACCCAGAGCCGCAGCACCTGGGTGCCGGCGGCACGCGGCTGCACGAAGAACGTGAGCGGCGTGGTGTCGTTTTGATCGACGACGCGCACGTCGGCATCCAGTAGTGACCAGTTGTAGCCCGGCAGCTGCGCGGCGGTGAGCATGACCTCGAGCAGATAATTGCTCTGGGCCGTTGCCGGCGCCGCGACCGCGATCGGCACCCGCGACGTCCAGTTGCAGTTCCACCACGCGCGCGCCGAGCGCGGCGCGCCGAGCGCGAGGCCGCAGATCAGGAGCATCATCCAGCCGCCGGCTTTGCGCGATCTCATGAGGTCTCGTTCGTGAAGCTGGCGCGGACCACGCGCCTGACGTAATCCGGGCCGCCGTAGAGACCATAGCTCGCCGTGGCGGCGATCAGGAAGGACTGGTACGTCGCGCCGCCGTCCGTATAGGAGGTCGCGCTGCAGCTGACGACGACAGTGAAGCCGCTGAGGGCCGCCTCGGAAAGATTCAGCGTGCCGTTCGCGCACTGGCCATGGAGTGCGCGATAAGCGCTCCAATCGATGCCGGCGCGCGCCGCCGCGAGCGCCCGGGCCTGTTGAAGCGCGAGGGACGCAGTTTGTTGTTGGCCGACCGTCATCCGCAGTGCGACCGCCGCGAGCGCGGCGACGACCACGATCAGGAACAAGGCCGGCACCAAGGCAAAGCCGCCGCGTCGCGAGCGTCCCGGGAATTCATTCTTCATGGGGCGTTGACCAGATGAACCTGACTCAGCAGCTGAATCTGTTGGCCGCCCTGCGCGAGCTGCAGCGTCAGCGTCGCGAGGCCTGCGCGCGCCGCGGTGCCCGGCGCATAGCTGAACTGGCAGGCGCTCACCGCGCTCGCCACCAAGCCGGCGGCCGCACCGGCGGCGCTGAGCGTGGCGCCGTCGGCGGCCTGGGTGGCGCTGATCGGATAGCCGCTGTAGCGGGTCAAGGTGCCCGCGGCGGGGTCGCAGACGTAGCTGACCGGTCCGCTGACCAGGTAGACGCGTTTTCCCGGCGAACCCCAGGCGAACTTGAACGCGGGATTCAGCGTGACCAGCTGCTCGTTCGCCGCGCTCCCGGCCGCAATGTTGATCGTCGTGCCGGGCGGCGTGATCACGTTCGCCAGATCGTAGGCGTTCGCACCCGGCACGCCGACGTTGTAGATCGCGAGGTAGGCCGTACTCGAGGTCCAGGGCGGTGTGATTTGCGAGAACGGCACCGTGGTCGCGAATGCGCCGTCCGGCGCCGTGAAATCGAGCCAGCGGCTGGCATCGCCGAGCGGTCCGTCGTCTCGATAGCGGGCCCCGTCGATCGTCGCCAGGAACTCCAGCGCCACCGTGCCGCCGTTCGTCGTGACGCGCACGCTGTTCGGCAGCGCGGCGCGCAGGTCGCGCCCCAACAGGCGCAGCGCCCCGTCGGCCGCGTCGACGAGCTGGGCACGTGTCGATTCATCGGCATAGGCGTGAATCGGCGTGATCAGGAACATCGCCATGAACGTCATCACGATCGCGGTCAGCGTGATGACGATGATCAATTCGATCAACGTCATGCCCCGCGCCCGGGATCCGAGGTTCCATCTGGCCCTGATAAGCACGCGGCCCCCGGGCTCAAAAATTCGCGCGGTAGCCGGTCAGGCTCACGCTGCCGGCCGCCGGGTTGCTGACTGTGACGTCGATGCGCCGCGCGTCGGCCGGCACGATGCCGGTGAGCGCCGCGGTCTGGGTCACCGCGACGCTTACCGTGTAGTTCGCGAGGTTCGCGATCGGATTGCCGAATTGGTCGTGCGCTCCCACGTCGACCAGGCCATTGTATTGGTCGACGTCGTCGTAGGTCGCCCGTCCGGTGGGCGCCGGCGCGCCGGCCGGCGGGGCGACCGGTTCGAGCAGGATCTCTTCGAGATACGCGGCGGCGATCGCGACCTCCTGCTGTTTGACCATGGCGTCGGCTCCGCGGCCGGTAATGGCCGACATCGCGCCGAGCACCGCGGTCGCGGCGATCGCGACGATCGTGATGGCGACCACCAATTCGATCAAGGTCACGCCCCGGGCGGCGCCGCGATGCACCGGTCCATCCTGCAGTCGCATACTCACGGCGGACCGCTCTGGACGAACCCGGTGGACGCGTCGAGCCGGATCGTGTCCGGGCCGACGGTGATTTGCGACGCCGGCGCCGAGCTGAGCGCGCCGCTGCCGGCGAAGACGAAGCTGCCGATGGGACTCGCGACGGTGCCCGCGGGCGCCTTGCCTTGGACGGGTGTGCCATCCGCGCCGACG
>JAJXYR010000048.1 GCA_021780475.1 Pseudomonadota bacterium
GACGTGACGGGCGCGACCCGTCCCGCGGTCGAGCGCGTGCCCGTCGACGTCAAGCCGGACTTGGGCGAGGTGCTGGACCAGGACGTCGACCTGGTGGCGGCCGTGCAGCGCGGCCAGAAGTCGCGCGGCTTTCGCGGGCCGCTCTGGTCGGATCAGGAACAGCGCGTACGGCATTTCCACCGCGAACTCGATCGCTACATCAACGGCGAGAAGTGACCAGCCCATGCAATTGAGCGAAATACGCGCGCTCGTGACGGGTGGCGCCTCGGGCCTCGGCTTCGCGGTAGCCGAGCGGGTCGTGCGCGCCGGCGGCAGAGCCGCGCTGCTCGACGTGAACGAGGCCCAGGGGCGCCACGCGGCGAACGCGCTCGGAGGCAATGCGAACTTCCTGCAAGTCGACGTGACCGACGAAGCCGCGGTCGATCTGGCAGTAGGACGCGCGGGCGACTGGCTTGGCGGGCTCAACGCGGCTGTCAATTGCGCCGGCATCGGCACACCCGGCCGGCTCGTCGGCAAGCAGGGCCCGATGCCCGGCGCCTTCTTCCGAAAGATGATCGAGGTCAACCTGGTCGGCACCGTGCTGGTCGCGAAAGCGGCCGTGGTCGCGATGCAACGCAATGCGCCGAATGCGGACGGTGAGCGGGGAGTCATCGTGATGACCGCCTCGGTGGCGGCGTTCGACGGTCAGATCGGTCAGGTGGCCTATGCCGCGTCGAAAGGCGGCATCGTCGCGATGACGCTGCCGATGGCCCGGGAACTCGCCTCCTCCGGCATCCGCGTCGTGACCGTCGCGCCGGGCCTGTTCCTGACACCGATGATGCAAGGCCTGCCGCAGGAGGCGCAGGACTCGCTCGGCAAGCAGACGCCGTTCCCGCCCAGGCTCGGCCGGCCCGATGAATATGCCGCGTTGGTCGCGCAGATCTTCGAGAACACGATGTTGAACGGCGAGACGATCCGCTTGGATGGCGCGATCCGGATGGCGCCGCGCTAGTTGATCTCCGGCGAGAGGCGCGGCGCGCCTAGGGCGCGCCGTCGAAACGCGGAGCGCGCTTCTCGAGAAAGGCGGCGATCCCCTCGCGCCCCTCGCCGCTCGCGCCCTGCGCGGCGATCGCGTGGCTCTCGCGCGCGAGCTGCGCCTCGAAGCCCGGATCGGACTCGGCGAGCAGGCGCTTCAAGCGGCGGTACGCGCCGGTCGGACCCGCGGCGATCTTGCGCGCGAGCGCCGCGGCCTCCTCGACGAGCTGCGCGTCGTCGACAACCCGGTTGACGACGCCCCAGGCCAGCGCCTAGTCGGCGTCGAGCACACGATTCGTCAGCAGCCATTCCATCGCCCGCTTCGCGCCCACCGCTCGCGGCAGCCAGTACGTGCAACCGGCATCGGGGGTCAGGCCGACGCCGGTGTAGGCCGGCGTGAACTTCGCGCCGCGCGCGGCGATCGCGAGATCCGCGCACAATACCAAGCCGAGACCCGCGCCGGCCGCGGTGCCGTTCACGGCGGCGATGACGGGCGCCGCGGCGCGCGCGAGGTGCGCGATTCCGGCGTGCAGGTTCGCGGTGAGTTCGACCAGGTAATCGCCGAGGTCCCGCTCGCTCGAGACCATGCTCTTCAGGTCGCCGCCGAAGCAGAAATGCCGCCCGGCGCCGCTCAACAGGATCACCCGCACGTCGCTCTGCGCGGCCACGGTGGCCGCGTTCAGGAAGTCGCGACCGAACGGGAGATTCATCGTGTTCGCGGCCTCCGGGCGATCGAGACGGAGATGGGCGATGCGATCGCGGATTTCCACACTCACGCACGCACCGGTACGCTCGGACATCACTCACTCTCTGTAATAAACTGGGGCGAGGCCAAGTTTACGCGCTTTGTGGTGCGTCATCGATCGAATGAGGCTCCATGGAAACCCTGAAGACGATCCTGCGCATCTTGATCCTGCCGCCGGCGGCGCCGCTGTTGCTGGTTTTCGCCGGCGTCTTGTGGCGCGGGCGCGCCCCGCGGCTCGGCCTCGCGCTCATCGGCACCGGCGCGGGCGCCCTGTGGCTGCTGTCGACGCTCGCGGTCGCGATGCCGCTCGAGCGGCTCGCCGAGCGCTACCCGGCCTTGGATCCGGCCCGCGTCCAAACGACCCGGGCGCAGGCGATCGTGATCCTGGGCGGCGGCGGACAGCGCAGCTTTGCGCCGGAGTACGGCGGCCCCGAAGCCGATCCCTATCTGCTCGAGCGGCTCGCCTATGGTGCCTGGCTCGCGCGGCGCACGTCCCTGCCGGTGCTGGTCACGGGCTACCGCATCGAGGCGGTCGCCATGCGGGACACGCTCGCGCGCAACTTCCAGATCCACGCGCGCTGGGTCGACGATCGCGCCTACGACACGTTCGAGAATGCGCGCAACAGCGCGGGAATCCTGCGCGCGGCGGGCGTCGAGCGCATCCTGTTGGTGTCGAGTGCCGCGCACCTGTGGCGCGCCGCGCACGAGTTCAGTGCGGCCGGCCTCGAGGTGACGGCGGCTCCGGTGCACGTGTGGGCGCCGGTGGACTGGACGGTGTTCGATTTCCTCCCGAGTTCACGCGCGCTGGTCAGGTCCAATTTCGCGCTGCACGAACTGCTCGGCGATCCGGTGCGGCGCTTCTTCGCGTGGAGCGGACTGCGGCGGCAGCGGGCCGCGGCGCCGCAACCCGGCGCTTCGCCCCATTGACACGCTCTATGGAGTCGATAGGCAATCTCGACTTCTGCCTCGGCTGCGACCGGCGTACCCTTGGGGGCTCGACAGGGTTCGGTCATGATCGAGCACCACCATCCACCAGGAGATCACGATGCATCTGAAGGGCAGCAAAACCGAGAAGAATCTGAAGGACGCGTTCGCGGGCGAATCCCAGGCGAACCGCCGCTACCTGTATTTCGCGGCCAAGGCCGACGTCGAAGGGTTCAACGACGTCTCGGCCGTGTTCCGTTCGACCGCGGAAGGCGAGACGGGCCACGCGCATGGACACCTCGAATACCTCGAGGCGGTCGGCGACCCGGCCACCGGCCTGCCGATCGGGCCAACCAAAGACAATCTCAAGGCGGCGATCGCCGGCGAGACCCATGAGTACACGGACATGTACCCGGGCATGGCGAAGGCCGCGCGGGAAGAGGGATTCAGCGACATCGCCGATTGGTTCGAGACGCTGGCGAAGGCCGAGCGATCTCACGCCAACCGTTTCACGAAGGCTTTGGAATCGCTGTAAGCGTCCGTAGATGAGCGCGCGTCCCGCCCGCTCCGCCGCCCACGGCGGCCGCGGGCGGGCGCCAACCGGAGTAGAACGATGAGCAGCGACCAGAGCGTCACAGGCGCCCGCGAGGGCGGCTTGGAAGCCCCCACACGCCACCCGATCGATTGGAAGAATCCGGCGTTCCTCGACGAGGCGGCGCTGTTCAAGGAACTCGAGCGCGTCTTCGACATCTGTCATGGATGCCGGCGCTGCTTCAGCTTGTGCAATTCCTTTCCGACGCTGTTCGACGCGGTCGATGCCTCCCCGAGCGGCGAACTCGACGGGGTGCCAAAGCCCGTCTACTGGCAGGTGGTCGATCATTGCTATCTCTGCGACATGTGCTACATGACCAAGTGCCCGTACGTGCCTCCGCACCCCTGGGCGCTCGACTTCCCGCACTTGATGCTGCGCGCGAAGGCGCTGAAATTCGAGCGCGGCGAGACCAGCCTGCGCGACAAGGTGTTGTCTTCGACGGATCAAGTGGGCGCCATCGCCGGCATTCCGGTGGTCGCCTCGATCGTCAACGCGGCCAACCGCTCCCCCGGCGCGCGCAAGCTCCTCGAGCGGACACTCGGCGTGCACCGCGACGCGCCCGTGCCCGAATACCACAGCGACACATTCCGCCGGCGCGAAGCGCGGCGCGACAAACCCGAACTCACCGCCGTGCCGACGGCGACGACCACCGGACGCGTCGCGATCTTCGCCACGTGTTACTGCAACCGCAACGAGCCGCAAATCGACGCGGACCTCGCCGCGGTGTTCGAGCACAACGGCATCCCCGTCACCCTCACGAGCACCGAGAAGTGCTGCGGGATGCCCAAGCTCGAGCTCGGCGACCTGAAGGCGGTCGCGAGCCTGAAGGAACACAACATACCGGAAATGGTCCGGCTGATCGACGCGGGCCACGACATCGTCGCGGCGATCCCGTCCTGCGTACTGATGTTCAAACAGGAACTTCCGCTGATGTTCCCGGACGATGCCGACGTGCTGAAAGTGCGCAAGCACATCTTCGATCCGTTCGAATACCTGATGCTGCGCCACAAGGCGGGCTTGCTGCGCACCGACTTCGAGCGCGAACTCGGCAAGGTCGCCTATCACGTTCCCTGCCACCTGCGGGTCCAGAACATCGGCCTGAAAACGCGCGATGTGCTGCAACTCGTACCCGGCACGACGTTCGAGGTGATCGAGCGCTGCTCGGGCCACAACGGCACCTATGCCGTGAAACGCGAGTTTCATGACGTCTCGATGAAGATCGGCAAGCCGGTGATGCAGCGGGTCGAGAAGTCGGACGCCGCCTGGTATTCGAGCGACTGCCCGATGGCCGGGCATCAAATCGAGAACGGCATCGCCGGCGACAAGCCGCCGACCCATCCTCTCTCGCTGTTACGAACAGCCTACGGAATTTAGGACACCACCCTCATGCCGACCACCAACGGACACACGCCGCCGCACGCGGTCCGGGCTTTGCAGCCCCAGGACTTGATGACGCTGGAGGCCTACGCGCGCGCGCGCAAGGATTTTCGTGAGCGGATTCTGCAGCACAAGCGCCTGCGCAACATCGCCGTCGGACCGCACATGACCTGGTGTTTCGAAGACCGTCTCACCGTCCAATACCAGGTTCAGGAGATGCTGCGCGCCGAGCGGATCTTCGAGTCGGATGCGATACAGGACGAACTGGACAGCTACAATCCCCTGATCCCGGACGGCACCAACCTCAAGGCGACGTTGCTGATCGAGTACACCGACCCGGAGGAGCGCCGCGGCGCGCTCGAACGGCTCAAGGGCGTCGAGTCACGCTGCTGGATCGGCGTGGGCGCAGAGCGCTTCTACGCGATCGCCGACGAAGACCTCGAACGCGAGAACGAACAGAAGACCTCGGCCGTCCATTTCCTGCGCTTCGAACTCGACGCGGGCGCGCGCGCCGCGCTGAAGTCGGGAGCCGCCGTCGAACTCGGCGTGGATCACCCGGCGTATCGGCACGCGGTGACCTTGGATGCGGCGTCGAGCGCTTCGTTGGCGGAGGATCTGCTTCAATGATTCGCGGGCCTTGCCGAAAGACTCGTCACGATGATCGAGTCCACTATCGCATAGCGCCCCGATAACGGCGCGAGCGTGGATTGAATGGAGCAGTACTCCTTGGATAGGGTGATCTCGAATTTTCTCTCCGATCCCCAACAATCGGCGCGCACTTCGACGTCCTTGAAGTCATATCGTTCACCAATCGCTGAATACCGGAGTTTATAAAACGCCTCCTTCGCCGAGAACAGCAAGGTCGCCGCCTGCGGCCGCTTCGCCGCCGGCAATTCCGCCAACCATGCCCGCTCGGCGGTTGTCGCAATCTTCGGCCAAAGATGCTCGCCCACGGCCCCGACTACTTCGCTGTCGATTCCGAGTCCCAAAAACTCCGATCGCCGCGCGACGACCGCCGCGCAATATCCATCGGTGTGGGTGATGCTGCCGACGATCCCCTCCGGCCACACAGGCTGGCGATCGGGGGCGCGCAGTAGCGGAAAATCGACGATCCCAAACTCGGCCAGCGCCCGCCGTGCGCACATCCGCCCGGCGGCGAATTCCCGCGCGCGGCCGGGCGCCATACGCGCGGTGGCGGCCGCCTCCGCCGGCAACAATTGTGCGGGTTCGCCGGGCCCGCGAAGTTCCGCGCCGATCACGCCGGCCGGAAACAACAGCGTCAGGTCCTGGGACAATACGACCGACAAATCAACTCCTGATCGACGCGGGAGAATTGCGTCACCGCGCCGGCTGCAAAGCCGTAATATAACGGCTAATCGCTCTGCCGGATGGGGAAAGCATCAATGGCGTTGTGGGATTCGCTCGCAGGTTCGACCGACACCGACCGGACGGCGTTTGTCGCGCCCGACCTGACTATCCGGGTGCGGGACCTCGCCGCCGCGTCGCTACTGCCCGATGCGCTGGAATCCTTGCGCGGCAAAAGCGTGTTGCTCGCGACGCATGACCAGATTTTCGCGGCCGTCGCGCTCCTCGAACTCGACGGAATCGCGAGCCGCATCGTACTCTGCACCCCTGACCTGGACACCGCCCAACTGCGGGCGGTTGCGGCCACGGCCGCGGTGGACGCGATCCTGAGCGAGCGCGCGATCGACGATGCGTCGGTACCGGGCGCAGCCCGCCATCTGTTGAATCGCATTCCATTGCCGGCAAGCCCCGACCGACGCGCCTCCTTGGAGACGGAGTGGATCTTGCTGACCTCCGGCACGACCGGCACGCCGAAGCTGGTCGTGCACTCCTTGAAGAGCCTCGGCGGCACGCTCCCGCGCCACTCGCCGCCGGGCGCCGTGTGGAGCACGTTCTATGATATTCGCCGTTACGGCGGGCTGCAGATCTACCTGCGTGCGGTGTTGGGTCGGGCTCCCCTGGTGCTCTCGAGTCCCGGCGAACCGACGAGCGTCTTTCTCTCCCGTGCCGCCGCATCCGGTGTCACGCACATCTCCGGCACGCCGTCGCATTGGCGGCGGGCGCTGATGAGCGGCGCTTGCCGCGTATTGCGGCCGAGTTACGTGCGCCTGTCCGGCGAAATCGCCGATCAGGCGGTGCTCGACCAGTTGCATGCGGCCTACCCCGACGCGAAAGTCGCGCACGCCTTCGCGTCGACCGAGGCAGGCGTCGGCTTCGACGTCGAGGATGGCCGCGCCGGATTTCCGGCCTCGATCCTCGATCGCACCGGGAACGACGTCGAACTTAAGGTCATCGACGGCAGCCTGCGGATCCGCTCACACCGCAACGCGGTGCGCTACCTCGGCGCGGCGCAGCCGCTCCGCGACGCGGAGGGCTTCGTCGACACGGGCGATCTGGTCGAACTCGAACAAGGGCGATATTATTTCCGCGGCCGCCGTGGCGGGATCATCAACGTCGGCGGCTTGAAGGTCTACCCTGAAGAGGTTGAGTCGGTACTCAATGCCGATCCCCGCGTGCGAATGTCGCGGGTGCGCGCGCGGCGAAATCCAATTACCGGCTCACTCGTCGTCGCCGAGGTCGTACTTGCGCACGACGCCGCGGCGCCCTCGGACCCGGCCGCAGCCGAGCCGATAAAAGCGGAGCTGATCGATCGTTGCCGGCGAATGCTCGCCGCGCATAAGGTGCCTACAATGTTGCGCTTTGTCGCCTCTCTCGAAGTCACTGCTGCCGGAAAGATGGTGCGCTCGGATGCGTAATGTCGTAGTTACCGGCGGAAGCCGCGGTTTGGGCCTGGCGATGACGCGTCTGCTCGCAGCGAGCGGCTACCGGGTGATCGTAATCGCTCGCCATGAGACCCGGGAATTACTGGATACCCAGCGCGCCAGCGAGAAAGAGTCGCTTGGCGCGATCGAATTTCGCCCCTTCGATTTGTCTCAGCTTGGAGAGATTGGGGGATTCTCGCGCGCGCTTCGCACGGAATTCGGCCCAATCTACGGTCTCGTGAACAATGCCGGACTAGGCACCGGCGGAGTGCTTGGCAACATGCAGGATGCCGCAATCGAGCGCCTGATCACGCTGAATACGTCGGCACCGATCCTCCTGACCAAATACCTCGTCCGTTCGATGATGTCGGCGCGCAACGGCCGGGTCGTGAACATTGCCTCGATCGTCGCATCAAACGGCTACAGCGGTTTATCGGTATATAGCGCCACCAAGGCATCGCTCCTTGGATTCACCCGCTCGCTCGCTCGCGAATTGGGACCGGTCGGAATCACGGTAAACGCCATCGCGCCTGGCTTCATTGCCACCGAGATGACCCAGGAGCTGACCGACGCGCAACGCGAAAAAATTGCGCGTCGCAGCGCTTTGCATCGCTTGGCCGATCCGGAAGATGTCGCGCACAGCGTGGAATTTCTGTTGAGCGAAGCGGCCCGCAACATCACTGGGGTCGTGATGACTGTTGACGCCGGCAACACTGCTTGAGCGTGATCCGTGATCGCACGGCTGCGCGCATTCGGATGAAGCCGCCGGACACCGGAACTCTTAGACCAGTGCTTCTACAACCGACTGGATCACGTTTTTCGCGCGTCTAACGGGTACCGCCGTCAATGCGATTCAGACCCATTAGCGACCGACCTCAAAAGCTGAGAAAGACGGTCTTCCTGAGGGCGCTCTGCGTGGAATCCCGGCCAACTTCATCGTCAAATTGATTTAGAACAACTAAAATGTGGAAAGCATGGCATAACGTAATTTCCTGCCATGGCAGGATGCGTCAAGGATGACAAAAGATATTACCGTTTCCCACTTAGAGACCATTGAGACTCTCTGGAAGGAGGTCTTGGGCCTCGAAGATGCGGATGTCGACCTAAGCTTCTCGGACTTGGGAGGGACATCCCTAACAGCGAACCAGTTCGTCGCACGATTGAAAGCACGAACCGGCATTGAGATGCCTGTGATTCGCATTTTCGAATATCCGACCCTGCGCCAGTTCAAGCAGTTCCTTCTCGTGTCTTCCGGCGCCGCAGCAACCGGCTCGCCTCCGACGACGCCGCATCCGGCCGGCAATCAAGCCTCGATTGCCGAGCCGCGACTTCCAGCCGATGCCTCCCGCGCTCGTCCGGACATCGCCATCATAGGCATGGCTTGCCGGTTCCCTGGGGCGCGAAACCTCGAAGAGTACTGGCAGAATCTGCTGGCCGGCAAGGATACGATCACCGAACTGACCGCCGATCAGTTGAGTCCCGACGTACCCGCCGCACTCTCTGACGACCCGCGGTATGTGAAGGCCGCCGGACTGCTGGACGAGCCCTACTCGATGGATGCCTCGTTCTTCGACATCAATCCGATGGAGGCCAAGCTCATTGATCCCCAGCAGCGGGTGCTTCTGGAACTCAGCTGGCACGCGCTCGAACACGCAGGGTACCCGCCGGGCCCCCTGATCCGGCGCACCGGAGTCTTCGCAGGTGTCGAGGACAATAGTTATTACCGTGCTGAAATCATGCCATACCCGGAAGCGGAGAGGCGCTCCGGCCGATTTTCCGTCATGACCGGCAATGAGAAGGACTACGTGGCGATGCGCATCGCTCACAAGCTGGACCTGCGCGGCCCGGCGGTGAGCGTCAACACGGCTTGTTCGACCTCCCTTGTCGCCACAATCATGGCCGTAAAAAGCCTGCGCGCCGGCGAGTGCGATCTCGCGCTCGCCGGCGGCGCCGCCGTGCACTTCCCCACTCCCGAGGGCTATTACCACCAAGAAGGCGGGGTATTCAGCGCCGACGGCCATTGCCGGCCGTTCGATGAAGCCGGAGAGGGAACGAATTTCACCGATGGCGCGGGGATGGTGGTCCTAAAACGCCACGACGACGCCCTGCGCGACAATGACACGATCTTCGCGTTGATCCGCGGCGGCGCAATCAACAACGACGGCGCCGATAAGATCGCATTTTCAGCGCCCAGCATATCCGGCCAGGCCAATTGCATCGCCGAGGCGTTTGCGGACGCGGGGATAGACCCGGGGTCGGTGCAGTACGTGGAGGCGCACGGCACGGCGACGCCGGTGGGCGATCCAATTGAAGTGGAGGCATTGCGACGCGCTTTCGGTCCGAATCTCGGAAGGACGCAATATTGCGGCCTCGGCTCGGTCAAGAGCAACATCGGACACACGACGGCCGCCGCCGGAGTCGCGAGTCTTATCAAAACGGCGCTGGCCCTCAAGCGCGGCATAATTCCCGCGACTCTGCATTTCCGCCGCCCCAACCTGCAACTCGACCTCGAAAGGTCCCCTTTCTACATCGTGGACCGGAATATCGAGTGGCCCGCCACGGATGAACCGCGACGCGCAGGCGTGAGTTCCTTCGGGATCGGCGGCACCAATTCCCATTTGATTCTCGAATCGGCGCCGCCAACGCGGGATCAGCGCACCGGCGCGGAGCGCCCTTTCGAGATTCTTCCGGTGTCCGCGCGCACACCCGCGCAGTGCGATCGATTGCTTGCGAGCATCGGCGCCGAGCGGGGACCCGCGCGTGACATCGCAGGCACACTACAGCTGGGTCGTGCGCGGTTCAAGTACCGCGGCGCCCGCGTGCGATTGCCCGGATTAAACGTCGAGGACATCCGGGTCCAGTCCGCACAGCCGGCGATCGAAACGCCGAATGCCGTATTCATGTTTCCGGGCCAGGGATCCCAATACATACAGATGGGCATGGGACTCTACGCGCACGTGCCCGAATTTCGCGCGCACTTCGACCTCTGTTGCCGGTTCCTGAACGCGGAACTCGGACTCGACTTCAAGAGTTTCATCTTTGACGCCGCGAACCACGACACGCTGGAGAATACCCGTTACACGCAACCCGCGCTTTTCGCGATCGGCGTATCGCTGGGACGCGTACTGCTCGATTGGGGCATCCGGCCCGCTCTCTTGATCGGGCACAGCATTGGCGAATTCGCGGCCGCCCATCTTGCCGGCGTGTTCTCCCTCGAAGACGGCGTCAAACTGATCGTCGCGCGGGGTCGCTTGATGGCCTCATTACCGCGTGGACGGATGCTGTCCGTTCGCGGATCGATAGATTCCATATTGGCGGCGGCTGCCGAAGCGGTGGACATTGCGTCCGTCAACAGCCCCGTACACTGCGTGTTGGCCGGCGACGACGCGAAGATCGAGCGCATTCAGAGCAGACTGGAAGTGGCTGGGCTGCCATGTCGGCCCTTGCATACGTCACACGCTTTCCATTCGGAGATGATGGCGCCGGTCGTTGAGCCGTTCGCCGAGATCGTACGCGGCGTCGCACTTTCGCCGCCGCGCATTCCCATAATATCCACGGTCAATGCGTCGGAACTCACCGCGGCCGACGCCACGAGCCCCGATTACTGGGCGCGGCACATGCGTGCCACCGTAGTATTCAGTCAGGCGCTGCGCGGATGCCTCGCCGCGGGCGGCAACCTGTTTCTCGAGGTCGGGCCGCGCACAACCCTGTCGACGCTGGCCACCCAGCACTTCCCAAAGGATGCCAAGCCCGGTTTGCAACCGGTCGCCATATCGATGCTGTCCGATCAAGCCGACCCGATCAGCGAAGTCGGCGCATTTGGCGGTTCGCTCGCGCGCCTCTGGACGAGCGGCTACGAGCTGCCGTGGGAGAACATTTGGGGTCGGGGGCAGCGTATTCCGTTGCGAGCGCTATACCCCTTCGAACGAAAGTCATTTCGCTACTCGGAGGGCCGGCCCACCAGGCACTCGCCCGTGTCTGGTGAAGCGCCGGCGACCGAACGAGAGGACCTGGCGCAACAGCCAAAGGGCGACCCTCTTCCTTCGGAAGGAAGTGATGCGCGGTTCGGCACGGGAAGAAGTTCATCTGAAAACCTGGTCGATGAACTGGCGGTACTCTTCGGGGAGTTCTCCGGACTGGAAATGACACAGCCCGATTCTCCGTTCGTCGAGGCCGGCTTCGATTCGCTGCTGCTGATGCAAATCGGAGTCGAAATCAGCAAGAATTATGGCATCTCCGTCTCGCTGCGAGAATTGATGAGCCAGCTCAACACGCTACGGTTGCTCGCGGACCATATCCTTACTGGCGAAATTGCGTCCAAAGCGCGATCAGCGGATCCGGCCCGCAAGACCGCAGCACGCGCCACAAGGCCCCTCTCAAGCCCGCAATCCGTTGCGCCGGCTGCGCCCGCCCGTAGACTGATCCGTGTTCGATACCCGGGTCCGGGCGCGATGCAGTGAGCGCGAGCTAGCATGTCAAACATCACGGGTGGGTCGGCATTTCCCGCGGGGAAACCAGAGAATGCCGCGGCTCCATCGGGCGGCCAAGCCGGAGTTGAAAGCACCCATGCACAGCGCGAGATATTCAGCGCCTCATTGACCGATCCGGCCGCGTCGCTCGGCTACAATCATTCGATCTCGATCCGTTTCGATGGCGCACTAGACGTCGACGCGATCTACTCGGCAATGGTCAATCTCATCGACCGCCACGAGGCCTTGCGCGGATATTTCTCCGCAGACGGCATGCGGTTCTTCATTCGAGAAGGATCCGACCTCGAGATGCCGCTGATGGACCTTTCGGCCCAGACTGAGCCGCAAGCGTCCGCATCGTACGAAATGGTCCTCGACCGCGAACTCGGACATCTCTTCGACCTGACCAACGGCCCGCTGTTCCGCACGGTGCTGGTCAAGTATTCGGCCACCCGCTGGACTCTGATCCTGAATTGCCACCATGCCGTCGTCGACGGCTGGTCCCTGAAGACCATTCTCGATGATCTGCCAAAGCTCTACAACGCGCTCGTGACCGACCAAGAATGCGCCGATTTGGACGATCCTTCCTCGTTCGTGGAACACCTCGCGCTCGCGTGCCGGCGCGAACGGGAGACCGCTCTCCGCGTGCGCGAATATTGGAGGGAAGTGTATGCGGGGGGCGTTCCCATACTGGACCTTCCGCTCGATCACCCACGCCCCTTGGTTCGCACATACGCCTCCGCGCGCATCGACTATCTGCTCGACCGTGACGTGTACCGACGCCTCGTGGACCATGGCGCCGCCATCGGTGTGAGTCAGTTCGCCACCCTCCTGTCGGCGTTCGGCCTGTATCTCCACCGTATCAGCGGCCAGAGTGACATCGTGATCGGCGTTCCCGCTGCCGGCCAGATTACGGCCGGGAAATCGAAGCTACTCGGGCATGACGCCCGCGTCATGCCGATCCGTTGCGTCTTGCGCGAGGAAGACAATTTCGCCGCATACGCCTTACGGACGATGAACACCTTCCTCGCGGCTTACGAAAATCAATGGATCTCCATCCCGGAACTGTTGAGCACATTGAACCCGCCCACCGACAACTCTCGTGCTCCTTTCGTGTCGGTTCTGTTCAATTTCGACCCGGGCATGAAGCACGAGGACTTCACGTTCAATGGACTGGACGCGCGGCACGTCTTCAATCCGCGAAAGGCGGACACGTTCGAAATATCGGTGAATGCGGTGGTCGATGGTCCCGACATGCTGCTCGAATGGGTTTACAACACGGACCTGTTCGATGCGGCGCAGATGCGGCTTCGCCTCGAGCAGTTCCACCTCCTGATGCGTTCGATAGGGGAACGGCCCTCGGAGCCAGCAAGGCTATTGGCCATGGTGCCGGCGGACCAGATTGACTCGATGGACCGATCCCTCAATTCCACGGAAATGCATTACGACCGCGCGTTGTGTGTGGATGAACTGGTCGCACGCACCGTCGAAGCGTATCCAAAGAAGGTCGCGATTGAATTTGGAGCCGCATCGACTACGTACGAACAATTATGGACTCAATCTGGAAGAGTCGCGGCATCGATAATCGGCATGGATCTCGCCCGGGGGCCGCTGATCGGAGTTATGCTCGATCGCAGCGAGGCCATGATAGCGGTGTTGTTGGGCATATGGCGCGCCGGCGGTGCTTTCGTGCCGCTGGATCCAGCTTATCCTCTCGACCGGTTGCAATACATGGTCGACAATTCGCAGATTCGAGTCGTCCTTACGCTGGGTGTGGCCGCGGACGCCCCGCCGATCAGGGGCGTGCAACTCGTGGACGTCGGACCGATACTGGAGAATCCCGACCTAAACCAGGTGCCGGCACGCGATCGCTCCTCGGAAGACCGTGCCTACGTCATCTATACGTCAGGGTCGAGCGGCAGACCAAAGGGTGTGCAGATTCCGCACCGCGCCTTGAATAACTTCCTGCACTCCATGCGCACGCAGTCTCCGGGACTTGGTCCGGACGACCGCATGCTCGCGGTCACGACGATTTCATTCGACATTTCCGCGCTCGAGATCTGGCTGCCTCTCGTGACCGGAGCGACCGTGGTGCTCGTCGACCGCAACACTGCGGTCGACGGACAAGCGCTTGCCTCCGTGATTGATGATCACCGTGTCAACTTCGTCCAGGCGACACCGGCGACCTGGCGATTGCTGGTCTATGCGGGATGGCAAGGGAGCCCTCGAGTTACCGCCCTGTGCGGCGGAGAAGCCTTGTCGCGCGACATGGCGGATGACCTCATGGCGCGTGTTGGCACCCTCTGGAATCTATACGGTCCCACTGAGGCCACTGTTTGGTCCACGATCGACCGCGTTGGCCCGGGTCTCGTGACCATTGGTCGGCCGATAGGTAATACCCAGGCATATGTTCTCGACGCGGCCGGGCAGTGGGTGCCCCGGGGAACAATCGGCGAATTGTGGCTTGGCGGCGATGGCGTTGCCCTCGGATACCTCGGTCGCGAAGACCTGACGCACGAGCGCTTCGTACCGAATCCATTCACCGGCCGAGGCCGGATGTACCGGACGGGAGACCTGGTACGACTATCACCAGACGGGCGCATCGAATACCTTGGCAGGAACGATTTTCAAGTCAAAGTACGGGGCTACCGAATCGAACTTGGCGAGGTGCAGCACGCTCTGTCCGAACACCCCGCGATACAGCAGTGCGTCGTCGCAGTCCGGGAGAGAACGCCGGGCGATGCACACCTGGTCGCGTACTTTCGGACGCACGCCGGCCAGCGGCCGCCGGCGTCCGAACTGCGAAACGAGCTGCGCAAACGGCTTCCCGAGTACATGGTGCCGGGCTTCTTCGTCGCCGTTGCGTCGTTCCCTCTCACGTTGAACGGAAAAATCGACAACAATGCCCTCCCGGACCCATTTGTGCGCGCGGAGAAGACGGAAGCCAGCTCGCCCGAACGACATTCCGACATCGCTCGCGCCGAGGCGATTCTCGGCGAGCACGCCGACATAGATCAAGCCATACTCGTTCTCGCCGCCGGCCAGCCGGTGGGAGCACGGCCGATCGCCTTCTTGGTGCCTCGGCGCGGCCAGGAACCCGGGGTCATTCAAGTGCGCAAGCAGCTTCGATCGAAGGTCCCGGAGGCGATGATTCCCGATACGGTGCTACTCATCGGCGAGCCTCCCTTGACGCCGGATGGCCGCATAGACCGCCGCGCGCTGCTTGCGAGCGCCGGCATGGAGGAAAGCAGGCGAGCCGCACGGGATGGCGCAAGCGAGCCTCACACGGACGCTGAGCGCCTGCTGGCGGAAGCATGGGGGAGCCTCCTTGGCATCAATGATGTCGGCGTAAACGACAACTTTTTCCAGTTGGGCGGAAATTCCTTACAATCGATCCAAATGATACTTCGCGTGCAAGAGCGTACCGGATACCGTATGAACCCGCGTGTGGTGATTACCAATTCCCTCGGCCAACTGGCGCACGAACTGTCGTCGGCAACGCTGGCGAAGACAATCAAATGAACCCCGTCCAGTTCGGTCAGAAGGGAACGACCTTGACCGGCATTTACCATTCGCCGCGAGCAGCGGTCGCGCGCGACGCGTCGGTGCTGATCTGTTCGCCCATCGGCCAGGAATACATGCGCACGCACTGGACGATTCGCCAGCTTGCGATACGCCTCGCGGAAGCCGGAATACATGTCCTGCGTTTCGATTATCTCGGCACCGGAGACTCCGACGGCGACATGGGAGATTCCACGGTGGAGGTTTGGGCGGAGAACGTCCAACTCGCGCTCTCTGAACTCTATGAATTGAGCGGTGTGCGCGAACCGACGATGGTTGGCGTGCGTCTCGGGGCGATGATCTCGGCGGTTGCCGGCGCGCGCGGTCCAATCCACGCGCCGCGACTGGTCTTCTGGGATCCGGTCGTACACGGAAGCGAGTACCTTGCCAATTTGACTCAGATACACGCATATATCGTGCAAGTGGCGCGCTTGTTTCCACCGATCAGCTCCGATGAATTGGTCGGCTTCCGCTACCCCCATCAGCTACGCCGCGAAATTGAGGCTCTCGATTTGACGGGATTACTTGCCGGCCTGGGTTCGGTCCAAGTCGACGTACTCACCACTGAATCGCGCCCCGAGTACGCGCGCCTGCTCGGCGTGCTCGAGAATTTGCAGATAAAAGGCGACCGGGTGCACGTCGCAGATCCGGGAACCTGGGACGTTCCGGAGAAAGCGCGGATCGCGATGCTCGCGGACAAGACGGTCAAGGCGGTTAGTTCCCTGGTTGGCGGATTGGCCGGCGACGGTGCACCGTGAATGAGCAGCCGCTATTCTTCGGACCCGAGCGAAACCTCTATGGCGTACTCTCGCTGCCCGACGAGGCGGTCCACAGAAAGGATCTCCCCGCGGTGTTGCTGCCAAGTGTCAGTCTGCACCCTCATCACGTCGGCGCGTTCCGCGGCTGGGTTACGCTCGCGAGGCGACTTGCCGCTCTAGGCTACGTGAGCCTGCGGTATGATGTGGGCGGTACTGGCGAAAGCGAGGCCGGAACACGTGCCGGCACGGCGATCGACTGCCAGTTGTCGGAAAATAGCGCGGCCATGGACTTGGTCGAGCGGCGCACCGGGGTCCGGCGCTTTGTCTTGATCGGTCTTTGCGCGAGCGCAGACGCCGCCCATTCAATCACCCTTCGCGAACCACGCATCGTGGGCACCGTGATGATTGATGCATACGGCTATCGCACGCGGGGCCAAGTGCTGAGGCACTACATCCCGCGGCTGCTGCGACCCTACCATTGGTCGAAATTCCTGCAACGGAAGCTCGGCCCGACCGAAGTGCTGGCCGAGCGCGACGTGCCGCCGCGAAGCGTCGCTCAACAACAGCTTCAGATCATGATGGACCGCGGCGTGCAAATGTTGTTCCTGTACACAGGTGGCGCCAGTTATTATTTCAACCATCACTCGCAGTTCCGGGAAATGTTTCCGGAATTGAAATACCGCGGCCGCATCGAGGTCGAGTTCGATCCGCTCGCGAGCCATCTATTTGAATTTTCGGCCGACCGTGAGCGTATGTTCGCGAACGTGATCGGCTGGATCAACGCCCGGGACTGGCGCTGAAGACGCCGTCTTCGCTACCGACTGGGTGCGGCGAGGCGCGCAAATCCATTCGCGACCTCACAAGCTATGGATCACCGGAGGAGGCCGCCACCGCCCTTCGAATTGCGTTGCCTCCAGTCATCGCGCGATCCGTACCCGAGCGTCGTCTCGAATACGTCGCCGGCCGATGGTGCGCGCGCGAGGCGCTGCGTCAGGCCGGACTTTCACGCCCGATCCCGATCGGAATGGGCGTGAACCGAGAGCCGCTATGGCCGCCCGATTTCACGGGCTCGATCACGCATGCTCGGGGTGATGCCTGGGCGGTCGCCGCGCCGCGAGCGCAGATCCGTGGAATTGGAATTGATCTGGAACGCGAGTTCGACGAGCGTACGCTCCGAGAGCTATTACCCTCGCTGCTCGCTCCAGGTGACAGTTTGGAGAGGATCGCGGAAGCAAATCCTCGGGTATGGCGCGCGACTCGGGCTGCCAGCCTGGTGTTTTCGGCCAAGGAAAGTCTGTACAAGTGCATTGCACCGCTCGGCGGTACCGATCTCGACTTTCGCGACGCCCATCTGTGCCATTTCGATCTGAATCAAGGCCGATTTTCCGTACGGCTCCTGCGTTCCTTCGCGCCCGGCCTTCCTGGAGGCTTGGAGTTCAAGGGCGGCGTCTCCTTGGAGGATGCCGCGATCAGAACCTGGGTTTACTGGCCGCTTCCCGGGTGATCAGGCCACCGAAGGCCCAGGGCATCCGGCTGGATCGATCAGCATGCCGGCCCTGACGCTGCATTAGGAGCGATCCGGCGCCTCGAGCTGGCGGTTCACCCCGAGCGCGACCAGGGTGCAGATCGCGCCAGACAGCAGGTAGGCGCCGGAGGACATGAGGCCGAAGCGGCTGGAGATTGCGAGCGCGAACAGCGGCGCGAAGCCCGCGCCGAACAGCCAGGCGAAGTCGGCCGTCAAGGCCGAGCCGGTGTAGCGGAAGCGCATCGCGAAACTCGAGGCGACGGAACCGGAGGATTGGCCGAACGACAGGCCGAGCAGCGCGAAGCCCAGGAACATGAACACGGCTTCGCCGGTCGGTCCGCCGGCGAGAAATTGCGGCGCGAAGCCACTGAAAGCCGCGATCGCGCCGGCCGTGATGCTGAGAAGCGTGCGGCGGCCGTAGCGGTCGGCCAGCACCCCGGAGGCGAGAATCGCGGCGATGCCGACCACGGCGCCGAGCGTCTCGACGAGGAGAAACCGCGCCGGATCATCGCGCGTGTACAGGAACACCCAGGACAGCGGGAACACGGTGACCGTGTGGAACAAGGCGAAGCTCGCGAGCGGCGCGAACGCGCCGATCACGACGTTCCGGCCTTCGGCCCGCAGCGTCTCGCGCACCGCGCGCGGCTCGAGTGCGCGGCTTTCGAACAACCGGCTGTATTCGGGCGCGACGACCATGCCGAGTCGCGCGAACAGCGCGACGACGTTGATCGCGAACGCGACGAAGAACGGATAGCGCCAGCCCCAGGCGAGGAAATCCTGAGGGGACAGGCTGATCAAGAAGAACGCGAACAAACCGCTCGCGAGCATGAATCCGAGCGGCGCGCCGAGCTGCGGCAGCATCGCGTACCAGCCACCGCGGCCCGGCGGTGCGCGCAGCGCGAGCAGTGAGGCGAGACCATCCCAGGTCCCCCCGAGCGCGACGCCCTGCCCCATGCGCAGCAACATGAGCAGCAGCACCGAGGCGGCGCCGACCTCGCCGTAGCTCGGCAGGAACGCGAGCGCGGCCGTCGAGCCGCCCAGCAGGAACAGCGCCACCGTCAACTTGGTGCCGCGTCCTTGAGCGCGCTCGAGCGCCATGAACAGCGCCGTGCCGAACGGCCGCACCACGAACGCGAGCGCGAAGATCGCGAACGAACACAGCGTCCCCGTCAGAGGATCGAGGAACGGGAACACGTGCTTCGGAAAGACCAGCACGGAGGCGATCGCGTAGACGAAGAAATCGAAGAACTCGGACGTCCGGCCGATGATCACGCCGACAGCGATTTCACCCGGTGTCGCCAGTTCGAGCGGCGGGGACGCGCCGATGGTATCGCCACCCATGAGTTTCACCGCGCTCCTTGGAACATTGGCCCACCATCCTAACGGGGCGCGCGGGCGCGCTGCATTGGGCAAATTGTCCAATGGCCGGGCCGGGCCCGCGCCGCTACTCTTGCGCCGCATGCGCCGCCACCGACTGCTTGCCCTCCCTCCCCTCGTCGCGACCCTCGGCGCCTGCCACGCCGTCGTGCTCCATCCGGCCGGCGAAATCGCGGCTGGTCAGCGCGACCTGCTGGTCGAGGCCAGTGCCTTGATGCTGCTCATCATCGTACCGGTGATGGTGTTGACGGTCCTGTTCGCATGGCGCTACCGCGCGTCGAACGAGGCCGCCCGTTACCGCCCCGACTGGGAACACTCCATCCACCTCGAACTCGTGATCTGGGCCGCACCGCTGTTGATCATCATATGCCTCGGCGCGCTGACCTGGGTCGGCACCCACCTGCTCGATCCGTACCGGCCCCTCGAACCCGCCGCGGCCCAGGGCGCCGCGGCGCCGGCGCAGCCGCCGCTGCGGGTGGATGTCGTCGCCCTGGACTGGAAATGGCTGTTCATCTATCCGGACTATGGCATCGCGACCGTGAACGACCTGGCGGCGCCGGTGGGCCGGCCGATCGAATTCCACATCACGGCGTCCTCGGTGATGAACTCGTTCTACATCCCGGCGCTCGCCGGCCAGATCTACGCGATGCCCGGGATGCAGACCCAGCTCGCCGCGGTGATCGACCGGCCGGGCACCTATGAGGGATTCTCGGCCAATTACAGCGGCGCCGGCTTCTCCGGCATGCACTTCCTGTTCCACGGCCTCGCGGCGCCCGGCTTCGCACATTGGGTCGCCGCGGTGCGCGCGACGGGCGGCGCGCTCAGCCCGGACGTGTATCGCACGCTGGCGCGGCCGAGCGAGCGCGAACCGGTGCGCCGCTACTCGAGCGTCGCCCCCGGACTCTATCAATCGATCCTGGCGATGTGCGCGGGTCCTGATCAGCATTGCAAGCGCGGCATGCCGTCGATGCCCGGCATGCCTTCGTCGCCCGGCGCCCCGATACGGCCGCCCGCCTCCTGACCCCCGGTGAACGACATGCTCAGCGACTCCTCCGTGCATCAGCTTTTGTTCGGGCGCCTGACGGCCGCGGCCGTACCCATTCACGAGCCGATTCTCGTCGCCACCTTCGCCGTGGTCGCCGCCGGCGGCATCGCCGTGCTCGCGGCGATCAGCTACTTCAAGCTGTGGGGCTATTTGTGGCGCGAGTGGTTCACCAGCATCGATCACAAGCGGATCGGCGTCATGTACATGGTTCTCGGGATCGTGATGCTGCTGCGCGGCTTCGCGGACGCGATCATGATGCGCCTCCAACAGGCGATGGCCTTCGGTCCCGCGCAGGGCTTTCTGCCGGCGCATCACTTCGACCAGATCTTCACGGCCCACGGCGTGATCATGATCTTCTTCGTGGCCATGCCTCTCGTAACGGGCCTCATGAATTTCGTCGTGCCGCTGCAGATCGGCGCACGCGACGTGGCCTTCCCGTTCCTCAACAATTTCAGCTTCTGGATGACCGTCTCCGGCGCGGCGCTGGTGATGCTGTCCTTGTTCGTCGGCGATTTCGCGCGCACCGGCTGGCTCGCCTACCCGCCCCTGTCCGGGATCGCCTACAGTCCGGACAGCGGCGTCGATTACTACATCTGGGGCCTGCAGATCGCCGGCATCGGGACGCTGCTGTCCGGCGTGAACCTCATCGCCACGATCCTGAAGCTGCGCGCACCCGGCATGGCCATGATGCGGATGCCGGTGTTCACCTGGACGGCGCTGTGCACGAACGTGCTCATCGTGGCTTCCTTCCCGGTTCTGACCGTGGTGCTCGCGCTGCTCAGCCTGGACCGCTATCTCGGCACGCATTTCTTCACGAACGGACTCGGCGGCAACCCGATGATGTACGTGAACCTCATCTGGATCTGGGGACATCCCGAGGTGTACATCCTGATCCTGCCGGCGTTCGGCGTGTTCTCGGAAGTCACGGCCACGTTCGCCGGGAAGCGCCTGTTCGGCTACAGCTCCATGGTGTATGCGACGGTCGTCATCACCATCCTCGCCTACGTCGTCTGGCTGCACCATTTCTTCACGATGGGTTCGGGGGCGAGCGTCAACTCCTTCTTCGGCATCACCACGATGGTCATCTCGATCCCGACCGGCGCGAAGGTGTTCAACTGGCTGTTCACGCTGTACCAGGGCCGCATCCGTTTCGAGCTGCCGATGATGTGGACGATCGCGTTCATGCTGACGTTCGTCATCGGCGGCATGTCCGGGGTGCTGCTCGCGGTGCCGCCGGCGGACTTCGTGCTGCACAACAGCCTGTTCCTGGTCGCGCACTTCCACAACGTGATCATCGGCGGCGTCGTGTTCGGCATGTTCGCCGGCATCAGCTATTGGTTCCCGAAGGCCTTCGGATTCCGGCTCGATCCGTTCTGGGGAAAGATGTCCTTCTGGTTCTGGGTGGTCGGATTCTACGTCGCCTTCATGCCCTTGTACGTGCTCGGGTTGATGGGCGTCACGCGCCGCCTGCGCCACTTCGACGATCCGTCGCTGCAGATCTGGTTCATCATCGCGGCGGTCGGCGCCGGTCTCATCCTGGTTGGCATCGTCTCCTTCCTGATCCAGATCTTCGTTAGCATCCGGCGGCGCGATTCGCTGCGCGACGTGAGCGGCGATCCGTGGAATGGCCGCTCGCTCGAGTGGTCGACCTCATCTCCCCCGCCGGCCTACAACTATGCATTCACGCCGGTGGTGCACGACCGGGACGCGTGGTGGGATATGAAGCAGCGCGGCTACCGCCGCCCGGTGGACGGGTTCAAGGCGATCACGATGCCGCGCAACACCGGCGCCGGCGTCGTGCTCGCCGCGCTCGCCGGCGTATTCGGTTTCGCGATGATCTGGTACATCTGGTGGCTCGCGGGCTTCAGTCTCGCCGCGCTGATGTTCACGGTGATCCGCCATAGCTTCAATTACGCCCGTGAGGTCCGCGTGAGCGCCGCGGAAGTCGACCGGACCGAGCGCACCCGCACGCGGCTGCTCGCCGCCGCGGGGCTCCCATCATGAACGACGACCACGCGATCTCGGCGACGGGCGGCTCTCCGTTGTTCCACGTGGCGGACGAACACGAGCACGCGGCCGGCGGCAGCACGCTGCTCGGATTCTGGATCTACCTGATGAGCGATTGCATCGTGTTCGCGATGCTGTTCGCGACCTACGGCGTCCTCGGAACCAACTACGCCGGCGGCCCGACCCCGAGGGATTTGTTCGATTTGAGGCTCGTCGCCGTCAACACGTCGATGTTGCTGCTGTCATCGATCACCTATGGCTTCGCGATGCTGCAGGTCCAGCGCGGACGCGTGCGCGCGATGCAGGGCTGGCTCGCCGCCACGGCGCTGTTCGGCCTCGCGTTCGTCAGCATCGAGATGCATGAATTCGCGCACATGATTCATGACGGCGCGACGCCCGCGCGCAGTGCCTTCCTGTCGGCTTTTTTCACGCTCGTCGGCACGCACGGCCTGCACGTGAGCATCGGGCTCGTCTGGCTCGCGACCTTGATGATCCAGGTCGGCCGGCGCGGCCTCGAGCCGGCCAACGTGCGCCGCCTCGAATGTCTCGGGATGTTCTGGCACTTCCTGGACGTGATCTGGATCGGTGTCTTCACGTTCGTCTATCTCATGGGGAGCCTGCGATGAACGAGCACGCGCATTCCTCGCCGGCCGCCCATGCCTCGCTGCGCGGCTATCTGACCGGCTTCGGCCTGTCGGTCGTGCTCACGGCCCTCGCCTTCGGCCTCGTCATGACCGGCGCGCTTGCGAGCGCGCAGGCAACCGCCGCGGTGATCGTGGTTCTCGCGGTCACGCAAATCGTGGTGCACATGGTCTATTTTCTTCACATGAGCACGCGCGTGGAACAGGGTTGGGCCATGATGGCCTTGATATTCACGATCCTGATGGTCTTCATCGGCGTCGCGGGCTCGCTGTGGGTCATGCATCACCTGAACGTGAACATGATGCCGGGCGCGCGCTGAAGCCGGTGTCCCGGAAGGCGCTCGCGCTCGGCGCCGCGGCGCTGCTCGCAACGGGTCTGTTCGCACGGCTCGGGGTCTGGCAGCTCGAGCGCCGGGTATGGAAGCTCGATCTGATCGCCCGCGTCGAGCGGCGCCTGCACGCCCCGCCGATCGAAGCCCCGCCGCCGCCCGCCTGGCCGACGATCGGCGCCGCCGACGAATATCGCCGCGTACGCATCGCGGGGCGCTTCGATTACCGGCGCGAGACGCGGGTCCAGGCGCTGACGGAGTTGGGCGGCGGCTTCTGGGTGCTGACGCCGCTGCGCACCGACCAGGGCTTCACGGTGCTCGTCAATCGCGGATTCGTGCCGCCCGCTTGGAGCGGGCACGAAGGTTCCGCCGCCCATCCCGGCGCCGAGCGGGTGGTCACGGGCCTGTTGCGGCTGTCCGAAGTGGGCGGGGCGTTCCTGCGCGCCAACGCGCCTCAGGCAGGTCGCTGGTACTCCCGCGACGTGGCGGCGATCGCCGCCGCGAGACATTTGGGGAGGGTGGCCCCGTATTTCATTGATGCCGATGCGGCGCCCGAATCGGGCGGTTATCCACGCGGCGGGTTGACGGTCGTGCGCTTTCCAAACAATCATCTCCAATATGCCCTCACCTGGTTCACCCTCGCATTCATGGCCGCCGCCGCCGTTGTCACCGTCGGCCGCGATGAATGGCGCCGCCGCCGCTGACCGCAAGAACATGATCCTGCTGGTCCAGCTGCGCTGGATCGCGGTGATCGGCCAGATCGTCGCCATCGCGACGGTTCAGTTCTTGCTCGGCATTCCGCTGCCGCTCGGGCCGATGGTGGGCGTGCTCAGCGGCCTCGTGCTGCTGAATCTGGCGAGCCTGGGCTGGCTGCGGCGGCGCGCCGAGGTGAGCAGCCACGGGCTGCTGCTGGCCTTGATGTTGGACGTGGCCGCGCTCACCGCGCAGCTTTACTTGAGCGGCGGCGCGACCAACCCATTCGCGTTCATTTATCTTCTCCAGGTTACGCTCGCGGCGGTGCTGCTCGAGCGGCGCGCGACCTGGGCCGTGGCCGTGCTGGCGTCGGCGAGCTTCGCCGGGCTCGTGTTCTTCAACCGGCCGCTCGCCATCGGCGGTCATCACATCGCCGAGCTCATGCGCCTGCACATCGCCGGCACGCTCGTGTGTTTCGCGCTCGATGCGGCGTTGCTGGTCGTGTTCGCGAGCCGCATGATGCAGAATCTGCACGAACGGGACGCGCGCCTCGCCGCGCTCAAGGAGGCCGCCGTCGAGGAGGATCACATCGTGCGCATGGGCCTCCTCGCATCCGGCGCCGCCCACGAACTCGGCACGCCGCTCGCGCTGATGTCCGTGATCCTGAGCGACTGGCAGCGCATGAGCACGCTCGCGGCCTCGGCGGAGATCTCCCAGGACATCGGCGAAATGCAGGCGGCGCTGCAGCGCTGCAAGAAGATCGTGACCGGGATCCTGCTCTCCTTCGGCGAGGCGCGCGGCGAGGCGCCGCGCGTAACGACGGTCGATGCATTCCTGACTGAACTCGTCACCGAGTGGCGCGCGAGCCGCGCCGCGCTGACGCTCGAGTACCGCGACGAGTTCGGCGACGACGTGCCGATCGTGTCCGACTCGGCGCTCAAGCAGGTCATCTTCAACGTGCTGGACAACGCCTTCGAGGCCTCTCCCGGCTGGGTTCGGTGCGTGGCGGAGCGCGACGGCGACTCGCTGGTGCTGCATGTGAGCGACGCCGGCCCGGGATTTCCGGCCGAAATGCTCGAACACCTGGGCCGCCCGTACTGTTCGAGCAAGGGCCGTTTGGGCGGCGGGCTCGGACTGTTCCTGGTCGTCAACGTGGTGCGCAAACTCGGCGGCACGGTCAGCGCCCGCAACCGGGATCAAGGCGGCGCGATCGTCACCTTGAGTCTGCCGCTCACGTTGGCGCCGGCCGCGGCGCATGCCCAAGACCTACGCCCATGACGGATAAGCGCGTCCTCGTCATCGTCGAGGACGACGCGCCATTCGCGCGCGCGCTGAAGCGCTCGTTCGAGCGCCGCGACTATTTGGTGCTGCTCGCGGCCGGCCTCGAGGACCTGGCGCCGCTGCTGCGAACCGAGAGGCCGCGCTTCGCCGTCGTCGACCTGAAACTCGCGACCGGCTCCGGACTCGCCTGCGTCGAGGCGCTGCATGCCGCGGTGCCGGATATGCTCATCGTCGTGCTCACCGGCTTCGCGAGCATCGCGACCGCGGTGGAGGCCATCAAGCTCGGCGCCTGCCACTACCTGGCCAAGCCGTCCAACACCGACGACATCGAGGATGCATTCAGCCGCGCGGCCGGCGATGCCGGCGTGATGCTCAGCGAGCGGCCGACGTCCATCAAGAACCTCGAATGGGAGCGCATCCACGAGATGCTGGTGGAGACGGGATTCAACATCTCGGAAGCCGCGCGCCGGCTCGGCATGCACCGCCGCACGCTCGCCCGCAAGCTGGGGAAGCGGCGCGTGAAGTGACGGAGTGGCAATAAGCGTCAGTACAGACGTATTGACAATTAGGACACACCCAGGGCACAGTGCGGTGCATGGCCAAGGAAACGAAGAGCACTCAGCTTCAAATCCGCGTCACCCGCACGCAGAAGGCGGCGATCCAGCATGCAGCCGATCGCGCCGGGCTCGATCTTTCGGCGTACGTGCTGAGTCGAACGCTATCGGCTGAGTCCGTCCGGTTCCAAGGGATTGTCGCGGCCTGCGCGAACGAGGAATCATCGCGTTTTGCGCTCGCCGAACTGAACTCACTGCTGACCGAACTGACGACCGAAGAGTTACGGGTCGCCGTCTCGACACCCCCGGCCGTCACGCTGCCCCCTTTTCTTGCGAACTATGTCGCGGCGATGGTCGAGTCCGGCTGCGCCCGGAAATCCCTGGCTCCGCCGCCGTGGACGCGCGCGGTCGAACCCTTGGCCGAGCCGGCATTTGGCACGACGCTCGACGGTTTGCGGCTGTATCTGCTCACCCATTCGCCGCCGCCGTTCAGACGTCGCAATCTGTTCATCGATGCGAGCCTCGGCGCGCAAATCTAAAAATGTCCGCGCTCACGCAGGCGGATATCCGCCGACTCTTTACGCTGCTCAATGCGGAGCTGCGCGAATCCGCGACCGAGGGCGAACTGTTCCTGGTCGGCGGCGCGGTGATGTGCCTCGCGTACGCGGCCCGCCCTTCGACGCAAGACGTCGATGCGGTTTTCCGGCCGGCGGCCCAGGTGCGCGAAGCCGCCGCCCGCGTCGGCGCACGGGCGGGCTTGCGCCGGGACTGGCTCAACGATGGCGTGAAGGGATTCCTGAGCTCGCGCGGCGACTTCGCGCCGTTTCTAGAACTCGATCACTTGCGCGTCATGGTGGCCCAACCGACCTACCTGCTCGCGATGAAATGCCTGGCCATGCGGATCGGTGCAGAATTTCACGACGAAGACGACGTCCGCTACTTGCTGCGCCACCTGGATATTCGAAATTACGATGATGTCGTCGCGGTCTTGAAGCGGTACTACCCGCTGGAACGGTTCCCGCAAAAGACTCTTTACGCATTGGCCGAACTGCTGCCGAAAGGCGGGGCCTGACGAACCCTCAATTACTGGCGGAGAGGGCGAGATTGCTCGCGGCCGACGCCGCTCGTCCCTCGCTCCCGCTCGGGACCGCCGTCGCTTCGCTCCAGCGTCCAACCCGGCTCCGCCGGGTTGTCGAACTCGCGTTACTGGCGGAGAGGGCGAGATTGCTCGCGGCCGACGCCGCTCGTCCCTCGCTCCCGCTCGGGACCGCCGTCGCTTCG
>JAJXYR010000100.1 GCA_021780475.1 Pseudomonadota bacterium
CTCAGACCGGTGCGCGCGGCAATAATTGCGCGGCGGCGGAGAAGAACGTCCGCCGCCACCATCGCACCGCCAAGGCACCTTGACCGCTCGGAGACGACATCTGACCGATAGGAGCGACTGCCCCTGGCCGCGGAGTCAAGCAAAGACGCACTACGGTCGCTATTTCGAACCGTCAGCGTTGCTGATGATGGCGTTCAACTCGTCAGCGGCTGTGATCCCGCGCATTCTCACGGCGGCTCTGGTGCATCTGCGGACGCCAAAACAGACGTTTCCCGACCTGCCGTTTGCGAGACATTACGCCAGAGCTCGCGCCCATTGCTGCTTGGGGGATTCGCCGCGTCTACGGCGACCGGGCCAGAACGAGAACTGACGCTTGCGGATTCGATGAGCTAATTCGATGCCCGCAATCGTGATCGACGCAGTGGCGAATGACTTGAAGCCGGCCATCGACGCGCAGCGTCGCTTGATCGCTCGGTGGTCCTGCTCAACGATATTGTTCAAATATTTGCAGCTACGCACTTCGACGTATTTCCACTTTGGGTTCTCCCGCCGCAAGAGCCGTCGCGCGCAGTGGCGCGGCACATGACCGTCCAGGGTCACCTTGCGCGGCCACCGCGTTGGATTCGTCGCGAGAGCTTTCCTGAAGAACGCCTGCGCCGCGGCTATGCCTCGATCCGGTCGCAGCAGAAAATCCACGGTCTTGCCCCTCTTGTCGACTGCACGATAAAGGTAGTGCCACTTTCCACGAATGCAGACGTAGGTCTCGTCAACCCGCCAAGATGAACCTATGCGGCGTGCATAGCGGTTCCGCCGCTTCTCGAACTCGGGAACGTACCGAATGACCCATCGCATGATCGTCGTGTACGACAGTTCCAATCCACGTTCGGCCATCATGGTCACCAGATCTCGATAGCTCAGCCGGTAGGTGATGTACCAGCGGACGCACAACTCGATGATCTCGGCGTCATTTACCCGCCCGCGGTAGATCAAATCGCGGGCAATCGGTTTGGTCATTGGGAGCCCCCGCTTTGGAGCCCGATTCATGCGGGAATGCCCGCAGATGCACCAGAACCCGCCACGCACTCTCCTGCGGGAGTGACGCGGTCGCGATTCGCCGGCGCATCGGTCGGTGCCCCGCGACCTTGGGACGCGCGCTTTAGCCCTCGCCACGGCTAATGATCCGTGTCGGGGCCCGCCGGGCTCCCGCGGCATCGCGATTGCGGGGGAAGCCGCGTCGCTCTTCTGCCGGGCGTCAAATCCAGGTTCGCTCCTCCCATATGGGAGTGTTGGGCCGTTGAACGCCGGCCTATCTTGGGTGCATCACCGAGGCACCACCATGGATCGTCGAAACGCGACCCAACTCTCTTCCGCGCCGCGCCCGCACGGCGGCCCGACAGGCTCTCGGCGACCCACCGGTGGAACGCGCCGCTTCGCGGGACGCATCATGGCCGCGCTCGTCGCGCTGCTATTGGGAACGGCGCTCGTGCCGGCACCTTCCGTCGCGGGGACCTTCACCCCCGCCTACAGCGATTACAACCTCTACCTGGCGCTGGCGTATCAGGCGCATCTCATAACTTACGAGACATTGACCCGGTTATGGTTCGGGACACCACCCGATGCCTTCGAGTTGGCAGTGCGGTTATACATCAGCGGAATCGGCCTGCAGCACTCCACGTCCACCCAGTCTCGTCAGTCCGCGATGAGTGTCAATCTTGCAACATCCTCATCGGTGACCGGCACCTTCGCCCTGTCCTCGAGCACCCCGGGGTTGCCGTTCGTCGGCAACCAGATGGTCGTGCTCGCCACCGATCTGTTCGCGAACGACACCAACCTCGCCGGTGTCGCCCTGCGGCGCACGGCCACCTGCGGCCTCGATGAGGACGTTTTCGAGCCCGTCAACAACCTGCTGTCGCCGAGCTCGGTCGTCGAGCTCACGGGCGCGCAGGACTACCTGCATACGCTTTCCGGGCTGACGAGCACGCCGGACGTGTTTCCGGAGGGCTGTCACGTCGATCCGACGCTCGGGGTCGCCCCCTCTTTGACGGCCGAGCCCGTCGGGGTGACGACCAACCAGCTCAATCTCATCGCCGCGGTGAGCAGTGCCGGGCTGCAAGTCACGGAAACCAACACTACCACCGGGGCGGCCTCGACGGTGACCCTGAGCACCGATCCGAACATCGCGGCGTTCATGGCAGTCGATGTCAACGGCGACGGCCTGAACGACATCGTCGCCTCGAATGTCACCGATCCTGCGACCCATCAGCCGGCGTTCGCCGTGTTTCTGAACAATGGCGATGGCACCTTCCAGGCACCGAAGTATACCGACGCGAGCACCCTGGTCGCCTTCACCGTCGCGGACATCAACGGCGACGGCAAACCGGACATCGTCTACCTGGATTTCGGCAACTCGCGCATCGACACCCTGATGGGCAACGGCGATGGCACATTCCAGGCGGCCGTGGGGACCCCGATCTCCACCCTCGGCCTCGGCACCGTGTTCATCACCGGGGACTTCAACGGCGATGGCCACCAGGATCTGCTGATCGGAAACCAGCTGTTCCTCGGCAACGGCACCGGCACCTTCACCCCGGGATCGGCCCTGCCGGCGAGCGTGCAGTACTTCGCGGGCACCGCCTATTCGGCGGCCGTGGGTGATTTCAACGGCGATGGCAAGCTCGATGTCGCCTACAGCGGCAACGGCGCGGTGCAGATCCTGCTCGGCAATGGCAATGGGACATTCACCGTGGGGACCCGATACGCCTCGCTGTCGCCCGCCCAGCAGATCACGGTCACCGACATCGATGGCGACGGCAACCCCGATATCGTCGTCGGCAACAGCAGCCAGGGCCTCTACGCCGAGGACAGCAACGACGGTCTCTCGCCGATGTTTCAGATCCTGCTCGGCCGGGGTGATGGCACCTTCGTCGGTGCGCCGATCTACTTCGATCACAGCTCGAGCTATCAATCCGTGTCCGCCGTGGCGACGGCGGATTTCACCGGCGACGGCAAGCTTGACGTGCTGGTGCCGAACGCCAACGACGGTACCGTCAGCGTGCTGCCGGGCGATGGCACAGGGAAGTTGGGGACTGCGATCACGAGCCCGGTCAATGTCTCGGGGAGCCTCGCGCTCGGGGCGGACATGAACGGAGACGGCAGGCCCGATCTCGTGCTTGCCGGCAACGACTCCGCGGGCGCGCCGACACTGGCGGTGTTGCTCAACCAGGGCGCAGGCACCTTCGCCCACGAGCAGGACTATCCGCTGCCGAATGTGCCCGTCAGTCTCGCCGTCGGTGATTTCAATGGCGACGGGCACATGGATGTGGCCGTGGGCGTGGCATCGCCGGCGGCAAGCGCGCCGGGGCCGAGCGGGTTGTATGTCCTGCTGGGCCAGGCCAACGGCACCCTCGCGACGCCGGTCAAAGTGGACTCGTCGGCGAACCCGGTGAGTCTCGCCACGGGAGACCTCAACGGGGATGGGCGCACGGATCTCATCGTTGTCGATCAGGGCACCAATTTTTCCGGGGCTGCGAACGGCGTGAACGGGCTCTTGCATGTCTACCTCGGCAACGCCAACGGGACCTTCACCGCTGCCGCGACGCCCGCCACCGGCGCCGGCGTCTACGGCGCGGCGGCGCTCGGCGATCTGAATCATGACGGCAAGCTCGACCTGGTCGTCGGGGGCTTCGTCGGCGGGGCCACTCCGAGCGCCAACGTCTATACGCTGCTCGGCAACGGTGACGGCACCTTTCAAGCCGCCCAGGTGACGGCGTTGGCGGCGGCGAGCGCCCCGCAATGGCTCGCGTTGGCCGACTTGAACCACGACGGCCAGCTCGATGCGATCGCCGGCGATCCGAACGACTACACCGAGGTGCTGCTCGGTCTCGGCAATGGTCTGTTCGCTCAAGGGCTGCTCGCGCTGGGACAGCAACCGGCCGCCCTCGGCGCCGCGGATCTTCTCGGCAACCATTACCCGGAATTGTTGATCGGGAGCAACAACGGACTCGCGGTCTTCCAGAATTCCGCCGTGTGGCCCGCGATCGGCGGTTCGGCCACGACGACTACCCTCAATGTCACACCCAATCCGGCTGCCCCCGGCCAGGCCGTGACGCTGAACGCGGCGGTCACCACCACCGCGACCGGGACCCCCACCGGCTCGGTGACGTTCCTCGATGGCACGACGACGCTCGGAACCGCCGCCCTGTCTGCCCAGGGGATGGCGACCCTCGCGATCAGCACTCTGGCGGCCGGGGCCCACTCCGTCACGGCGCAGTACGGCGGCGATGCCAGCTTCGCGGCCAGCGCTTCCGGGACGGTCAGTCTCGTGGTCGCGGCGGCGCCAGCGGACTTCTCGATCACCGCCTCACCCACGGCCAGCACCGTCACGCCGGGAGCCTCGGCGGCCACGACGCTCACGCTCATTCCGACCGGCGGGCTCACGGGCACCGTGGCTCTCGCTTGCGCAGGCCTACCGATGGGAGCGACCTGCCGCTTCTCGCCGAGCTCGGTCGCGCTCAACGGTGCCGCCGCCACCTCGGGCTTGACCATTTCGACGACGGCGATGTCCGCGCAGAATGTTGAGGCGCCCGGGCAGCGCCCTTGGGATCCGCTGCTTCCCGCGGGGACGGTACTGGCCGGCATCTTGGCGCCGGTCATCGGTCGTGGTCGCCGCCACCTGCGGGCCAAACCCCGGCTGACGCTGACGTGGATCGGGTTCATCCTGCTCTGTGCCGGGGCATTGCACGGCTGTGGCGGCTCGAGCACCGGCCCGGCCGTGAATGCCGGCACGCCCACCGGAACCTACGCGGTCACCATCACGGCGACCTCGGGATCGACTGCGCATACGACGAGCTATACCTTGACGGTGAACTGACACCGATGACCGGGCGAAGCGACGGTCTCGGCGCCGTCACTTCCCGCCAAGCGACATGGGACGGCCAAGGCGCGAGGCAGACAGGCCAAATCGCCGGCTCGTTCGCAGGAGGCCGCAGCGGCTCCGGCGAGTCCGCGGCGGGATTCCCCCCGCTCAGCGCGTGAGCAGATGGACCACGAGCGCGATCCCGACGCCCAAGGCCCCGAACACGGCGATGAGCACGGCCCCGGCGGCGCAGTCCTTCACGATGCGGATCTGGGGATGGCGCTGCGGGTTCAGGTGATCGGCCAACGTCTCGATCGCGGTGTTGATCAGCTCCGTCGCGAGCACCCCGCGGATAGTACTTTCAAAGCACCTGCCCTGCCGCAGCGTACCAGCCTGACCAGCCTGACTGGGCTTGCCTCGAAAAACCGGACCTCAACGAAAGCCGATTATGCGGCCCGTTTGAGCATCGCTTCGAACTCATTGGGCGGCCGGTAACCGATGCTCGAGTGTAACCGGACGCGATTGTAGAAAGTTTCCACGTAAGTAAATACGGCAGCTCGTGCCGCCGCGTGAGTGGCGAAGTGCTGATGCTCGAGATATTCGCCTTTCAGGCTCGAGAAAAAGCTCTCCATCGATCGTGTCCCGGCGAGTGGTGTACGAGTCGTAGATCTTGGTCAGGTTCGACTCGTGCTCAGCTGACCACAGCAGACAGTCTGGCGGTTTGATTGTCACTCAGGGACGCCAGTCCCTCAAGTTGCATGTAGCGGCGCTGCAGTTGCCACTCGTCGTTCTGCTCTAGTCGCAGCGCGCCGACGAGGCGTATGACGGCCGCTTCGTTGGGGAAGATGCCGACGACGTCGGTCCGACGTTTGACCTCGGCGTTGAGCCTGTGGGGTGCGAGTTCGCAGATCATACCGCGACATCTCGTCCGCGAGCAGTCTAGCGTCGGCGGCCGTCACTGGTAGCCTTCTCCGACGATGCGTGACCTGCTTCTCCTCGCGGTGCAATTGATCGTCACCCCGGCCAAGCTCACGCGCCCCGGCGGTGTCCGTTCCGTCGTTGCCGAGTCCCTGCTCCTGAAGCAACAACTGATCATCAGCCGTCGTTCCAGTCGGCGCGCACCACCCGTGACCTCCCTCGATCGCTTGGTGCTCTGACTGAGCACGCTGTTCATCAGTCCTCGGCGCGTGGCGTCGGTTGCCGCGATTCTCAAGCCAGCCACGTTGTTACGGTTCCACAGGGCACTGGTCGACCGAAGATATCGGCGCCTGTTCTCCTCGATCGGAACCGGCGCCAATCCCGGCCCGAAGGGTCCCTCGGAGGAACTCATCGCCGCGATCATCGAGATGAAGCGCCGCAATCCACGATTCGGCTATCAGCGCATCGCCGAGCAGATTGCTCATGCGTTCGGTGCCGAGATCGATAGAGATGTCGTACGCCGGGTCCTGGCGAAGCACTACCACCGCCGATACCCGCAATCCTCTGGTCCGTCCTGGCTGACCTTCCTTGCGCACACCAAGGACAGTCTTTGGAGCGTCGATCTGTTTCGCTGCGAGTCGATCCTCCTTCGCAGCCACTGGGTCCTCGTGGTGATCGACGTGTATACCCGTCGAATCGTCGGATTCGGCATCGGCAGCGAGTCCATTGACGGTCCAATCGGCTGACGTCCCGGGAAGTGGTGTACGAGATGGAGACTAGCTGATTGGCTGATGCCGCCGCCGCCCGTCAGGGCGGAGCCCGAACGGACGGCGGCGGCGGCGATCAGCGGCCATCGTGGG
>JAJXYR010000045.1 GCA_021780475.1 Pseudomonadota bacterium
GAGCTGTGGGAAAACCGGGCGATTTGGATCGCGCCGGCCTCGATCGGAGTCCTGTCGGTGCTTGCCGCCCTGTTCGGCAAGGCCGACGTCGATGCCTCCGCGGGCGTCCCGCCCTATCGAATGGTCGGCGGCCTGCTGCTGTTCGCCTTCGGCATCGTTTTCTTCCTGGCGATGTCGATCTACTCCGCCTGGTATCTGCTGGACAGTCTGCACACGGAGCGCAAGGATCACAGCATTCTGTTCTGGAAGTCGCTGCCGATCACCGATGCCGAAACGGTGCTCGCGAAGCTCGCGACCGCGCTGATCGTCATCCCGCTCGTCTATTTCGCCGCCGCCGACGTGACCACCGTGCTCATCGCCTTCATCGTGTCGGTGCGCGCGAGTTCGTGGTTCGGCGCGTCGCTGTGGCGCGCCGACCTGTGGCTCCAACTGCAGGCGCTCTGGGTCTACCTGATCGTCACGTCCGCGGTCTGGTTCCTGCCGGTCGCCGGTTGGTTGATGCTGATCTCGGCCTGGGCGCGGCGCGCGCTCGGCCTGTGGTCCATCCTGCCGCCGTTGGCGCTGATCTGGGCCGAGCGGGCGTTCTTCGGCACCGGCCACGTCGCCGCGGCGCTCTCCGCGCGCCTGTTCACGGGGTACCCGGGAACCGCGTTCCACGGCCTCACGGAAACGCTGCTGCGCGCCGCGGGTGCCGGCGGCGCCGACCCCTCGTTCGCGTCGGTCGACGTGTGGACTCTGCTCGACCCCGCGGATTTCCTGCGAAGTCCGGCGACCTGGACCGGCCTCGCGATCGGCGCGGCCTTGATCGTCGGCACGATTCGAATCCGCTCGCGCGCGGTCGGGTTGTGACCGGCGGGCGCGTTTGGTGCACACTATCGGCACGAGCTGTCAGTCCGTCCCGAGGAGCAAGGCATGTACAAGACGAAGATCGATTTATCGGAAAAGGTGCGGCGCAACGTCATCGCCGTGCTCAACGATCGACTGGCCGGCGCCATCGATCTGCAGAGCCAGGTCAAGCACGCCCACTGGAACGTCAAGGGCCCGCAGTTCATCGCGCTGCATGAATTGTTCGACAAGATTTCCGACGCCGTACTCGGCCAGATCGATGAAATCGCCGAGCGCGTGACGGCGCTCGGCGGCACGGCCGAGGGGACGGTGGCGGTTGCCGCGAAGCGCAGCAAATTGAAGAATTACCCGTTGAACATCACGTCCGGCAAGGACCATCTGGATTACCTGTCGACACAGCTTTCCGTGTACGGCAAGGCGGTGCGCGCGGCGATCGACGACACCGCCAAGCTCGGCGACGCCGACACCGCGGACCTGTTCACCGGCATTTCCCGCGAACTGGACAAATATCTCTGGTTCCTGGAGGCGCACCTTCAGGACAAGGCCTGAAGCCCGAACCGCCGCTCAGTCGAGCAGCTGCGCGAAGTAGCTGTTGCGCAGCCGGTTCAGCGGGTCGGTTCGCCGCCGCAGTGCCGCGAAGAGCCGCGCCCGCTCGCCGAAGGCCTTGGCGATGTGGTCCGGCTGCAATGCGCGCGTTTGATTGAACGTCGGGATGCCGCCCGCCGCGGACGCGAAGTCGTTGAAGTCGATCAGGAAATCCTCGAATCCCTGATCTCCCGGCGACGACGGTTCCAGCGTCACCATGTTGCCGGCGTAGCTCGGGCTGAACAAGGAATTGCGGTCCCGGTGCAATCTCGTCGCGCCCGCGACCAGGTTGCAGCGGTAGCGGAACTGTTTGTAATAGGCGCGGCAAAAGGCGAGATATTTCTCCAGCACGCGCGGGAAATCCGACTGGGCGAACGCCCACAGGCTGTACGTGTGGCGCGCCTTCCACGATTCCGCGGGCAGTTCGCGCATCCATTCGTGTGCATACAGTACGACGCCGCGCTGCGCGCGCGCCTGCGTCGCATTGAGCGCGCGGTGCACGCCGGAGAGCACGGCGTTGCGCAGGCCGGGGGCCGCGAGCACGCTGCCGACCGAGGTCCCGAATGCCGGCAATACGTTGCGCATCACGGAATTGCGCACCTGCCAGATGCCGGACCGGCTGACGCTCTCCTCGTGATCCGGGATCCGCCTCTCGACGGTCACCCGGTCCGAGAATGGGGCGACGTGAAATCGCAGGGCGCCGCCGCCGGCGACGATGCCGGCGTAGCCGGCCTTGAATTCTGCGAAAGAATACGCCCTGTAGTCGACTTTGACCGGCTTCAGTGTCTCCACCCGGAGCACCACCTCGTGCACGAGGCCGAGCAGTCCGAAACTCGAACGCAACACCCGCAACAAGTCGCGGTCGCGCTCCGTCACCGTCATCTGCCTGCCCTGGGGCGTGACCAGCTTCATTTCGGCCACGCAGGAGGACATCTGCGCCATGCCTTCCTGATACGAGGGCTGCGGCAGCGTCGAGACGGCGAGCGCGCCCACGCTGATATTGCCGATCTCCGGCGTCAACGGTAGTTCCAGCCCGCGCTCCGCGAGCGCGCGCACCAGCGTCCCGAGTTTCACGCCGGCCTGCACGCGCACGCTGCCATCGTCGAAATCCAGGATCTTGTCCAGCGCGCCGGTGTTGACCGTGGTGCCGCCGTCGCCGCTCGCGCAGCGTGTCTGAGAGTAATCGGCGCCGACCGCGCGCACCGGCGACGGAAACGACTTCGGCTTGGCGATGATCGCGGCGAAGTCCTCCAAACGCCGCGGCCGCACGACGAGACGTGGGCGGCGATAAATCCCTGAATGATCCGCGCTCCGTGAGCGCGTTCCCTTGAGTGCCATATGCTTCCCCCCGGAAGACTCAACACGAGCGGAACGTGAACCCGCTGTCAGGGGGCAAAGACGCGTAGGCCGCGGACACGCTGGGCGCGTCCGGAATCTGGCAACCCCGCTATCGTCAGACGTCCTCGCGGAACATCCCTAAGACCGGTGGTTTTGCGTCCCCGCCTTTCGGTGGGTTTGCCCTTAAACAGTGGGATTACTATGCGGCGAACATCAGGCGCTGTAAAGGGTCGCCGCGACAGCCGAAAAAAAACTATCAATATCAATCAGATAAATGCGATCAGCCGATCAGCAGCAGGGTCTCCGCGTGTTCCACGGCGGCGGGGGTGCCGTAAAGCACGACGACGTCGCCCTCCTTGAACACCGTGTCCGGGCCGGGATCGCGGCCGACAATGCCATCCCGGCGTATGGCCGTGACGATCGCCGTGGAGCCGCGCTGCGCGAACTCGGCAAGGCTTCGCCCCACACCCCAGGCCTGGGGCGGCAGAATGACGCTGTGCAGTTCCTCGCGAAATGCGCCGCCCGGATCCGCCCTTCCGGTCCCTTCCGCCGGGAAGAAGTGCCGCAGCATCGCGTACCGATGGCGGCGGATCTCGTTGATGGTGCGGATGACCCGCGGAACCGGCTGTTTCAACAGCAACAGCAGGTGCGAGGAGAGCATCAGGCTCGCCTCGAAGGTTTCCGGGACGACTTCGGTCGCGCCCGCGCCTTGCAGCTCCTCGAGCCGCGTATCATCCTGCGTCCGCACCAGCACCGGCACGTCGCCGCGCAGCGCACGCACGGCGCGCAGGATCCGCAGGCTCACCGGCGTGTTCGCGAAGGTGATCACGACGCAGCTGGTGCGCGTGAGCCCGACGCTCTGCAGGATCTCGGCCTGGCCGGCGTCCCCGAACACCACCGGATCGCCCGCCTGCCGGCCCGTGCGGACGCGGTAGGGGTCGACGTCGAGCGCGAGGTATTCGAAGCCGTATTCCTCGAGTATGCGGGCGATGTTCTGGCCGACGCGCCCGAATCCGCAGATCAACACGTGATCGCGCTCGGCGACCGCGAGGGTCGCACGTGACTCATGGGAGATGTCCTCCCGCGGCGGGCCCTTCTGCCCGAGCAGCGTGCGGGTGATCAGGCGGTTGTGCCGTATCAACAGCGGCGAGACCACCATGCTCACCACCGTGGCCGCCAACAGCGGCTGCACGATCGCGGCCGCCAGCAATTGATGGCGCAGCAGCAGCGTGAGCAGCGCGAAGCCGAATTCGCCGCCCGACGAGGCGACGACGCCGGCGCGGATCGCCTTGAACCAGCTGCGCGCCGGGCGTCTGGCGGCGAGCGCGATGACCGCGGTCTTCAGCGTCACGGTGCCGGCGAGCAGCACCATCACCAGCAGAAAATGGCGCAGCAGCAGCCCCAGATTCAGCAGCATGCCGACGGTGATGAAGAACAGGCCCAGCAGCACGTCGCGGTAGGATCGTATCGCCGCCTCCACCTGATGCCGGAATTCCGACTCCGCGAGCATCATTCCGGCGAGAAACGCGCCGAGCGCGAGCGACAGGCCTACCGCCCGCGTCGCCCACGCCGACGCGAGCACGACGAGGACGACCGTCAATGAAAACAGCTCCGTCGAGCGGACCGAGGCGATCGCGTGAAACAACGGCCGCAACAGCCAGCGTCCGGCCGCGAGCACGAGGCCGAGCGCCGCCAGGGCGATGGCCACCGCGACCGCGATTGCGCGCGCGCCGCCCGCATGTCCGCCGTCGTGCAGCGACGACTCCAGCGCCAGGAACAGCGTGAACGCCAGGTCCTGAAACAGGCAGATCGCGACCGCGAGCCGCCCATGCGTGCGATTGTTCTCCGACTGTTCGGTGAGCTGCGAGACGATGATCGCCGTGGACGACATCGCGACGGCGCCGCCGACCACGATCGCCACCGGCGCCGGGATTCCGTAGGCCGAGGCGCCGATCGCGGCGACGATCGCGGCGGTGGCGAGCACCTGCAGTCCGCCGACTCCGAGAACCTCCGCGCGCATCGCGATCAGGCGCGGCAGGGAAAACTCCAGCCCGAGCGTGAACACCAGGAACACGACGCCGACGTCCGCGAGCAGCCGGGTCGTTTCCGTATCGGGCGCCAAATCGAGCGCGTGCGGCCCGAGCAGCATGCCGACCGCGAGATATCCCAGGATCCCCGGCAGCGCCAGCTTGCGCACCGCCGCGACGACGCAGACCGACGCGGTCAGCAGCAGGAGAATCTGGAACAGGGGATCTTGATGCATCTTCGCGGTTCGATTCCATCCTGTCGGGTCCTGCGCGGGCGGCGCCCGCGCAGGACAGCCCCGATGACGCCTGATAGCATATGCGAATGCGGCATCCGGGCGGTTGAACCTTGAATAGTTCCCTGGCGCTCGACGGTGACGGCGACGCCTGGCGGCTGGTCATCGGCGGCGATTGGTCTGCGCCGGCTATTGCCCAGGTCCAAGAACGGCTCGAGCTGCTGCCCCAGCGGCTCGAGGGAACCGTCGTTTGCGATTGGTCCGGCGCCGAGGCGCCGGGAATCGGGCCCGCTTGGGCGCTGCTGTCGCGGCTCGCTACGGCCGGACACGGCGAGTTGACGGTCCACCATGTCGGCGCGCCGCACCACATCGCGTGGTTGGAGGAACTGCAGCGCCGCCATGTCGCCGCGGCGTCGTCGCCGGCGCGCGCCGCCGACGGTCCGATCGAGAATCTGGGCCGGTGGGCGATCGCGCAGGCCGGCGAGGTGCGTTCGCTGGCCGATTTTCTCGGCCGCATCGTCGTCGTGAGCGGCCGCGCGCTCGTCAATCCGCGCGCCTTGCGAATTCCATCGCTGGCCCGGCATGTCTACGAGACCGGCGTCACCGCCATACCGATCGTCTCTCTGATCGCCTTCCTCATCAGCGTCATCGTCGCTTATTTGGGCGCGCAGCAATTGACGCGCTTCGGCGCGGATATCTTCGTCGTCGACCTGGTGGCGATCGCGGTGCTGCGCGAGATGGGGGTGCTGCTCACCGCGATCATCGTCGCCGGCCGCTCGGGCAGCGCGTTCGCCGCCGAGATCGGCGTCATGCAGCTGAACGAGGAAACCGACGCGCTGCGGGCGATGGGCATGAATCCGATCGAGTTGCTGGTCGTACCCCGGATCCTCGCGCTCGTCATCACCCTGCCGCTGCTCACGATCCTCGCGGATGCGATGGGACTCGCGGGCGGCGGCCTGCTCGCGCATCTGCAGCTGCACATCCCCTGGTCGCAGTTCACGAGCCGCCTGCGTGACGCGCTCGCGCCGACGACCTTCTGGTCCGGTCTCGTCAAGGCGCCGGTGTTCGCCGCGCTCATCGCGATCGTCGGCACCTACCGCGGCATGCAGGTGCGCGATTCGGCGCGCGAACTCGGCCGCCTGACGACGCTCGCGGTCGTTCAATCCATCTTCCTGGTGATTCTCGCCGATGCCCTGTTCGCGCTGCTGTTCGTGCGCCTGGACTTCTGAGTGAACGCCGACGCGCGCCCGCCGGTCATCCGCATCCGCGGCCTCGTCAATCGATTCGGCGGCCAGCTCGTGCACGACGGTCTCGACCTCGACGTGGCGGCCGGCGAAATCTTCGGCATCGTCGGCGGGTCCGGCTCGGGGAAGTCCGTGTTGCTCAGGACGATGCTCGGATTGAAGCGAGCGGATGCCGGAACCGTGGAGTTGTACGGCAGGGACGTCGGCCGGCTGTCACCGGCGGAGCGTGCCGCGTTCGTCCAGACCTTCGGCGTCACCTTTCAAAACGGTGCACTGATCAGCTCGCTCACGGTCGCCGAGAACATTCAACTGCCGATTCGTGAATACCGCACCCAGGCACCAGCGGCGCTCGCGGCCTTGGCGGATCTGTGCGTCGCGCTGGTCGGCCTGCCCCCCGAGACCGCGGAAAAGTATCCGGCGCAGCTGTCCGGGGGCATGGTCAAGCGCGCGGCCCTCGCCCGGGCGCTGGCGCTGGAGCCGAAGCTCCTGCTTCTCGACGAGCCAACCGCCGGGCTCGATCCGATTTCCGCCGCCGGCTTCGATCAGCTACTGTTGTACCTGCACTCCCAGCTGGGTTTGACCGTCGTCATGATCACGCACGATCTGGACACGCTCTTTCGAACCTGCGGCCGGATGGGGGTTATTCTCGACGGAGTGATGGTCAGCGGCACCCGCGCGGAGCTCGCCGCAAATCCTCACCCTTGGATACAGGCCTATTTTCACGGGGCGCGCGCCCGCGCGGCGCCGGAGGAGGCGAATGGATAGGGACGCAAATTACGTCGCCGTCGGCGCGTTCGTGCTGCTGGTCATCGCGATGGCGACGGCCTTCATCTTTTGGTATTCGGAACACGCCGACAAGAGAAGCTACACGCGCTATGAGATCTATTTTCACGGCTCGGTCAGCGGCCTGACCAACGGCAGTCCCGTCCGCTATCTGGGAGTCGACGTGGGCAAGGTCGTGCGGATCATGCTCGATCCGTCCCAACCGAAGCGTGTCCGGGTGGTCGCCGACATCGACACGGTCGCGCCGATCGACAGTCGCACGCGCGCCTCCTTGAGCCTGCAGGGAGTCACCGGCCTGTTGTTCATCGATCTCGAGCAGAACCGCAAGGCCGCCGCGCCGCAGCCCCTGCCGCAGGGCCGGGACTACCCGGTGATCGCCTCGGCGCCGTCCGACTTCGACGTGCTGCTCGGGAGTCTTCCGGCCCTGACCACGCACGCGGTGGAACTCGTCGACCACTTGAACGAGGTGTTCAGCGACGCCAACGTCGCCGCGTTGCGCGCCACGATCGACAATGCGCGGCAGGCGAGCGAGCGTCTGCCGGCGACGATACGCGACGTGCAGAGCTTGGTCGACGAGATCCGCACGTCGACCCGGGAGGTGAACGGCGCCGCGGCGGGCCTTCGCGCGATCGCCGCGCACTCAGCGCCTCAGGTCGAAAGCACGATGGCGCACATCACCGTGGTCACCGACAATCTGGCCGCGACCACGAGACGACTGGATCAACTGGTCGCGGAGAACGGCCCGCAGCTGACCCGCTTCACCGACCAGGGGCTGCCTGAACTCGAACGCTTGCTGCGCGACAGTCAGGCCGCCGCGCTGCAGATCCGCGACTTGTCCCGTTCTCTCCAGCAGAACCCCTCGCGCCTGCTATACCAGCCGAAGAAATCCGGCATCCAGGTGCCGCCATGAACCCCGTCAGATTCGGCCCCCGCGCCGCCCTGGCATGCTTATGCGCGGTGACGCTTCCCGGGTGCACCGGGGCGCTGCTTCGCTCGAACGTCGACCCGCCGATCACCTATCGCCTGGCGGCCGGGCAGGGTGCGAAGGACCCCGCCATCGGCGTCGATCTCGAAGTCCTCAACCCGCTCCTCGAGGCCGGCCTCGACACGGATCGGATCGCCGCGGGCCGTCCGGACGGGCGGCTGGATTATTTCGCCGGTGCACGCTGGAACGGCCGGCTCGGTGAAGTGTTCGGCCAGCTCGCGGTGCAGGAGTTTCGCGCCCGTTCGGGCCTGCGCAACGTCGTCGGTGCCGCGTCCGAGTTACGGCCGCCGGTCTGGCTGGAAATCGAGGTGACGGCTTTTCAAGCGGAGTATCCGGCCGCGGGGGCGGCGCCGGTGATCCGGGTGCATCTGGTTGCCCGACTCGGCGACGTGCGCAGGCGGACGACGCTGGGAAGCTACGTCGCCGATGTATCGCGGACCGCGACCGCGGATCGCCTCGGAGCGATCGTCGCCGCCTTCGACGCCGCTGCCGATCAGGCGCTCGCCCGGATCGTTGCCGACACCGATCGGACTTTGCGCGCGCGTCCGCACGGCGCACCCGGATCTTGATCGCCCGATCAGCGGGTCGCGGATCCAAACAGCTCGATGCGTGTCTCGAAATCCGAAGGTCCCGACATCGTGACGCTACCCAGCGGAAATTGCGCGGGTGCCGCGTAGCCGGATGCCGCGCCGCCGATCCAGATCTCGGTGGCGGGATCCAGGCATTCGCGCAGCGTGGCCAGCTGCTGCAATGCCGAGCCTAGATCCTCGATCATGACGATGCTGATGGCGACCGCGACCACATCCACGTGCCGGCAGAAATCGGCGATCTCCCGCGGCGGCATGTCCGGACCCAGGTAGCAGACCCGCACCCGCCGGCTGGCGGCCAATGCCGCATACAGCAATATGCCGAGTTCGTGCAATTCCCCGCTCAGGGTGGCGAACACGATGGTCGGGCCCTTGGTGGTCGCGTTGAGCGCATTGAGCACGGAGCTGGTCTGCCGGCGCACGGCGCTCGAAACCAGGCGCTCCTGGCCGATGGTGAAGCGGCCTTGATGCCAGCGGTCGCCGACTTCGCGCAGCACCGGCACCAACACTTCGCCGACGACCGCCGGCAGCGGCAACAACGCGAAGGCCATGGCGATCGCCTGATCACAGCCCTCGATGTCATACCTCTCCACCGCACCCAGGATTTGCGCCGCGATGGCCTGCGCGGGCGCGCTGAAACCGCGGTTCGGATCGGGCTGCGAGATCATCCGGTCCAGTTCCGCGTCGGATGCTTGCGCGATCTTGCCGATCGCATGGCCGCGCTCGGTCGCGAGCCGCAACCGCCGCAGCCTCGCGACGTCGAGGGCGGTGTAAATGCGATGTCCGTCCCGGTCGCGGCGCGCATTGACGATGCCGTGACGGCGTTCCCAGGCGCGCACGGTCTCGACGCTCAGCCCGGCCGCGACCGCGGCCGCCTTGATCGAATAGTGCGCGCGGCCCGGGTCAGTTCGCATCCGTGACCTCCGACGCTTCGAGTGTGCTGCCGACTTCGAGCCAGCGCGTCTCCAGGTCGGCGATCTGCCGCGCGAGCTCCGCGTAGCGCTCGAACGCGTCCGGCGGCGGTTCCCTGCCGGCGGCGAACCCTTCTTCCAAGGCGATGCGTTCCGCGCTCAAGGTCTCGATGCGCCGCTCGAGGTCCAGCAACTCCCGGCGCAGCGGCGTCAAGCGCCGCCGCAGGCCGTCCGCCGCGGCGCGGCTCGCGCGCGCATCGGCCCGTTGATCGGCGCGCTGCGGCGTGTCGGCGGCGCGCTCGCGGCTCGCGCGCGATTTCAGCCATTGCTGGTAATCGTCCAGATCACCGTCGAATTCGCGCAGTCGCCCGTCGGCGATCAGCCACAGCGAGTCGGCGACCGCCTTGATCAGAAACCGGTCGTGCGATACGACGATCAAGCCGCCCTCGAATCCCTGCAAGGCCACCGTGAGCGCCTGGCGCATGTCCATGTCGAGGTGGTTCGTCGGCTCGTCGAGCACCAGCAGATTCGGCCGGCGCGCGACGATCAGCGCGAGCGCGAGCCGCGCCCTCTCGCCGCCGGAGAAGCGGCCGACCGGATCGAACGCCCGCTCGCCCTGGAAGCCGAATCGCCCCAGATGATCGCGCAGCGGCTGCTCCTCGCCGCGTGCGTGCTCGGGGCCGGCCCTGTTGCGCATGTGCCAGAAGGGCGTGCAGTCCGGCTCCAATTGATCGAGCTGGTGCTGCGCGAAATAGCCGATGGCCAGATCCGCCGCCGGCGCGCGCCGCCCGGACAGCGGCGCCGCCTCGCCCGCCAGAAGCTTCGTGAACGTGGATTTGCCGGCTCCGTTTTCGCCCAGCAGCGCAATTCGATCCTGAGGGCCGATCGACACGTCGATGCCCGTCACGACGCTGCGTGCGCCGTAACCGCAGGCCGCGCCCTCGATCGCGAGCAGCGGTCGCGGCGTCTTCGCCGGCGGCGCGAATTCGAACGCGAGCGGGCTGTCGACGTGCGCGGGCACGATCCGCTCCATCCGCTGCAGCATCTTCAAACGGCTCTGTGCCTGGCGGGATTTGCTCGCCTGCGCGCGGAAGCGGTTCACGAAGCCGCTGATTTGCGCGATGCGTCGCGCCTGTTTCGCCTGCAGCGCGCTCTGCAGTGCGAGCTCCTCGGCGCGCTTACGCTCGAACTGCGAGTAGTTTCCCGAATGAATCCGGACGGCGCGCGCTTCGATGTGCAGCACCCGGTCGATGATCGCATCGAGGAACTCCCGGTCATGCGAAATCATCAGCAGGGTGCCGCGATAGGCGCGCAGCCAATCCTCGAGCCAGACGATCGCGTCGAGGTCCAGATGGTTGGTCGGTTCATCCAGCAGCAGCAGGTCGGCGCGCGCGCAAAGCGCGCGGGCCATCGCGAGGCGCACCCTCCATCCGCCGGAGAATTCGCCCATCCGGCGCGCCTCGTCGCCGGTCCGGAAGCCGAGACCATGCATGATCTCGGCGGCGCGCGCGCGCGCGCGATATCCGTCGATCGCGGCAAGGGCGGCGTGCGCTTCGGCGAGTTCCATCGGCGCGTGCGTCTGTTCCGCGCGTTCGATCGACGCCTCCACCTTGCGCAGCTCCGCGTCGCCGTCCAGCACGAACTCGATCGCTTCGCGGTCGCTGGCCGTGATTTCCTGTTCGACGTGCGCGATTTTCACGCCGGACGGCACCTCGATCTCGCCCCGGTCGGCGGCGAGATCGCCGCGCAGCGCGGCGAACAGGCTCGATTTACCGGCGCCGTTCGCGCCGGTGATGCCGACCTTCTCGCCGCGGTAAATGGTGAAATCGGCCCGCTCGAACAGCGGCGTCGGCCCGCGCCGCAGGGTCAGGTCCCGCGCAGACAGCATGCGTGCCGGGCTCTCGCGGGGTTAAGAAGCGGACAACGGCGGCTTCGACGCGGCCAGCACGAGGACCGAGTGATAGCCGCCGGTGAGCCCGCGGTTCTGCTTTGCCAAGATGGCGAGAAAATCCTCCTGCGGCATGGCGTCGCCGAAGAGCCGCCCCTGCGCGAAATGACAGCCATGGGTGCGCAGAAAATCGAGCTGTTCGGCGGATTCGACCCCTTCGGCGATCACCTCGAGATCCAGGCTGCGGCCCATGTCGATGATGGTGCGCACGATGGCCGCATCGTCCGAATCGACGGCGACGTCGCGGACGAACGATTGGTCGATCTTCAGCGTGCCGATCGGGAATTGTTGCAGCGCGGAAAGCGAGGAATAGCCCGTGCCGAAATCATCGATCGCCAGATGCAATCCCATGCCATACAACTCGTTGAGCAGGCCGATCGTGCGTTTCGGATCGGTCATCAGCGTCGTTTCGGTCACCTCGAGCTCGAAGCAGGTCGGCGACACTTCGTGCTTGCGGAATATGGCCCGCGCGCGCGCGGTGAAGCTCGCCTGTTTCAATTGTCGCAGCGACAGGTTGATCGCGATTCGTCCCGGCTGGGCGATGATTCCCTGCCAGCGACGGTAGTCGGCGCAGACCCGGTTCATCACCCACTCGCCGATGTCGAGGATCAGGCTGGTCTCCTCGGCGAGCGGGATGAAATGCGACGGCGAGATGTCGCCGTGGCCGGGCAGACGCCAGCGCAGCAGCGCTTCGGCGCCTATGACCCGGCCGTCGCGCAGGTCGACCTTGGGCTGGTACAGGATCACCAGTTCGTCGCGCTCCAGCGCGCGGCGCAGCTTGCTCTTCAACATCAACCGTTCGACCGCGGCCGCGTTCATTTCCGGGACGTAGAACGCACTCGAATTGCCGCCGTTCTGTTTCGAGTGATACATCGCAGCATCGGCGTTGCGGATGAGGTCGATGACGTTCTCGGCGTCGGTGGGACAGATCGCGATGCCGACGCTCGCGGTCAGGTACACCTCCTGTTGATTGACGTAGAACGTGCGGCTGATCTCATCCAGCAGGGTGCGCGCCAGGGCGCCTATCCCGGCGCGATTATCGACGTCCGTCGGCAGATCATCGATGAACATCGCGAATTCGTCCCCCGCCAGCCGTCCGATGACGGTGTCCTTGCTGAGACTGCGCGTCAGCCGCTCGCTCAGAATCTCGAGCGTGCGGTCGCCGGCCGCGTGTCCGAAGGTGTCGTTGACCTCCTTGAACCGATCCAGATCCAGGTACAACAGCGCGAGCATGCGCTGATTGCGCCGCGACCGCGCGATCGCCTGTTGCAGCAGATGGTGGAACTGCATGCGATTCGGCATTTTGGTCAGGGTGTCGTAGCGGGCGAGGTACCGGATCCGCCGCTCCGCGCGCTTGCGTTCGGTGATGTTGCGCGCGACGTAGATGTTGCCCTGGAACTGGGGATCCGCGGTGCTGATGGCCGATCCGGCCATCGATACCGGAATGGTTTGTCCACGCGCCGTACGCAGGACGGTTTCGCGCGCCTCCGCCGCCGTGTGTCCGGGGTCGAACGCGGGCCGGTGAATCTCGTCGATGAATCCCAGCAGCGGCTGGCCGAGCATTTGTGCCTCGTCGAATCCGAGCAGGCGGCAGGCGGCGTCGTTGCAGCTCTTGACGACCCCGTCGGGGGAGGTCACGAGAACCGCGTCGCTCAAGCTGTTGAGCACGGTGTTCAGGTAGTTCTTGGTGATCGTCGTTTCACGCAGCTTCAGCCGCATGCGCTCCAGCGCCGCCTGCAGTTCGCCGATCTCGTCGTGGCGCAGGACAGCGAGCGGCCGGGTGTAGTCGCCCTGGCCGATCCGTTCCGCGCTCTTCACCAGCGCGCTGATCGGCCGCGACAGGCGCCTGGCGAACATCCAGGCGCTCGCCAGTCCGATCAACAGCATCAAGGCGCTCAGGCCGACGAGGCCGGCGGCGACGCGGCGTGCCTGCGCCGCCTGCTGCCGCTCGAGGTCGGCGCGCAGGTCCGCGAGCGTGGCTTCGAGATTGGCCCTGCTGAGCCACAGTTGCAGAGTGCCGACCCGTTCCGCGGTGCTGCCATCGGTATTGGCGAGGATCGCGGTCTGCACGGTGTACGGTCCGGACTGCGTCGGACGCGTCGCCGCACGCGAGGCTGAGTAGGCGACGCTGCCGTCGTGATCCAAAATCTCGACACGTTGGACGTCCGCCTGATTCAGGATGCCGGAGGCGATCGCGGCGGTTCCGGCCTTGTCCGCCGACCGCAATGACGACGCCAGGGGCACCGCCGAGACCCGCGACAATTTCGTCGCGCGGGCCTCGAGGTCGCGCTCCAATTTACTCGCGACGGTGCCCTTGGCGATTTCGCCGAGGCTGGCAGCGTCCGCGCGGTGCTCGAGATAGGCGAGCCCGCCGAGCAGCGCCGTCAGCAAGGTAACGACCATGAAGGCGAGCAGCACGTATTTCGTCTTGAGGCTCGACGCCATCTTCGTCACCGGCCGGGGTTGCGATTTTGTAACGTCCCATGATACTCGCTGTCGCCAAAGGGCATAAAGGGCCGCGTACAATGGCGGTCCATGAGCCGGCGACTGCGAATCGACATCTATACCGACACGGTGTGTCCGTGGTGTTTTCTCGGCAAGCGGCGCCTCCAGGCGGCTCTCGACATGCGGCCGCAACTGGCGCCCCGGTTGACCTGGCGGCCGTTCGAGTTGAATCCGGACCTGCCCCTCGAAGGTATGCAGAGGACGGAATTCCTCGCCACGCGGGTCGCCAATGTCGAGCGGTTCCGGGAAAGCGAGCGGCAGCTGATCGAACTCGGGCGCGCCGCCGGCATCGATTTCCGCTTCGACCGGATCGAGCGCGTCCCGAACACCCGGCGCTCCCATTTGCTGATCTCGCTCGCCGCCCGCCGTGGCCGCGACCACTTGGTGGTCGAGCGGCTGATGCGGGCCTATTTCGAGGAAGGTCTCGACATCGGCGACATCGACACCCTGGTGCGCCTTGGGGTTGAATGCGGGCTGGCCGAACGCGAGGCCTTGAGCGCGCTCGTGCTGCGCACCGGACAGGACGCGATCGTCGCCGCGCAGCGCCATGCCGCCACGCTCGGCCTGGGCGGGGTGCCGGCTTACATATTCAACGGGGAATACGCGATCTCCGGCGCCCAGGAACCCGCGGCGCTGGTGTCCATGCTCGATCGAGTCGTGGCGGGCGCCGCGGCAGTGGAGGCCGATGACGCATGAACGCGGAGGAGCTTACCGGCCGCGTCCGTACGCACCTCGTCGATCTGCCGCAATTCGATTGCGCGTTGCACGCCCACGCGCTCGAGCCATTCTCGAATCTGCGGCGGGCGGCTCTGCTCGACGGCATCGACATCGCCCCGGTCAGCGCCTTTCGCGACTTCGCCCGGCAGCTGCGCCTGTGGAACGACAAATATCGCGGCGAGCGGGCATTGTACGGCGCGGCGGGGGAACCGCTGGACGCGCGCGCGCTGGCGCCAGCGGAGCGCGTCGACGCGATCCTGCGATGGACCGCGATTCCCGGCTCAAGCCGCCATCATTGGGGAACGGATGTCGATTTGATCGACCGCGGGCGCGTAGGCGTGGCGGACTCAGTTTCGCTGATGCCGGCCGAATATGCGCCGGGCGGACCGTTCGCGGGGCTGTGCGCCTGGCTCGAACGCCACGCCCCGCGCTACGGATTCTTCAGGCCCTATCGCGGCGTCCACTCGGGCGTCCAGGCCGAACCCTGGCATTATAGTTTCGCCCCGGTCGCCGAGCCGGCCCGTCGCGCGCTCGGTTTGGGGACGTTGCGCCAGGCACTCGCCGACGCACCGCTGCTCGGCAAGGAATGCGTGCTGGCGCGACTCGAGGAACTGCACTCGCGCTTCGTGGCGCGCATCGACTTGATGTGAATGCGCTATGCCCAAAGGTTCTTGAGGCGATCGAGCATCAATCCGCGGACCTGCGGCAAATCGTTGTCGCGGGCCGTGAAAAGCGGGGGATTGCGTCGCAGCATCGGCCATCGCTCGGTGCGCAGCACGCGGTCCAGGTACGCTAAGTTGCGGTCGATCGCCTCCAGATAGGGATTGCGGCCGTCGAACAAGACTTCGACGTGGCGGTAGGCGTGCTCGAACTCGCCCTCCAAACGTCGAATGCGGGTCTCCAGTACGAATTGCGGCGTCTGACGCAGCAGGTCCACACCCGAACTGTAGCGCACGCGCAGCGCGCCGGTGTCGTCCGCGACGGCCGCGATACCGCCCAGCACGAATTCCGGATAGAGGCGGTCCCGGCACTTCTCCAAGTAGCAGCGATCGGCCATCTGGGCGATCAAATCCGCCGTTCCGAGCAGGTGCCCCAGTTTGCGGTCGCGGCGGTCGGCCAGCTGGATCTGGCTGGGCTGCATTTCATAGCCCGTGAAGTGAACGATGCGCGTCGCGATGGGCGCCCAGTGATCCATGCCGACGACCGGAAGATAGCGGGCGAGGAATCGCGCGCTGCGCGTCACGTGGTACAGCGTGAATTCCGCGCCGTTCAAATGCTCCCGGTCGTCGAATTCGCGGATGTATCCGGAATCATGGAACAGCGCGGTGACCAGCGCCATCATCGCCCGCTCCGGCCCGAGGCGCATCGCGGGCGTGGCGGTGCGTTCGTAACCGACCATCAAGCGCATCGCCGCGAGGGTCATGTCGAGGGAATGCTGCCGGTCGTGATACACGGTGTCGACGCCGTGGTAGCCGGGCATGCGTCCGGTGAACAGCAGGTCGAAGTCTTCGAACGCGCGGGCGACACGGTCGAATGACTCGTCCGGCCAGGCGTGCAAAAACAGCTCGCGGACCGCGGCCGCCACCGCCGCGGTGGAGCTGACCTGGACCGCGTTCGTCACATCGTAGTCGTTGCGGCGAAAATCATGCATCGGCCGATGTTATGCCCTTCAACGGCCGCGCGCCATTAACTGCTTCGCCTTTTGCGGCGCGTCTCAGCCTCCCGCCGGGCTTAAGTCAAAGCCGGCGGTGCACGGCGCATGATCCGAGGGCCGCTCCCAGGCGCGCGGTTCCCGGTCGATGCGACAGAACGCGCAAACCGCGGCGAGCCGCGCCGAGGCGAGCATCAGGTCGATGCGCAGGCCGTGGTTGCGCCGATAGGCCCCCTGCCGATAGTCCCACCAGCTGAACGACTGCGGTGGTTGTTCGAAGCGCCGGAACAGATCGCTCATGCCGTGGGCGGCCAGGCGCGAGAGCGCCTCACGCTCGGGCGCACTGACCAGCACCGATCCCTCCCAGGATTGCGGGTCATGCACGTCCCGGTCGTCCGGAGCGACGTTGAAATCCCCGGCCAACAACAGGCGCTCGTGCGCGGCGAGTTCGTCCGCCAGGAATCGATCGAGCCGCTGCATCCAATCCAGCTTGTAGGCGTATTTCTCCGACCCCACCGCCTGCCCGTTCGGCACATAGACGTTGATGAGGCGGATCGGGCCGACCGTGGCCGCAATCAGGCGGCGCTGCGTGTCCTCTGAATCCGGCAGGCCGATGCTGACCTCCGCGACCGGCAGCCGTGACAGGATCGCGACGCCGTTATAGGTCTTTTGTCCCGAAAAAACGGCGTGGTAGCCCAGCGCCTCGATTTCCGCGCGTGGAAATTCCGAGTCCTGCAGCTTCGTCTCCTGCAGCGCGACCACATCGAGGTCGTTCGCGCCCAGCCAGTCTCGCAGCTGCGGCAGGCGTACGCGCAGCGAATTGACGTTCCAGGTGGCGCATTTCAGCACGATGGCACAGGCGCCTTCAGGCCGCGATACCGGTCTGTCTGAGGAGCGCGCGCACGTCGGGCGCGCGGCCGCGGAACGCCACGAACGCGTCCATCGCATCGACGCTGCCGCCGCGTGCCAGTATCGAATCGAGGAACAGCGTCGCGACGCGCTGGTCGAAGACCCCGGCCGTCTCGAAAGCCTCGAACGCGTCCGCGGCGAGCACTTCGGCCCACTTGTAGCTGTAGTACCCGGCCGCATAGCCACCGGCGAAAATATGCGAAAAATTCCACGGCGTGCGGTTGAACGGAGCCGCGGGCACGACCGAGATGCGGCGGCGAACAGAGGCGATGAGCGGCTCGATTTTCGCGCCCGCCGCCGGATCGTAGTCCGCGTGCACTTCGAAGTCGAAGGTCGCGAGCTCGATCTGGCGCAAGGTGTCGAGCGCCGCGTGGAACGTGCGCGTGCCGACCAAGCGCGCGAGGACCTCGGCGGGCAGGGGCAGGCCGGTGTCCACGTGCGCCGATATCAGCGGCAACACCTCCGCGCGCCAGACGAAATTCTCCATGAACTGGCTCGGCAATTCGACCGCATCCCAGGCGACACCGTTGATGCCGGCGATGCTCGGATAGGCGACGCGTGTCAACATGTGGTGCAGGCCATGGCCGAACTCGTGGAACAGGGTCGTCACCTCCTCGTGGGTGAGCAGCGCCTGCGCCGTGCCCGCCGGCTCCGAGAAATTGCAGACCAGATACGCGATCGGCAGCGCCCCGCCGGTCGGCAGCCGCTTGGCGTTGACGCATTCATCCATCCAGGCCCCGCTGCGTTTTTCGGCGCGCGCGTACGGGTCGAGGTAGAAGCCGGCGATCGGCGCGGCGTCCGCGCCGTGCAGGTCGAAGTAGCGAACGCTCGGGTGCCAGGTCGCGACGCCGAGCCGTTCACGAACCCGGACTCCATACAGCCGCTCCACGACGGTGAACAGTCCCGACAAGACCTTCGCGAGCGGGAAGTACGGCCGCAGTTCCTCCTGGGAAACCTGAAAACGGCTGCGCTTGCACCGTTCGGTGTAAAAGGCCACGTCCCAGGCGTCGAGCTTGCGTCCCGCGAAGCCCTCCAGTTCGGCGAACTCGGCGATCGCCGCCGGCCGGCAGCGATCGGCGAGATCATGCAGAAATTCCTGCACCTGGCGGCGGCCCTTGGCCATGCGCGTGGCCAGCGCCAACTCCGCGAAATTCGGAAAATTCAGCAAGCCTGCGCTCTCGTGCCGCAGGCGCAGTATGTCCTCGATCAAGGGTCCGTTGTCGAAACGGGCCGCCGTCGGGCCGAGGTCGGAGGCGCGCGTGACCCAGGCCTCGTAGATCTCCCGGCGCAGGGGCGCGCTCTCGGCGCCGGTCATCACCGCGAGATAGGTCGGCTGATCGAGTTTCAGCAGCCACCCCTCGAGTCCCGCGGCGGCCGCGTCGGCGGCGGCGCGATCGATGATCCCCGCCGGCAGGCCGGCGAGCTCGGCCCGGTCGGTGACGCGACGCGTGTAGGCCCGGGCGGAATCCAGCACGTTCTCGGAGAATTTTGCGCCGAGCAGCGCCAGCTTCTGCAGGATCTCGCGCAGGCGCTCCTTGTGCGCGTCCGGCAGGTCCACGCCGGCCAGGCGGAAATCGCGCAGGGCGTTGGCCAGCAGTTTGCGCGCGGCGGGCGCGAGCGAAGCCCCTTCGCGCGCCATCACCCGGGCATAAGCCGCGTAGAGCCGGGCATTCTGTCCGAGTTCGGCCGCGTACGCGGTCAGCAGCGGGATGCATTCGTTGAACGCCGCGCGTGTCTCGGCGGTATTGGCGACGCCGTTCAAGTGCGAGATCGGACTCCACACGCGGCTCAAGCGATGATGGGCCTCCTCGAGCGGCGCGACGAGCGTCGCGAAACTCGGCTCGGACTGCGCGAGCAGCGTCGCTATCAGCGCGCGGTTGTCGGCCAGCACCCGCTCGAGCGCCGGCTTCGCGTGATGCGGCCGGATCGAATCGAACGAGGGGAGGGATTCCGGGGAGAGCAGGGGATTGTCCATCCGCCCGCATTCTAGCAGAGGTGGGCGGGCGGCTCCGCGAAGCGGTATATCATCGGAGGTTCGTGCGGATCCAGACGGGGTGAATCGTGTCCGAGCAATTCCTCGACCTCTTGGTCATCGGTGGCGGCAGCGGCGGCCTGGCCTGCGCCCAGCGTGCCGCGGAATACGGCGCCAAGGCGGCCGTCATCGAATCGCACCGGCTCGGGGGCACCTGCGTCAATGTCGGTTGCGTGCCGAAAAAGGTCATGTGGAACGCGGCCCAGGTGGCCGCCGCGTTGGACGATGCCCGGGATTACGGCTTCGACGCCGGTCCGGGCGCCCATGACTGGATGGCGTTGAAGGGCAAGCGCGACGGCTACGTCGCCAGGCTGAACGCCATCTATGAACGCAACCTCGCGGCCAAGGGCATCGAGTACATCCGCGGGCGCGCCGGCTTCGCAGATGCGCGCGTCGTAGCGGCCGGGGGACGGCGGTTCGCGGCGCGTCACGTCGTGATCGCGACCGGCGGCAGCCCGGTGATCCCGGATCTGCCGGGCGCGGAGTACGGCATCACCTCGGACGGCTTTTTCGCGCTCGACGAGCGGCCGCAACGGGTCGCGATTGTCGGCAGCGGCTACGTTGCCTGCGAACTGGCCGGCGCGTTTCGCGCCCTCGGCTCCGAGGTCGAACTGTTCATCCGCAAGGATCGTCCGCTGACCCACTTCGACGAGATGCTGGGAGGCGCGCTGATGCGGGAAATGCGCGCTGCCGGCATGGTCGTGCATCAACGCGTCGCGCCCGCGGCCGTGCGGCATGATGGCGGCGCGACCACGTTGATCGCCGTCGACGGCCGCGAATTCCCCGGCTTCGACTGTCTTCTCTGGGCGGTCGGCCGCTCGCCGAACGTCGCCGGACTCGATCTGGAGCGCGCCGGGGTCGGCGTCGATGCGGCCGGATTCATCGAGACCGACGCGTTACAGGACACGAACGTCGCCCACATCCATGCGATCGGCGACGTGACCGGCCGGGCGGCGCTCACTCCGGTCGCGATCGCCGCGGGACGGCGCCTCTCGGACCGGCTGTTCGGAGGCAGGGACGGCCGGCACCTAGACTACCGGCTGATTCCGACGGTCGTGTTCACGCATCCGCCGATCGGGACGATCGGCATCGGCGAGGCGGAAGCACGCGCGATCCACGGAACAGACGTCAAGACCTACCTGTCGGATTTCGTCGGCATGTACAACGCCGTGACGGCGCGCAAACCGCGCACCGAAATGAAATTGGTGTGCGTGGGTCCCGCGGAGAGGATCGCGGGCTGTCACATCATCGGCGCGGGCGCGGACGAGATGCTGCAGGGCTTCGCTGTCGCGATCCGCATGGGCGCGACCAAGGCCGACTTCGACGACACGGTCGCCATACATCCGACGAGCGCCGAAGAGCTCGTCACGATGCGCTGACGCCGATGAACCTGCGCACTCATCTCGGATTCGAGCCGCGCGTCGGCGAACGCGTCTACATCGACGAAAGCGCGGTGGTGATCGGCCGCGTCGTGCTCGGCGACGACTGCTCGGTGTGGCCGTTCGCGGTCCTGCGGGGCGACGTTCAGCGCATCGAGATCGGCGCCCGCACGAACGTTCAGGACGGCTGTGTGCTGCATGTGGTGCATGACGGACCGCATTCGCCGGGCGGCCTCGCGCTCAGCGTCGGCGACGACGTGACCATCGGCCACAAGGCGGTGCTGCACGCCGCCACGATCGGCAATCGCTGCCTGGTCGGCATCGGTGCCGTGGTGCTGGATGGCGCGGTGGTGCCGGATGAGACCATCATCGGCGCGGGCAGCCTCGTGCCGCCGGGAAAGCGGCTCGCAGCGCGCGGCCTTTATCTCGGCAATCCGGCGCGGCGGATTCGCGACCTCGAGGAAGCGGAGATCGAACGTCTCGTGTACGGCGCGCGCCATTACGTGCGCGTCAAGGACGAGTATCGCGCCGCGCGCGCCGCCGCGGCCGATCGCTAGCGGAATCGGGCGAGCGCGTCGAGCACCGGCCTCGTCTCCGGCCGCACGCCGCGCCACAGTGCGAATGACGCGGCCGCCTGCTCGACGAGCATGCCCCAGCCTTTTTCGATGCGCGCGGCGTGCAGGGAGCGCGCCCATTCCGTGAAGGGGGTCGTCCCCCGGCCATAAGCCATGTCGTAACAGACCGTTTCCTCGCCGACCAGTCCGGGGGGCATCGGCGGCATGTCGCCGCTCAGGCTCGCGGCGGTGCCGTTGACGATGAGGTCGTAGGGCGGCCCGGCGGCGTCGGTGAAGCCGCAGCCCTCGAGCGCGCCGAGGTCGCCGAATTCCTCCGCCAGGGCGTGGGCGCGCGCCGCATTCCGGTTCGCAATCACGACCTGCCGCGGCTGGCGCTCGAGGAGCGGGGCGAGCACCCCGCGAACCGCGCCGCCGGCTCCGAGGATCAGCACGCGCTTGTTGGCGAGGTCCATGCCCAGGTTCTGCTCGAGATCGGCGATCAGGCCGACGCCGTCGGTGTTGTCGCCGAGCAGCGTCGTGTCCTCGTAGAATGCGATGGTGTTGACGGCTTGAGCGCGGGCGGCGCGCGGGGTCAGTTCGTTGACGAGCTCCGCGGCGGCCTGTTTGTGCGGCAGCGTGATGTTGAGGCCGCGCACGCCGCTCGTGAACAAGCGCAGCGATTCGCGCCGAAATTCGCCGGGTTCGATGTCGAACAACCGATAGACGATGTTCTGGGCCGTCGACTTGGCGAACATGCCGTGAATGAACGGCGACCAACTGTGATCCACCGGGTGCCCCGCGACTCCGTACTGGTCCGGCGCGGCGGCCGGCGGCGCCACGCTCACGGCTGCAGCCATTCCGCCGCCCGCTTGGCGAAGTACGTGAGTATTCCGTCCGCCCCGGCGCGCTTGAGCGAAATCAGCGCCTCCATCGCGACCGCGCGCTCGTCGATCCAGCCGTTCTGCGCCGCCGCCATGATCATCGAGTATTCGCCGCTCACCTGGTAGGCGAAGGTCGGCATGCCAAAGCGGTCCTTGACGCGCCTGATGACGTCCAGATAGGGCAGGCCCGGTTTGACCATGACCATGTCGGCGCCTTCGGCAATGTCCAGGGCGACCTCCCGCAGGGCTTCATCCGAATTTCCGGGATCCATCTGATAGGTCTGCTTGCCGCCCTTGCCGAGCTGCCCGGCCGAGCCGACCGCATCGCGAAACGGACCGTAGAACGCCGACGCGTACTTCGCCGCATAGGCGAGAATCCGGGTGTGGACGAGTCCCGCGCTCTCGAAGGCGGTGCGGATCGCGCCGATGCGTCCATCCATCATGTCGGAGGGCGCGACGACGTCGGCGCCGGCATCGGCATGCGAGCGCGCCTGCCGGACCAGGGTCTCCACCGTGAGGTCGTTCTGGACGTAGCCCGCCGCGTCGATCAAGCCGTCCTGACCATGCGTCGTGAACGGATCCAGCGCGACGTCCGTGATCACCCCGAGCGTGGGGAAGGCTTTTTTCACCGCCCGCACCGCACGTTGGGCGATGCCGTCCGGATTCCACGCCTCGCGGGCGTCGAGCGTTTTCTTCTCCACCGGGGTGACCGGAAAGATCGCGATCGCCGGAACCCGCAGGCGCATCAGGCTGTCGCACTCCGCCAGCAACGCGTCGATCGGCAGGCGATCGATTCCCGGCATCGATGCGATCGGCTGCCTTCCGCCGCTTCCCTCGACGACGAAAACCGGATAAATCAGGGCGTCGACGGTCAACTGGGTCTCGCGCATCAAGCGGCGCGAGAACTCGTCGCGGCGCATCCGCCGCATGCGCACCTGCGGAAATGAATCCCTCGGATTTCCGGTCATCTAAGTCATGACTCCTGCGCTCGAATGGGTTTTCGCCGATTTTACCGCGTGCGGCCCGCGACGAGGATATATTACCGCGCGTGCGTGCCCAAAGATGAAGGAACCGGTTCACAGCAGCCCGAAGCGCGCGCGCTTCCAGGCGCTGTGCGCGTCCTTGCGGCCGGATTTGCTGCGCTTTGCGTTGTGGCTGGCGCGCGATCGCGCCCTGGCCGAGGACGTCGTGCAGGAGACGATGCTGCGCGCCTGGAAGGCCAGCGATGCGCTTCACGATGAGTCGGCGGCGAAGCCCTGGCTGCTGACGATCCTGCGGCGGGAATACGCGCGCTCGTTCGAGCGAAAGCGCATCCCGACGGTCGATATAGACGATCTGATCGCCGCGGAGGAACCCGGGCTCGCGGCCGACGATGGCGCCTCGGACCTGGCGGAGCTGCGCCAGGCGCTGTGGAAACTGCCGGAGGAGTATCGCGAACCCTTGTTGCTCCAGGTCCTGATGGGCTGTTCTACGGCGGAGATCGCGGACCAGCTGGGGTTGTCGAACGCCGCGGTGCTGACGCGGCTGTTCCGCGCACGACGACAACTGCGGACGATTTGCGGCGAAGACACCTCGATGGATCCCGACTCATGATCGATTGCGCCGATTACCGCCGCGCCATGTTGGCCGATCCCGCGGACGCGGGCTCGGAATTGCGCGCGCACCGCGACGGTTGCGCGGATTGCGCGCGCTTCACGGTAGACCTTGTCAAATTCGAGGCGCGCCTCGCCCGCGCGGCGCGCCTGCGCGTCGAACCGGCGTTGGGTGCGGCCGCCGCGCCGGCGCCGCTGCGCGCCGTGCGCCCGCGTTTGCGGGAGCGGAGCCGGCTGGCGCTTGCGGCAAGCGTGTTGTTGGGCGTCGGCGTAGTGGCGGCCTTGTGGCTCGCGGCACCCAAGCCCACGCTCGCGGACGACGTCGTTGCGCACATGGCCGAAGAGCCGCAGGCCTGGCGGCGAACCGACGTCGCCGTGTCACCGGAGAGTCTGGCGGCGGTGTTGAGAAACACGCATGTGCGTCTCGCGGCCGGGTCCGAGTTGGTCAGCTACGCCAACAGTTGCCTATTCCGTGGTTACCATGTGCCGCATTTCGTCGTTCAGACCGGCCGCGGCCCGGTGACCGTGATGATCCTCGTGCATGAGAGCGTTGCCGCACCGGTGCATTTCGACGAGAGCGGCTACCACGGCATTATCGTGCCGGTTCCCGGGCACGGCGCGATGGCGGTGCTGACGCGCGGCGCCGACGACGACCTCGCCTTCGTGGAGCGTGCCGCGTCCCGATTGTTGGCGTCCGTCGTCTGGACCAAATAGGGGTCGGAGCTAAAGGCCGGCCTTGCCGAGCAGGTCCACGAAGCGCCGCAGACTTGCCGCGAGCGCCGGATGGCCGGCCTCGAATTGAACCGCGATGGCTTCGATCCGGTCCGCCGCCGATGCGTGCGAGGCAGCCTCCGCCGCGGCGCCGGGGGCGTCGGCGAGTCGGGCGATGTCCTGCATGATCTGACCCAGTAATTCCCGCACCTCGGGATCGACCTGGCGCGCGGCGGCGAGCTCGGTATGGAGCTTGGAGAGCTGTTGCTGCAATTGTCCGGTGTCCATGGGTCGTTCCTCCGCGCCAGGAATCATTGTGCCATGCGTTCGGGAGTCAGGCGCGCGACTTCTACGTATCCCCTGGCCGCGGGCGCGAGCCTGCGGTGAATCGCCTCATACGCCGCGAGAAGATACGCGTCCGCGCCGAACGGGGGGTTGACGATGACCAGACCGCTGCCCGCGAGCCCGATCTCGACCTCGTCGTCGTGGATGGCCAGATCCGCGCACAGCATTTTGGGGATAGCGAGCGCCTGCAGCCGCTTGTGCACGCTGCGCCGCTGCGCGGCACCCAGGATCGGGTACCAAATCATGTAAGTGGCGCCCGGCCAGCGTCCATGGGCATCGGCGAAGGCCCGCAGCATCGTGCGCCATTCATCCACATTCTCGTAGGGCGGATCGATCAGCACGAATCCGCGCCGCTCGATCGGCGGCAGATGCGCCTTCAGCGCGGCATACCCGTCGCCGGCCTCGAAGCGCATGCGACCCTCCCCGTGGATCAGGCGTTCGGCGGCCCGTGCTTCCGCCGGCATCGCCTCCACGAACAGGGCCCGGTCCTGCGGCCGCAGCGCGGCCGCGATCAACGCGGTGGAGCCGGGGTACCGGCCGAGGCGCGAGCCTGCGCGCGCTCCGATCGCCGCAAAATACGCCGCGAGCGTTTCGTCGCCGAGACCCTGCGCGATCAGCTTGTGGATGCCGAGCTCCGCTTCGCCGGATTTGAGGGCTTGCGGCGACCGAAGATCGTACAGTCCCCGCCCCGAGTGCGTGTCCAGCACGAAGAACGCCGAGTCCTTGCGCTTCAGCGCATCGAGGCAGTGGACGAGGGCAACGTGCTTCGCAACATCCGCGAAATTGCCCGCATGGTAGACGTGCTGGTAGTTCATGTGCCGCTAACGCCGTGCCCCGGCAGCCGGCCACAGGCCGCGACGACGTTTGTCGTCGAGGTCATGCCGACCCGGCGAGATAATCGCGCGGCCGCAGGAAATCCGCATACAGGCGCGCTTCGGGGGACCCGGGCGGCGGCTGCCAATCGTATTCCCAGCGCACCCGGGGCGGCAAGGACATCAGAATCGACTCGGTGCGGCCTCCGGATTGAAGTCCAAACAGCGTGCCGCGGTCGTAGATCAGGTTGAATTCGACGTAGCGGCCGCGCCGATAGAGCTGGAATTCCCGTTCGTGCTCGCCATAGGGCATGTCCTTGCGCCGCGCCAGGATCGGAATATAGGCCGGCAAGAAATGATCGCCCACGCTCTGCAACAGGCCGAAGCACCTATCGAAGCCGCCCGCGTTCTGATCATCGAAAAACAGGCCGCCAATGCCGCGCGTCTCGTTCCGATGCGGCAAAAAGAAATAGCGGTCGCACCAGGCCTTGTAGTTCTCATACAAGCCGTCCCCGAAGGGCAGGCACGCGGCCCGGGCGGTTCTATGCCAGTGCACGGCGTCCTCGTCGTACGGATAATACGGCGTCAGATCGAATCCGCCGCCGAACCACCAGACCGGTTCACCGTTCGGCGGCAGCGCCGTCAAAAATCGCAGATTCGCATGCGTCGTCGGCGCGTGCGGATTGCGGGGGTGGAATACGAGCGACAAACCCATCGCCTCGAAGCGCGCGCCGGCGATCTCGGGGCGCTGCTGCGACGCGGAGGCGGGCAGTTTCCCGCCGAAGACGTGGGAGAAGCCGATTCCGGCGCGCTCGAACACGCTGCCCTCGGTGAGAATCCGGGTTTCGCCGCCGCCGCCGTCCTCCCGTCGCCATGCGTCGCGGCGGAACTTCGCGGTGTCCAGCGCCTCGATCGCGTCGGTGATCCGATCGTGCAGGGCGTGCAGGTACGTGGCGACGGCGGCGCCGGCGGCAGTGGTCGGCGGCGATGCCTGCGTTTCGCGCAGCTCGGCCATCGAGATCAGCTCTTGTCGAGGGCGACGCCCTTCGCGGACGGCGGTTTCGCCTTTCGCGTCGCCGGCGCGGCTTTGGGCCGGGCGGCAGCCTTGGGCCGGGCGGCGGCCTTGGGCCGGGCGGCAGCCTTGGGCCGGGCGTCGGCCTTGGGCCGGGCGGCGGCCTTGGGTTCTGCGGCGGCCTTGGGTGGCGCAGCTGCCTTGGCGCGTTTGGCCGGTGCGCGCGCCGCGGTGTCCACCGCCGTCTTCGCCTTGGCCCCCTTACGGCCCCACTTGCCGAAGCTGCGCGCCGGCGCGGCG
>JAJXYR010000028.1 GCA_021780475.1 Pseudomonadota bacterium
AGCGCGCTGGCGGCGGCCGCCACCGATCCAGCCGACTCCTCCGGCCTACAAGAAATTGTTGTAACCGCGCAACGACGAACGGAGTCGATCCAGAACGTGCCGATCACGATCCAGGCGATCACCGGCGCGCAGTTGACCCAGCTCAGCATCGCGACCTTCGACGACGTGCTGAAATATCTGCCCAACGTGACCCTGGGTTCGAACGGCCCCGGCATGGGCAACATCTTCATGCGCGGCCTCTCCTCCGGGTTCGCGGGCAACCAGTCGAGCGCAACCTTCGCGTCGTTCCCGAACGTCGCCACGTATCTCGACGACCAGTCGCTGCAATTCCCGTCCCGCAACCTCGACATCTACATGGTCGACATGGCGCGCGTCGAGGTGCTGGAAGGCCCTCAGGGCACGCTGTTCGGCGGCGGCGCCGAGGCCTGTGCGATCCGCTCCATCACCAACAAGCCGAAGATCGACAAGACCGAAGGCAACGTCGACGCAAGCTACGGCATCACGGCGCACGGCGATCCGAACCAAAGCCTGGACGCGACCATCAACCTGCCGTTGATCGCGGACACCCTCGCGGTGCGCGCGACCATCTACAACGACCGCCGCGGCGGCTACATCGACAACGTCGCGAGCAATTTCACGCGCAGCAACAACGACTCCGGCAACTACTATGCCGGCATCAAGCCGGGAACCAACGGCCTGTGCCCGAACGGTCTGCCGACGACCTCCGGCTACTGCGTGCCGGCGAACAACACCGTCGCCAACAACAACGCGATCGCGCAGCGCGCGTCGAACCCGCTCACCTACGGCGGTTTCCGCGTCGCCGCGCTCTACAAGATGAACGAAGACTGGGACGCGCTGTTGACGCAGAGCTACCAGAACATGGACGCGAGCGGCGAATTCACGCAGTACCCCGTGGGCTCCGACGGCCAGAAGCTCGGCCCCTGGCAGGTCACCGCCTTCGTGCCCGCGCACAACAAGGACAAGTTCGAGAATACCGCGCTCACGATCAACGGCAAGCTGGGTCCGCTGAAGGCCGTCTACAGCGGCGGCTATCTGGTCCGCAACATCGACCAGACCAATGACTACTCGAACTACACCCGCAGCGCCTACGGCTTCTACTACACCTGCACCGGCGGCACCGGCGGCGGCGTCGGCGCGGCCGGCAGTCCCGGCCAGGGCGTGCCCGCCGGCGGCTCGACCCCGACCTGTTACTCCCCCGTGACGTCCTGGCACGACCAGGTGAAGAACACCCATTTGAGCCATGAGTTCCGCCTGAGCACGCCGGACGACTGGCGCACGCGCGGCATCGTCGGCGTCTTCTGGGAAGATTTCGAGATCTACGACAACATGAACTTCCTGTACAAGACGATCCCGTCTTGCACGCCGTCGAACCTGTCGGCGGCCCAGGCGGGCGGCGCGCCCTGCCTCGCCAACGTCGGCCCGCCGCCCGGCGTCTACGCCTCGGATCCTAGCGTGCGCAACGACAACGTCGCCTTCGGCGAGGACATCCGCCGCGGCTACAAACAGACGGCCGTGTTCGCGTCGGTGGACTACGACATCATTCCGAAAGTGCTGACCATCACCGGCGGCACCCGCTATTACCATTACGCGGAAGACGAAGTGGGCTCCAAGTACACGGACCCGATCACCTGCACCAACGTGCCGAACGGCTGTTACAAGGGCGCGACCAACATCAACGCCGAGCACGAAAACACGACGTTCAGCGGCCTGAAGAGCCGTGCCAACCTCACCTGGCACATCACGCCGGACGTGATGGTTTACTACACGTTCTCCCAGGGCTTCCGCCCGGGCGGCTTCAACCGCTCCATCGCGAACAAGGCGAAGGATGCGAACGGCGTGCCCCAGTACTCCTCGCCCCTCAGCTATTCGCCGGACTCGCTCACCAACAACGAGATCGGCTGGAAATCGGAGTGGCTGGACCACCGCCTGATGCTGAACGGCTCGGTGTACCGCATGGACTGGAAGAACGTGCAATTCGCGCTGTTCGACCCGACCATCCTCGGCAACACGACCTTCGTCGTCAACGGTCCCGACTACCGCATCGACGGCGTCGAACTGCAGTTCGTCGCCAAGGTCACCGACCACCTCACGGTGCAGGGTTCGAGCTCGTGGAACAGCGCGAGCCAGACCTCCTCGCCGTGCCTGATCGCCAACTACCCGGGCTCGCCGAACCTCGGCAATTGCATCACCGAGGTCAAGGGCCAGTCGTTCCCGAACCCGTTCGGCCAGCTGAACACGCGCCCGGCGTTCTCGCCGCCGATCGAGTTCAACCTGCGCGCGCGCTATGACTGGTCGGTCGGCGGCTACAACGCGTTCGTGATGGCGGGCGGCAACCACATCGGCTCCATGTCGAACGAGCCGGCGAGTTTCGTCAACGGCAACACCGTGGCCATTCCGTACACCACCTGGCTGCGCTATGACCAGCCGGGCTACACGACCTACGACGCCTCCCTCGGCGTCGCCAAGGACAACTGGACGGCGCAGATATACGGCACGAACCTCAGCAACTCGGATGCGAGCGTGTTCACCTCGTCCGCGCAGTTCATCAAGTCGGAGGTGCCGCTGCGGCCGCGCGTGCTCGGGATCAAGTTCGGCTACCGGTTCTGACGGCCGGCCGGCTTTTCATGGAGTAGAATCCAAGGCGGGCAGCGATGCCCGCCTTTTTTTTCGCCGACCACCGCATGAACTCACCCGCAGCCGACCCAGGAATCGCGACTCCGACGCCGTCCCCGATCGAGATGGAGGTGCGGCGCATCCGCGAGCTGTGCGGCGGCGGACGCTTCGACGAGGCTTTGGCGGCCGCGTCGAAGCTCGCCGCCGAGGTGCCCGAGAATCGCGACGTCCTGCTGCTGCTCGCGCTCGCCCAGCGCCAGCGGAACCGCGTCGCGGACGCGCTCGCCAGCCTCGATGCGCTCGAACGCCTGCATCCGCGCTTCAGCAGGCTGCACCACGAGCGCGGCTGCTGCTTCGTCACGATGCGCGACGCGCCGCGCGCGATCGACGCGTTCCTGCGCGGCGTCAACATCAACCCGGCGCTGCCGCAGAGCTGGGCGATGCTCGAACGCCTGTACCGCATGACGGGCGATGAAAGGAACGCGGCCACCGCCGCCCAGCACGTGGCGATCCTCGCGAAATTGCCGCCGGAGGTGGTGCAGGCGACCAGCCTGTTCTCGGACGGCGACCTGGGGCCGGCCGAGACGCTGATCCGCGCCTTCCTGATCCGCCACGGCGACCACGTCGAGGCGATGCGCCTGCTCGCGAGGATCGGCATTGCGCGCGACGTGCTCGACGATGCCGAACTGCTGCTCGAAGCGGTGCTCGAGCGCGAGCCGGACTATCGCGCGGCGCGGCACGATTATGCCTTGGTGCTGATCGAGCGCCACAAATACCAACAAGGACGCGAGGAACTCGAAAAGCTCCTGCGCCTCGACCCGCAGAACCGCCAGTTCCGCACCCTCTATGCGACCGCCTGCGTGGGCTTGGGCGAACACGAGCGGGCGATTCCGCTGTACCGAGAACTGCTTGTCGATGCGCCGTTGGCGGCGGACCTGCACCTGTCGATAGCGCACTCGCTGAAGACGATCGGCCGGCGCGACGAGGCGATCGAATCCTACCGGGCCGCCGCCGCGGTCCGCCCGAATTTCGGCGACGCCTACTGGAGCCTCGCCAATCTCAAGACCTACCGGTTCCTCGACGCCGAGATCGCCGCCATGCGCGCCGCCGAGGCGGCGCCGGACACCCCGCTCGTCGACCGCTATCACCTGTGTTTCGCGCTCGGCAAGGCTCTCGAGGACCGGGGCGAGCATGCCGGGTCCTGGCGCTACTACGAACGCGGCAACGCGCTGAAGCGCTCGGAGAGCCGCTACCGCCCGGAGATCATCGAAAGCAACACCCGCCGGCAGATCGAAGTCTGCACCGCCGCTTTTTTCGCCGCGCGCGCCGGTCAGGGCGTGCCGGACCGGGATCCGATATTCATCGTCGGGCTGCCGCGCTCCGGCTCGACGCTGCTCGAGCAGATCCTCGCCTCGCACTCCCGGGTCGACGGCACGCAGGAGCTCTCCGACGTCCAGCGCATGGTGCTCGCGCTGCAGGGCCGGGAGCCGGATCTCGACAATCCACGCTACCCGGGCTCGCTCGCCGGCCTGACGCCGGAGGACTTGCGCGGACTCGGCCGGAAATACCTCGCCGACACCCGCGTATACCGCGGAAACAAGCCCTATTTCATCGACAAGATGCCTAACAACTTCCGCCACCTCGGCCTCATCCACCTGATGCTGCCGAACGCGAAGATCATCGATGCCCGGCGCGAGCCGATGGCCTGCTGCTTCAGTAATTTCAAGCAGCTGTTCGCCAACGGCCAGGAATTCACCTACTCGGTGCAGGACATCGCGCGCTATTACCGCACCTATCTCGACCTCATGAGCCACTGGGACGCCGTGCTGCCGGGCCGGGTGCTGCGGGTGCTGCACGAGGATGTCGTCGACGATCTCGAGGGCAGCGTGCGCCGCCTGCTCGATTTCTGCGAATTGGAATTCGAGCCGGCCTGCGTCGATTTTCACAAGACCGAACGCAGCGTGCGCACCGCGAGCTCGGAGCAGGTGCGCCGGCCGATCTTCCGCGAGGGACTCGATCAATGGCGGCATTTCGAGCCCTGGCTCGGCCCCTTGCGCGACGCGCTCGGCGACGCGCTGGTGCGCTATCATGATTGAGGCGCGCGGTCATTCAAGGAGCCCGGATGCAGCCTGAAGAAGTACGCACGATTGCCGACGCACGTGCCATCGTCGAGGAGCGCAAGCTCCAACACGTCAAAGTGGGGGTCTTCGACAACGACGGGATCCTGCGCGGCAAGTACATCGACCGCGACAAGTTCCTGTCGGCGCTCGACAAGGGCATGGGATTTTGCGACGTCGTGCTGGGTTGGGACTCCAATGACCAACAATACGACAACATCACGTTCACGGGCTGGCACACGGCCTTCCCCGACGCACCGGTCCGGCTGTTGCCCGAAACCTGCCGCGCGCTGCCGCTGGAGGGCAACATGCTCCTCTTCCTCGGCGAGTTCGCGGGCGGCGCGGAGCGGGTCTGCCCGCGCGCAACCCTGCGCCGCGTGCTGCAACGGGCCGCCGGCATGGGCTTCGCTGCGTCTGCGTCCGCGGAGTTCGAATTCTTCGTGTTCGAGGAGACGCCCACCACGGTGCGCGAGAAGGGCTACCGCGGGCTCAAGAACCTGACCCCCGGTTACTTCGGCTATTCCATCCTGCGCAGTTCCGTCCACGCCGAGCTCTATCAGGACCTGCTCCGCCTGGCCGACGACATGCGCATGCCGGTCGAGGGCCTGCACACCGAGACGGGTCCCGGCGTCATTGAAGCGGCATTGCACTACACCGACGCCCTGGAGGCGGCCGACCGCGCCGCGCTGTTCAAGACCTTCACCAAGGCGTTCGCCCAGCGCCGCGGCCTGATGGTGACCTTCATGGCCAAGTGGTCGCAGCAGTTGCCCGGACAGAGTGGCCATCTGCATGTCTCGCTCGCTCGCGAGGACGGCTCGTCCGCGTTCCACGACGAGGCGAAGCCCGACCAGATGTCGGACGAGATGCGCTGGTTCGTCGGCGGACAGCAGGCGCTGATGCCCGAGTTGCTCGCGATGGTCGCATCGACGGTCAACAGTTACTCCCGGCTCGTACCGGGATTCTGGGCGCCGACGGCGGCCACCTGGGGCATCGAAAACCGCACCTGCGCGCTGCGCGTCATCAAGGGCGGCGCAAAGAGCCAGCGGGTCGAATACCGGATCGCGGCCGCGGACATCAACCCCTATCTGGCCATCGCCGTGGCGGTCGGTTCGGGCCTGTGGGGCATCGAGCATAGAATAGAGCCCGATGAACCGATCACCGGCAACGCCTATGATCGCAAGCTGCCGGCGAAGAGGCAGTTACCCCGGACCTTGAGCGAAGCGGCCGGACGGCTCGCGCGTTCCAAGGCGGCACAGGACCTGTTCGGCGCCCCGTTCGTGGACCATTTTGCGGCGAGCCGCGAGTGGGAGGAACGCGAGTTCCGGCGCGCCGTGACGGATTGGGAATTGGCCCGATATTTCGAGATCATATGACGATAAAAACCATCAGCCCCGTGGATGGCCGTGTGGTGGCCGAGCGCACGACCGCCACGCCTGCCGAGATCGATCTGACGCTGCAGCGGGCCCGGGCGGCCCAATTGACGTGGCGGTCGGCACCCTTGCGCGAGCGGGCGGAAATTTTGAAGCGCTTCTGCGACGAGTTCGAGGCGCGCGGCACAGCCATTGCCGAGGCCCTCTGCTGGCAGATGGGGCGTCCGATCCGCTACGCGCCGAGCGAGGTGCGCGGTACGCTCGAACGCGCACGCCATATGATCAGCATCGCCGCGACCGCGCTCGAGGACCTGGATCCGGGCCCGAAGCCCGGCTTCCGCCGATTCATCCGCCGCGAACCGCTCGGCGTCGTGTTCACTGTCGCCGCCTGGAATTATCCTTACTTGATCGCCGTCAACAGCGTCGTGCCCGCGCTGATGGCCG
>JAJXYR010000223.1 GCA_021780475.1 Pseudomonadota bacterium
TCGCCGCGGCGCCTGCGGCACCGGCCGCCACGGCGCCGGCCCCCGCGGCGGCGCCGGCCGCGGCGCCGACCGCTCCGATCTTGGTGACCTTCGACAAGATCAATTCGGGCGATACCGCCTGGATGCTGACGTCCACGGCCTTGGTGCTGATGATGACGATTCCGGGTCTGGCGCTCTTCTACGGCGGCATGGTTCGCAAGAAGAACGTGTTGGCGACGCTGATGCAAAGCTTCGCGATCACCTGCGTCGTCACGATCCTGTGGTGGCTGATCGGCTATTCCTGGGCCTTCACCCCCGGATCTCCGTATCTAGGAGGCGCCTCGCGCTTCATGTTCAACGGCATGCTGTACATGCACGACGCCGGCAAGGCGACCGTCTCGCACCTCGCGTTGACGATCCCCGAATCGGTGTACGCGATGTTCCAGCTGACCTTCGCGATCATCACGCCCGCGCTGATCACCGGGGCCTTCGCGGACCGCATGAAGTTCTCGGCGATGCTGGTGTTCATGTCCGTGTGGTCCTTGGTCGTCTATGCACCGATCGCCCACTGGGTCTGGGAGCCCTCCGGCTGGCTCGCCGCGAAGGGCGTCCTTGACTACGCCGGCGGCACGGTCGTGCACATCAACGCCGGCATCGCGGGATTGGCCAGCTGTCTGGTTCTCGGCAAGCGCGTCGGCTATGGCAAGGAACCGATGCCCCCGCACAACCTGGTGCTGACGCTGATCGGCGCCTCGCTGCTTTGGGTCGGCTGGTTCGGCTTCAACGCCGGTTCCGCCGTGGCCGCCGACGGCCGTGCGGGCATGGCGATGGTCGCTACCCAGATCGCCACCGCCGCGGCCGCGCTCGGCTGGATGTTCGCGGAGTGGGTGACCAAGGGCAAGCCGAGCGTGCTCGGCATCGCCTCGGGCGCGGTCGCCGGGCTCGTCGCGATCACGCCGGCTTCGGGTTTCGTCGGCCCGACTCCGTCGGTGATCATCGGCGTCATCGCGGGCGTCGTCTGCTTCTTCGCGGCGACCTCGCTGAAGGGCGCCCTGGGATACGACGATTCGCTCGATGCATTCGGCGTGCACGGAATCGGCGGAATCATCGGGGCGCTGTTGACGGGCGTGTTCGCCAGCAAGGAGATCAGCGGCTCCGACGGATCCGTGCTGACCCAGCTGTGGGGCGTGGGAACGACCGTCATCTACGGCTTCACCGTCAGCTTCATCTTGTTGAAGTTGATCGACATGACCATCGGTCTGCGCGTCACCGAGGAGGAGGAGCGCGAGGGCCTCGACATCTCGCTGCACGGCGAGCGCATGGAGTAACTGCGGCCAGGCTCCCGGCGGCGGCGCGCGCCGCCGGGGCCTTTGGCTTTTTGCAACGACATCTGCCAGGAGTGATCTACCTATGAAGAGTTACGGACTTTCGATGCCGGCCGCCGCACTCGTGTTGGGGGTGGCCGGCCTGCAGCTCGCGGCCGCCGATACGCCGGCGAAACCCGCGGTGCCGAGTTTGTCGGACATGCTCGATGCGTCGGGGATCGCGGTCACCGGCTACGTCGACGCGGCTTATGAATATCAGTCGGGCGCCGGCCTGTTCAGCAGCGGGGTCCCGGATCGCGTATTCGACGCGCGCTCAAACAGCTTCGCGCTGCATCAGGCCGCCCTGACCATCGCGAAACAGCCGAAGGAGGGCTGGGGCGCCGTCGTCAATCTAACGGCCGGCCAGGATGCCGAAGTCATCAAGTCCTACCCGATCACCGGCGGCTCGAACTTCGACCTGACGCAGGCGTTCGTTCAATACGCCACCGGCCCCTTGACCGTGGTCCTCGGCAAGTACGTGACGCTCGCCGGCGCCGAAGTGATCGCGCCGAACGGCGACACGAACTTCTCGCGCTCGATCCTGTTCGGGTATGCGATTCCGTTCACCCATACCGGTCTGCGCGCGACCTACGCGCTAAGCGACCAATTGTCGCTGGTGCTGGGTGTGAACAACGGATGGGATCAGGTCAGCGACGCCAACAAGCAAAAGACGCTGGAATACGGGCTGACCTACACGCCGTTGAAGACCGTGACGCTGGTCGTCGACGGCTACGCCGGCAAGGAGCCGCTCGGTTTCGCCAACAACGTGCCCACCGCGGCGCAGGGGCAGCGCTTCCTCGTGGACGTGGTCGCCACCTGGAGCGCGACGGACAAGCTCACGCTGGTGTTGAACTACGACAACGGCCAACAGAAGGACGACACGGCGGGGGCCGCGATCGGCACTTACAAATGGGACGGCCTCGCCGGATACGCCAACTACCAGTTCACCAGCCAGTGGAGCGTGTCGGTGCGCGGCGAATACTTCGACGACAAGAACGGCTATCGCACCGGCGTCGTCGATCCGGTGTCCGGCGCGGGCCAGAAATGGAAGGAGGCGACGGTGACGTTCGGCTATTCGCCGACGGCCAATTTCGAACTGCGGTTGGAAGGACGCTACGACAAGTCGAACATTCACAACGCATTCGTGAAGAGTCTCGATGGAGCGACCAATCAGCCGGCGACCTTCGCCGACAATCTGGACTCGCTCGCGGTCGAGGGTTTGTACAAGTTCTAGCGTCTGGCGGCGCGGCGGCGGTCGCTCACACGGAAGCGACGCCGCCGCCGCGATCGCATTGGCCCGCCGGCGGCCGAAATCCTTATACTGGGCCCTCGAACGGCGGCGCGCAGGGTACCAGACGATGCAGGCAGATCAGGTAGAGCGGGGGCCCGAGGCAGGGTTTTCGTGCCGCTTTTGCGGGGCGGGCGAGTGGACGACATTCGTCGATCTCGGCATGTCGCCGTTGTGCAATACCCACGTGGAGCGGCGCAATCTCGGCGCGATGGAGCAGTTCTTCCCGCTGCACGCGCGCGTCTGCCAGGCATGTTTCCTGGTGCAACTCGACGAATTCGTCGCGCCGGCCGAGATCTTCGGCGAATACGCGTACTTCTCGTCTTACGCGGACACCTGGGTGGATCATGCCCGGCGCTACGCGGACTCCATGCGCCAGCGCCTCGGTTTGGATCACTCGAGCCTGGTGATCGAACTCGCGAGCAACGACGGCTACCTCCTGCAGCATTTCGTTTCCGCCCGCGTGCCGGTTCTTGGGATCGAGCCGGCGGCGAACGTCGCCGCGGCAGCCCGCGCCCGGGGCGTGCGTACCGACGTGTCGTTTCACGGCAGCGCCAACGCCGCACGAGTCGCGGCCGAATACGGCCGCGCGGACCTCGTCCTCGGCAACAACGTGCTGGCGCACGTCCCGAACCTGAATGATTTCGTCGCCGGAATGAAGGTGCTGATGAAGCCGGACGGCGTTTTCACGATGGAGTTCCCGCACTTGGAGCGGCTGATGGAGCAGAACCAGTTCGACACGATCTATCACGAACATTTCAGCTATTTCTCCTTCATCACCGTCGAGAAGGTGTTCGCGGCGCATGGCCTGACGCTGTTCGACGTCGAGGAACTGCCAACCCACGGCGGTTCGATCCGCATCTTCGGCCGGCACGTCGAGGACGGCTCCAAGCCCGTCGGCAGGCGCGTCGCGGAACTGCGTGCCCGCGAACTCGGCCGCGGCTTCGACCGCATTGACACGTACCGGAATTTCGACGCCGCGGTCCGGGCGACGAAGCGGGATATCCTCGAGTGCTTGATCGGGCTGAAGCGGCAGGGCCGCAGCATCGTCGGCTACGGCGCCCCGGGAAAGGGCAATACCTTGTTGAATTATTGCGGCATCCGCAGTGACTTTCTCGATTATACGGTTGATCGGAATCCGTACAAACAAGGCAAATTCACGCCGGGCACCCACATCGCCATCCTCCCCCCGGAAATGATCCGCGAGACGAAGCCGGATTACATCTTTATATTGCCTTGGAACTTGCGCGACGAGATCATGTCGCAAATGTCCTTCGTGCGCGATTGGGGCTGCCGGTTCATTGTCCCGATTCCGAAGCCGCAGATCCTCGACTGAGGGGCGCGCAGCGGCTGCGTCGCCCCGCGCATCATCGGGCGCGGAATACGATCTTATGACCCATGGCGCGAGGCCGAAAGTCCGGGGATTGCAGTGTTGGCCGCTGCTCGTGGCCTGCGGATTCGCGGGTGCACGCCTGGCCGCCGCGGCCGATCCGACGTCATACCGGGTGGAATTCGGACCTACGGGCAGCGATTCGATGGACGCGACCGTGGCCGCCACGTCCGAATTGACGGGCTTGCACGACTCCGGTCCGGTCAGCCCGTTCGGCCTCATCCTGCGCGCACGCGCCGACGTCGGGCGGCTGAAGACCGTGCTGGAGAGCTTCGGCTATTACGAAGCCACGGTTACGATCACCATCGACGGCCGGCCGCTCACGGATCCCACGCTCGCCGCGGCATTGACCGCGGTCCCCAAGAACCGGGACGCGCGGGTCGCTGTGACATTCAAGCCGGGACCGCTTTACCGTATTGGACGCATCGACGTCGATGGAGCGGTACCGGCCGCGGCGCGCGCGGCGCTCGGCCTCGCGCCCGGACAGCCGGCGGTCGCCGCGACGGTGCTCGCCGGGGGCGCGCGGATGCTCTCCGTGCTCGAGGAGTCCGGTCACGCGTTCGCCAAGGTCGATCCGCCCGTGGCCTACGAGCAGGCCCACGCGCCATTGCTCGACCTGAAATTCCACGTCGAAGCGGGGCCGCGCGTGCGGATCGGTGCGATCCGCATTGTCGGCTTGAAGCGGGTGCACGAAGCGGCCGTGATCAAACGCCTGTCGTTGCACGCCGGCGAGTCGTATGCACCGTCGGCGATCGAGAGGGCGCGCGCGGATCTGCTCAACCTGGGCGTGTTCGCCGCGGTGACCGTGCGCACGGGCGCGTCGGCCGATGCCCAGGGCCGAGTACCGATTACTTTCACGGTCCGGGAGCGTCCTCTGCGCGCGGTGGCGGTGAACGCGGCCTATTCCAGCGATCTGGGAGGCAGTGGTGGCGTCACCTGGACCGATCGCAACATGTTCGGCAATGCCGAGCAATTGACCTTGTCCGCGCTGGTGACCAACATCGGCGGCGGCGCCACGACCGGGCTCGGCTACGATGCCGGCGCCAAGCTGTTGAATCCGGATTTTCGACGCCGCGATCAGTCGCTGCAATTCGCCATCGACGGCGTCAGGCAGTCGCTGCTTGCCTACCAACAACGGGCGATCACCTCCGGCACGACGCTGAACCGCGGGCTGTCCCGCGTATGGAGCGTGAATGCCGGCGTCACGACCGCGCACGAGCGGATCGAACAGGAGTCGGTGACCCGCTATTACACGTTGATCGCGATCCCGATCGGCGTCAGCTACGATTCGACCAACCTGAAATCGCCGTTGGACGATCCGCTGCATGGGGTGCGCGGTTCGGTCACCGTGGCGCCGACGCGTTCGATCGGCGCGACGAGCGCGACCTTCGTCATCACCCAGGCGCGCCTCGCCGCCTACCTCGACTTGGACCAGTGGAAGATCGCCGCGCCCGGGCGCAGCGTCGTCGCGCTGCGCGCGTTGGCCGGACTCGCCCAGGGCGCGGGCGATTACAGCCTTCCGCCCGACCAGCGATTCTACGGCGGCGGCGCCGGGACGATTCGCGGCTATCGATACCAGTCGGTCGGCCCGCTTTTCAGCGACGGCAATCCGATCGGCGGAACGGCGATCGTCGCCGGCAGCGTCGAGTTTCGGCAGCGATTCGGCCGCCGGTTCGGCGTCGCGCTCTTCGTTGACGGCGGCCAGGTGCGCGGCAGCGTGCCGCCGCCAACGAGCGTCACGACCCAGCCCAACCTCACGACCGCGCCGAACGCGTTGCGCGTGGGCGTCGGCGCGGGGCTTCGCTATTACACGCCGATCGGACCGGTTCGGATCGACGTGGCCGTGCCGACCCGCAGCTACGGCCCGCATCAGGATCGGTTCGAGATCTATGCGGGTCTGGGGCAGGCCTTCTGATGGGCCGCGCGTGGCGCATCGTGCTTGCGACCGTGGCCGTCTTCGCGGCCATGTTCATTCTGATCGTCGCATCCGTCCTCGTGGCCGGCCGGTCCGCGTCGGGACGTTTGCTGCTCGAGCGCCTCACACGGCAGGTGACCGGGGGCTCGGTGCAGGTGGGCGGCCTGGGAGAGGGTTTACCGTCGCACTTGACGCTCGCCAGCTTGAGCTTGCGCGATCGGCGCGGCGTCTGGCTCACCGCGACGGGGATCTCCGTGCGGTGGCGGCCGTGGGCGCTGCTCGAGCGCAAAGTGCTGATCGATGAGGCGCACGCGGCGAGCGTGGCGGTCGCGCGCGCACCGCTCGCGGCCGCGACCACCGCCGCAACGCCGCCGCGCATTCCCTACATCGATGTCGCCCGGGTGTCGATCGATCGGCTCTCTTTGGGTCCCGAACTCGCGGTACGCCCTGCGACTCTGGCGGTCCACGGCAGCGTGCGGTTGCGCTCGATCCGGGAGATGACGGTCGATCTGGACGCGCTGCGAATCGACGGCGCCGGCCGCTACGTCCTGCGGTTGAAGCTTGATCCAAGCGGGGTGGATGCGCGGGTGGATGTGCGCGAACCCGCCGGTGGGCCACTCGAGAGCGTGGTGGGACTGGGGGATCTCGGCGGCTTGTCGGCGCTGCTGACCCTCTCCGGGCCGCGACAGGCGGAGACTCTGGGGTTGCGCCTCGATGCCGGAGGATTGCACGCCGCGGCGACCGGCCGGTTCAATTTGGTCACTCACGCCGCGGACGTGGCGTACTCTGCCACCGCGTCGGCCATGCGACCGCGGCCCGACCTCGCGTGGCGAAAAATCGACCTGCGCGGCACGTGGCGCGGCACGAGCGCGGCGCCGAGTGTCGACGGGCGGCTGGATGTGCTCGGCTTGCGGATCGGAACGGGCACATCGATCGGCGAGGCGCAGGCCCGGTTGAGCGGCGCCGGCGGTGCGCTCAGCCTGCGCGGCACACTATCCGCACTGCGCATCCCCGGTCCACGGCCTGATCTACTCAGCGATCAGCCGTTGACGTTTGGGGTGCGAATGCGGCTCGACGATCCGACGCGGACGCTTGCGTTTCAGGCTGCGCAGCGCCTGTTCTCGCTGCGCGGCACGGCCGTCACCGCCGGCGCCATGCGGGCGGCGGTGGACGTTCAAATCGAAGATATCGCGCCGTTCTGGGCGCTTGCCGCTCAAGACGTCCACGGTGGCGCCGCGGTCAAAGTCAACCTGCGGCAGGTGGCCGCCGCGACCCAATTTGCGGTGGATGCGAAGTTCACCGGCCTGCACGGCAGCTCCGCCTGGCTGCGGGGACTGGGCGGAGCCGCGTCGGCGCACGTCGACGGCAGCGTCGGGGGTCGCGACATCGAAATCGCGGCGCTGCGCGTTTCGACGCCGCGATTGACCGCGTCGGGGGCGGGCACCGCCATGCGTCACGCGCGCCGATCAGGCATCGGGGGCGCGGGCGGCGCCGGAATCGGCGCGCTGATCGATTCGTTCAAGGCTACGTGGAGCTTGAGCGTGCCCGACCTGTCCGCTTTCGGCGCGCAGCTCGCCGGTCGGTTGCACGCCTCTGGACGGCTCGCGGGGCCGATGACCGGGTTTCCGGCCGAAGGCTTCGTGCGAATCGGAGGAGTGCTGGACGCGGCGCCGCTGCAGCTTGCGATCGACTGGGCGCCGGATCGAACAGGGCGGGTCCAGGCGCTCATACGCCAAGCCAACTGGAGGAGTGTGCATGTCACCGGCGGATTCTCGCCCGGCCGCCCGGCGGCGGGCGCACGCGGCCGCTTGGACGTCGCCGTCGCCGCGCTCAGCGACTTCGACGAAATCCTGGGAGTCCGGATCGGCGGTGCGCTCGATGCAAGCGCTTCCTGGAGTTCGATCGGCGCACATTCCATTGCCGCGGTACAGGCCAAACTGGCGGGTCTTACGATCGGCGGCTTCGCCGGCGACGCGCAAATCACGGCATCCGGACCGTTGGGTGCGCTGGCGGTTCAAGTCGCGGCGCAAGCGCCCGCCGTCGACGGCGCCGCGGTGCGACTCGCGTCGACGTCGACATTGGATGTGCCCGCTCGCCGTCTGCGCGTATCGACCGCGACGCTCGGGTACCGCGGCGTTGAAGCGCGCCTGGCCGCGCCGACCGCGATTTCGTTCGCGGACGGCGTCGTAATCGGCGCGCTGCGCCTCGGCAGCGGCCCGACCACATTCGAAGCCGACGGCCGCCTGAGTCCGGCGCTCGCGCTGCAGGCGCGATTGCGCGGATCCGCAGCGGCGCTGGTCGATCCCTTTTTCCCCGGTCTACTGTCGGAGGGCCGGCTCGTTGCGAGTGCCGCGCTCACCGGAACCCTTGCGGCGCCGCGCGGGGAGTTGCGCTGGAACGCGACCGGCGTTCGTGCCGGCGGCTCCGGAGCCTATGGACTACCGGCCTTCGAGTTCCGCGGTGCGGCGACATTGACCGGCGGCGCGGCGCGGGTGAATGCGCACCTCGACGCCGGCAAGAACTCGGCCCTGGACTTGAACGGTACCGTGCCTTTGAGCGCCGGCGGTCCGGTAGATGCGAAAGTACAAGGATCGATCGACCTCGGCCTCGCCAGTCCGATGCTCGAGGCGCGCGCCATCGTCGCGTCCGGTGTGCTGCACGTCGCCGCGACGGTGACCGGCGACGCGCGCTCGCCGCACGTCGCCGGGGAAGTCCGGCTTGCGGGCGGTCTGTTGCGCGACTACTCGAGCGGCGTCAACCTGGAGAAAATTGACGCCTTGCTGGTCGGTGACGGCGATTCCTTGGACATCAAGAGGCTCACCGCGTCCGCCCCGCCGGGCTCCTTGTCGATGACCGGACGAATTGGCCTGTTGGAACCCGGGATACCGCTCGACCTGCAGCTCAGCGCCAAGAACGCGCAGCCCATCGCAACCAATCTGCTGACGGCGAACGTGGATGCGGACGTGCACATCGGCGGCACGGCACTGACGCGCATCGAGATCGGCGGCTCGGTACACGTGAATCGGGCCGTCATCGGGATTCCGAATGCGATGCCGCCCTCGGTGGCGGTGCTCGACGTGCGCCGCCGCGGCGAGACCGCGCCCGCAGGCGCGGCGCGGCGGCCGCTCGTGTTCGGCCTCTCGCTCGATGTCGTTGCGCCCCGGCAGATTCTCGTGCGCGGGCGCGGGCTCGATGCGGAACTCGGCGGCCGGCTGCAGTTGTCCGGAACCACCGACAATCCGACGGTCAGCGGGGGCTTTGAGTTGCAGCGTGGCAATTTCACGCTCGCCGCGAACAAGCTGTCGTTCACCAGAGGACGGGTCGGATTCAATGGCGAGGGTCTGCGCCATCGGATCGATCCCAGTCTCGACTTCACCGCACAGACCACGGCGGAGAATCTCACCACCACCCTGCGGATCACCGGTCTCGCCGATGCGCCGATCTTCGAATTCACCAGTTCGCCGCCGCCGTCATTGCCGCAGGATGAAATCATCGCACGATTGTTGTTCGGAGCGAACGCCACACAATTGTCGGCGTTGCAGGCGGCGCAGTTGGGCGCTGCGCTGGCGACGCTCTCGGGCGTCGGCGGAGCCGATCTGAATCCGCTGGACAGACTGCAGCGCGTCCTCGGCCTGGACCGGCTGACGGTCGGGACGGCGTCGAGCACCGCCGCCGGCGTACAGCGCTCATCGAGCTCCGGGGCGAGCATCGCCGCGGGCCGCTACGTGTCGAGCCGCGTGTACGTCGAGGCCAAACAAACGACCACCGGTTCGAGCCAGATCCAGGTAAACGTCGATTTGACCAAGCATCTGACGCTGCAGACGCGTCTCGGCAACGGCGCCGCGATCACTCAGGGCACCACGCCTGAAAACGACCCGGGCAGCAGCATCGGACTCAAATATCAGCTCGAATACTGAGCCGTCGGGGTTCCGGCAGGCAACATAATGCTTTCCGGGTTGTGTGACGGCGCAACGCGCGCGATCCGGCCCCCGTCGATAATCCTCACCGATGCCCGGCAGCACGGACGCCTCAGTCAGGGCATCGATTCGCGGAGAAGCCGCGCGCACGGAGGCGCGCGCATTGGCCTCCGGCGCGCGCGCCGCGCGCTACACTGTTCCCGGAGCGGGCCCCGCCCGACGCATCCTGGAGAGCAACCATGCGATTGCGCACGATATCCGTACTGGTCGTCTTGATTTTGATCGCCGGATTCCTGTGGCTCAACTGGCCCGCGATCACGGCGGTCGCCAAATTCGACCTCGTCTTTGCGACCATCGAGGCGCCGGTCGGGCTGGTGATGCTCGTGATCATCGGCGTGATCGTCGCGACCTTCACCATCCATCTCGTTGTGTCGCAGGGCGCGATGCTGCTCGAGGCGCGCCGCAGCGGCAGGGAACTGCAGGCGCAAAGGGCCGTTGCAGAGCGCGCGGAGACCTCGCGGTACACCGAGCTGCGGGAGCTGATCCAGGCCGAATTCGCGCGGCTCGGTGAGCGCCTGATCGAGCTGCAGGGCGAGATGCGCCGGGACATTCAGAACGGCGAAAATTCGCTCGCGGCCACCATCGCGGAACTCGATGACCGTCTGCAGTCCCCCCGCGGCGGCGATCGGACGTGACGCAAGGGCGGCGGACGCCGGGCGCGCCGGGTCCGGCTTGCGCGGGGCCCGGCAGTCGTTGCTACGCCTTCGCGATCGACTGGCATGTGCGTGTACTGGCCGCGCTGGCGTGGATCCTCGCGGCGGAGCTGGAGTTGCGCCCGTCGCTGACGGCAGTCACACGTCCGACACTGATCATGCTGGTGCCGGCCGGCGCCCTGTATTTTCTGTATCACCCGGTGTTGGAGTTGATCTGGCGCGGCCAATCCCCCGGCAAACGGTACGCGGGGCTGCGCGTCGTCGATCGCGGCGGCGGCGTGCCCAGCCGCCGGCAAATACTGATCAGAAATCTCTTCAGACTGATCGACAGCCTGCCGCTGTTCTACGCGGTTGGTTTGATCAGCTGCTTCATCACCGCCGAGAGCGTCCGCCTCGGCGATCTTGCCGCCGGCACCTTGCTCGTCGAGGACGCCGTGGCGCCGGCCGCGGACCCCGCGGACGGCCGGGAAATCGCCCGGGGCCTCTTGGAGCGGTGGGGTTCGATTGCGCCCGCCAGGCGCCGGGAACTCGCCCGCGCGTTGCTGGACCGCGTCGGCGACGGGTTCGCGGCGGGTTTGGCGGCGGACGCCGGAGATGAGGAACTGCGCGCGCGGCTCCGGGCCTGGTGCGCGCCGCCCTGAACCGCCCCGGTGCGAGGCTCAGGGCGTCGGCAGCGCATCGATGCGGCGCGACAAATCCGCGCCGTCGCGCCGTAGCTGCAGATCGTAATAGAGCGAGAGCAGCACGGCCGGGAACCAGAGGGTCATCAAGGTGCCGAGCGCCACCGACAGCAAGCGCTGCAGTCCGATTGCGAGCGCGCTTCCCGGACCATCCAACGAGCCGGACAGGCCGAATACGAGTGCGAGCACAATATAGAAGACGACCGCCATCAACGTCGCCACCGTGTAGATCGTCATCGTCCGCCACCAATGCCCCTTGATCAGGCTGTAGCTGGCCCGCATCGACCCGAATACACCGGTGTCGCCGACCACCATCGCGACGAACGTGAGCATCCACGCGCCGGCCAGATAAATCCCCGGCACCAGCAACAGCACGAAGCCGACGCCGGTGGCGAGCGCGATCAAGCCGGCGGTGACCACCGCCCTGGGCAGCATGCGCAATCCGACGCCGAGCGACCTGCGGAGAGAGGCGATTTCTCGCGTCGCGATGGCGTGCATGTGGTCGATGAGCGCATAGTTGAACACGAGCAGCAGCAGGAAGCCGATCACGACGGTCGCGACGAAGCCGGGTGACTGCAGCAAGGCGAAAACGACCCGGGGATCCGTGGTCGCGGTGAGGTGCAGCCTGGATTGCTGGCTGATCTCGAGCAGCATGACCGCCACTTCGGGGGCGAGCGCGAGGGGCCAGGAGCGCGGCAGGCATACCCGGTAGAGCTTGATGGCGTCATCGACTACGCCGCCGACCGTTTTCGGCGCGGATGGTTGGGAATACAAGGCGTTCCTCCGCCGGTTGGACGATGTGAATGGGGCGCAAGCGTAGCACGAGCCGGCCGGTGATCCGGGCGGCGCGCCGCGGGCTCCCCCGGGGAAGCTGCAACTTTTCCGGCGCAGCGGTGTTGTGGATGTAAACGAAAGCATAACGTGCTAATGGCATCACAGGAACCGGCGGTCTCGGAAGCATTTACGACGTTCATGCGCGCCTATCAACATATGGTGTTCTCCACGGCCGCCCGATTGAGCGGCAACGACGCTCAGGCGGAGGACATCGCCCAGGAGGTGTTCGTGAGGGCATTCGAACACTTCGATGCGTTGCGGGATAACCCGGCCGCCGGCGGGTGGCTGAAGACTGTGGCGACGAATTTGACGATCAATCACCTCAAGCGATATCGCAACCGGTGGCGGCTGTTCTCGGACCTGCCGGAGCCGGCGCAGGCGCTCGCCGACCCGGCGACGCCGGATACGCTGGCGGCGGACCTCGGGGCCCGGCAACGCAGCGCGCTGATAGACGCGGCGTTGAAACGGCTGCCGCCGCATCAGCGGCTCGCGCTCGGTCTCTACCATTTCGAGGATCTGCGCTATGAGGAAATCGCCGCGCGTCTCGGCGTCTCGCTCGCGAAGGTCAAGACGGACATCCGGCGCGCGCGGGCCGCGCTCGCACCCATGCTGAGGGACTGCGGCATCGCTTCTGGCAACCCGGAGGATTGACGTGCAGATGAATCGCGACAGGAACGCTGAGGACGCGGACGAGGTGATCGTCGATCGCTGCCTGCGCGACCTCGCGCCGCGCAGGGCGCCGGCAACGCTCGAGGCCAGGGTGATCGCTGAAATACGCAGGCGCGCCGACCGGCCGTGGTGGCGCCGCGAGATCGCCCATTGGCCCGGCGCGCCCCGCGCCGCAGTCGCGGCCGCCTGCGCCGCGTCGGCCGTATTGGCGTGGCGAGCGGGCGCCTGGATCGTCGCAGTCATCGGCGGACTGTCGGGACACGGGGGCGCGGTCGCGTCCTGGACGCGGGCGGCGGCCGGCGGCTTGGCGGCGATCCACGCGACGCTGCTGATCGCCACCGTCGATTTGCCGCCGGTGTGGGCATGCGCCGGGCTGTTGATCGCGGGCGGCTTATACGCGGCACTGCTCGGCCTCGGGGCTCTGGCCTACCGCGCGCTTTATCTCGAGGTTTGATTCAAACGGGGAATGACATCATGATCGCAATGAATTCGCGCCGGTTCGCCCTTGTCGCGGCGGCTTGCCTCGCCGCCGCCGCGTTCGCGCCGGCCGCGCCGGCCGCGCCGGACGGCTCCATCGTGACCATCGGCAACGATTCCAGTCTGGCCGCGGCGGCGCGGGCGGATTCGGTCGTCGCGATTTTCGGCAACACGCGGGTCGAAGGCAGTGTCGACGACAGCGTCGTGTCGATTCTCGGAAACACGTACGTCGACGGCAAGACCGGAGGCGACGTCGTCAGCGTGCTCGGCAGCGTCGAACTCGGTGCCAGGGCCGATGTCGGCGGGGACGTCGTCGCGGTCGGCGGGTCGGTCAAAAGGGATCCGGCGTCGATCGTCCGCGGCCAGGTTCAGGACGTCTCAATAGGGCCACTGGGCGATTTCGGATGGATCCATCCGTGGATCGCCCATTGTTTCCTGTATGCGCGACCGCTTGCGCTCGTGCCCGGCATCGCCTGGGCCTGGTGGATAGCGCTCGGCTCGCTGATGGTCTACACGCTGATCGCGCTCGCGTTTCGCGGGGGTTTGGAAGAATGCGTGCGCACGATCGAGGCTCGCCCGGGCCGCACCGCGCTAGCCGCCTTGCTGACGATATTGGCGCTGCCGGTGACGCTGATCCTATTGTGCGTCACGGTGATCGGCATCGCGGCGGTGCCTTTCGTGCTGTTCGGTTTGCTGTGCGCGAGCTTGTTCGGCAAGGCCGCGGTGCTCGCCTGGCTGGGACGGTCTGTCAGCGGTCGGCGGGACTCCGGATTCGCCTCGCACCCCGCGATCGCCGTCTTGATCGGCGGAGTGGTCGTCACCGCCTTGTATCTGGTGCCGGTGGTCGGCCTGCTGGCCCACCAGGTATTCAGCCTGTTGGGCCTCGGCGCGGTCGTCTACACGATCATTCTGCTGGTGCGGTCGCGATCCACGCCCACGCCCACGCCCACGCCTACGCCCACGCTCGCACCTGCGCCCACGGCCGCCGGCGGCGAATCCACGTCTCCGCCCGCATCCGCGGCACCATCGCCCCTGACGCCTCCGCCGACTGCGGCCACGGCGGCCGCGGGGATGCCGCGCGCCGGATTCTGGATTCGGATGGGGGCGCTGTTCCTCGACGCGGTGTTGATCGGCGTCGTGACCGACGCGCTGTCGCACCGGGGTCCTCCGGGACTGATCGCGCTCGCCGTGTACGGTGCCGTGATGTGGAAGTTGCGCGGCTCCACGGTGGGCGGCATCGTGTTCCACCTGCGTGTGGTGCGCATCGACGGCCGGGAGATCGACTGGCCGACGGCGATCGTGCGCGCGCTCGGCTGCTTTCTGTCATTGGCGGTCGCGGGACTCGGCTTCATCTGGATCGCGTTCGACCAGGAGAAGCAATCCTGGCATGACAAAATCGCGGGCACCCTCGTCGTCCGTGTGCCCGCCGGCCACTCCTTGGTCTGAGCCGGCGGGCGATACGCTATCATGTGATCTTTAGCCGTCCGGGTAGAATCGTGAGCCAGAAGTACACTCTCTACGGGCGACCGGGTTCCGGATCGCTTGCGGTCCAAGTCGCGCTCGAGGAGATCGGTGCGCCATATCAGCGCGTATGGATCGGCCGTGAGCCGGCGGACGTCGCCAGCTATCGGACCTTGAATCCGACGGGCAGGGTGCCCGCGCTCGGCCTGCCGGACGGCACGGTGATGTTCGAGTCGGCGGCGATCTTGATCCACCTCGCGCTTGCGCATCCGGACGCGAAGCTCGGTCCCCGTCCGGGCACGCGGACGCACGCGCAGTTTCTGCAATGGATGGTGTTCCTGTCGGCGAACGTTTACGAGGCGGCGCTGCGAATCTACTATGCGGACCGGTACTCCACGCTCGGCGCCGCCGGCGCCGAGCCGATACGGCAGCGCGCCGCCGCCGAGTTCGGCGAGCACCTGGATTTGATCGCGCGGCAACTGGACCCTTACGTGCTGGGCGGGGAGCTCTCGGCGGCGGACCTGTATCTGCACATGCTCGGTTCCTGGTATCCGGGTGAACGCGCGGAGCGCGACGCGCGTTTTCCGCGTCTCGCCGTGCTCGATGACATACTCCGCGCGCGACCGTCGATTTCAAAAGTCGCGGCGGATCACGCCGAATAGCCGGGGCCGAGTGCCGATAGAAAAGCTCTTCGCGACGCCGGTGTACACCGCGCCCCTGACCGCCCGGCGCAACGTGTCGTTCAATCCCCAATTGTTGCGCGAATGCCGGCAACTGCGCGTCGATGATCCGGCGGGACGGCGTTGGTCGGCGGCGAACTATCCCGGTGGATACACATCTTATGGCTCGGCCAACAAAATGCACCGCGTCTCACCGACGTTCGCCCGGCTGCAGGCGCTACTGGCGCGCCACGTCGCCGCGTTCGTGCGGCCACTGGAGTTCGACCTGACCGGCCGCGCGCTCGAGATGACCGACTGCTGGGTGAACATCATGCCGGCCGGAGTCGCCCACGGACTACACCTGCATCCGCTGTCGACCATCAGCGGGACCTATTACGTGCAGACCCCCGCCGGTTGCCCGGCCCTGAAATTCGAGGATCCACGACTCGATCGGATGATGGCGGCGCCGCCGCGCCGCGCCGGAGCCGCGCGCGCGCTCGGACCCTGGGTGTCGGTGCCGGCCCGCAGCGGTCATCTGGTCCTGTTCGAGAGCTGGCTGCGTCACGAGGTGCCCGTGAATCTCGCCCGGACGGAGCGTGTCAGCATCAGTTTCAACTACGCCTGGTTCTGACCACGATGACGATCCGGCGAACCGACCGGAAGGAGATGACGTGACCGAGAATACCGTCGCCGCGCCGCGCGGGCGAGCCGCGAAAAGATTGCGGGCCGACACTCCGGTGCCCAAGTTTCCGTACATCCGCCGCAAGCTTCCACCGGTCGAACTCGTCAGTGCCGAGGCGATCGAAATCATCGAGCTCAATGCGGAGACGATCCTGGAGGAGATCGGCATCGAGTTCCGGCGCGATCCGGAGTCCTTGCGGCTGTGGCGCGGGGCCGGCGCCGACGTGCGCGGCGAACGCGTCCGCATTCCCCGCGGCCTGGCCAGGCAGCTGCTGGCGACGGCACCGCGCGAGTTCACGCTGCATGCGCGAAATCCGGCACGCAACGTCCGGTTCGGCGGCGATGCGACGGTGTTTTCGCCGGTGGGCGGTCCTCCGTTCGTCTCCGACCTCGACCGAGGTCGGCGTTATGGAACGCTCGAAGACCTGCAAAACTTCATCAAGCTCGCGCACATGGCACCGGCGATCCATTTCTCGGGCGGCTGCATGTGCGAGCCGATGGAGATCGCCCCGAACAAGCGGCATCTGGACGTGCAATATTCTTTTTTCCGCTACAGCGACCAAGGTTGCGAGGCGACGCCCGAGACGCCGGGGCATGCACGCGATGCGATTGAACTCGCGCGTTGCCTGTTCGGTGCGGATTTCGTCGCGGCCAACACCGTCGTGCTGGGCAACATCAATTCGAATTCTCCCCTGGTGTTCGACGGCCGCATGTTGGGCTCGCTGCGCGTCTTCGCGGAGGCCAATCAAGGCACGATCGTCGTACCCGCGGTGCTCGCCGGGGCGATGGGCCCGGTGACGGTCGCCGGCTGCATGGCCGAGATCCTCGCTGAAACCATGGCGGGCCTTGCGCTGACGCAGCTCGTGCGTCCGGGCGCCCCGGTCATTCTGGGCTCTTTCGTCGGGGCGATCTCGATGCGCACCGGCGCGCCGACCTTCGGAACTCCCGAGGCGACGCAAATGATCTTCGCCACCGCCCAGCTTGCTCGCCGCCTGGGCGTTCCGAGCCGCAGTGGTGGATCGCTGTGCTCGTCGAAGGTCGCGGATGCGCAGGCCGGCTATGAAAGCGCGCACACCTTGCTGCCGACCCTGCTCGCGGGGGTCAATCTCGTCACGCATGCGGCCGGCTGGCTGGAAGGCGGCTTGGTCGCGGGATATGAGAAATTCGTCATGGACGCCGACCAGCTGGCGATGATGCAGTTGCTCGCGCAGGGTCTGGACGTGTCAGACCGCGGCCAGGCACTCGATGCGCTGCGCGAGGTCGGGCCGGGGAGTCATTTTCTCGGCTGCGCGCACACGCAGGCGAATTTCCAGAACGCCTTCCACCAGTCGACTATCGCCGATTACTCCTCCTATGAACAGTGGACGCTCGACGGCGCCTTGACCGCGGAACAGCGCGCCAACCGGGTCTGGAAGAAAATGCTGGCGGAGTATCAGGATCCCGGCATCGATCCGGCCGGTGACGAGGCGATGCGCGACTACATGACCGCGCGGCGCGCGGTGCTCACCGATGCGGTCGAAGAGGAGTAGCCACCCCGGGTCCCGGAGCCTGGCGGAACCGGCGGCACGCGCCGTGGTCAAAGATCATCCGGGCGGCGGATGGAGGATGTCATGAAAGCGACGGGACGTGCGACGGTTCTGATGCTGGGTTTGGCTTTGTCGGCGGTTGCCGCGGCGGCGGTCCAGCCGGAGGCGGCGCATTGGCGCAAACACCAGCTCAATTTCACATTTTCGGGGTTTACGACCCATTACTCGTGCGGTGGTTTCGAGGATACGCTGTCGCTGCTGCTGCGCGCCGCGGGCGCCCGTGCCGACGCCAAGGTCGTTGCGAGCTGCATGGCACCGATGAACGGGCCGGAACCCTTCTCCAGCGCCCGGTTGACGTTTCACACGCTGGTTCCGGCAAAGACGGATGCGGCCGGTCAGGGCGCCGCGCCGACGGTCGCCGGTGTCTGGAAACCCGTCGAATTGCGCGCCGATTCTCCGCGCGGTCTCGGCGACGGGGACTGCGAACTCGTCGATCAGTTTGCGCGGCGGATCCTGCCGTTATTCACGACGCGGGACGTCAAGAACCGCATGAACTGCGTACCCCACGAGGTCAATCTCGGTGGAGTCGACCTGAAGTTCACCGTGCTTGCCGCGGCGCCTCCTGCGGCACCGGCGCAGGCCCCGCGGTAGGGCGTTCCACGCGCACGATCCACGTCGCGTAAGGCGGCAGCTCGGCCCCGTCGAGCGACGAGGCGGCCCGCAGCGAGGGCGCATCGGTGAGAAGAGTCTCGATCCGGGCCCGCGCGAGACCCTGGCCGGCATGGGCGATCGCGATCCTGCGCGGTGAGGCGCTGCAGTTCATCGCAACGACGACCGTACCCGCGGCGCCGCCGCCGCGCAGATAGGCGAGCACCTGGTCGTCGCCTGCGTCGAGCATCGTGATGCCGCCGTCGCGCAGCGCCGGCTCTTCGCGCCGTAGCGCGATCAGGCGCTTGAACCAGTGCAATTGAGACTCCGGGTCGCGCGATTCGCTCGCCACGTTGATGGTGACGTGATTCGCGGGCACGGGCAGCCACGTGTGCGGGTTCGTGCTGAATCCGGCCTGCGGTCCGGGCGTCCACTGCATCGGCGTTCGTTCGCCGTCGCGGCCCTTCTCCTTCGGCCAGCCGGTGATGCCGATGGGATCCTTCACGTCCTCCCGGCGCTTCGGGGGCGTCGTGCGCATGCCGAGTTCCTCGCCGTAATACATCAGCGCGGTCGCCCGGGTCGTCAGGAGGATGCTGCCGAGCAGCTTGTTGATCAATGGGTCATGCGCGCCGTCGCCGTAGCGGTCGATGGAGCGCACATTGTCGTGATTGTCGAACACGAACAGGGGATCCGACCCGTGAATTTCGGTCTCCGCCTCCTCGATGCGGCGGCGGAACGCGTCGGCGTCGAGGTGGTCGTGATCGCCGTGAAAGCCGAGCCGCATGTCCATCGGCAGTTGAAGTTCATCGTGGCGGGCACCCCCGTACCAGGCATCGAGGTCGCGGATGCTGGGCAGGTAAGTCTCGCCGATCAGCACCCGGTGGCCGGGATAGGCCTCGATCAGCCGGCGCAGACGGCGCATCACTCCATGAACCTCCGGCAGATCGCTGGTCTTCGATTCGTCAAGCACCGGATCGCCCTGCGCATTGACACCGCCGAGCGGGCGCTCGTCGCGCAGAAGCGGATCCTCGAACAATTGCGGAATCGCGTCGAGGCGGAATCCGGCGACCCCGCGATCGAGCCAGAAGCGCATCGCGGCGAACATCGCTTTTTCGACGCGCGGGTTGCGCCAGTTCAGGTCCGGTTGTTGTCTGTAGAATTTATGATAATAAAATTGATGCACCGCCGGCACCCAGGTCCACGCCGAACCGCCGAACAGGGACACCCAGTTGTTCGGCGGAATGCGGCCGTCGTGCGAGTCCGGGCCGCCGCCTTTTTTTCCGTCGCTCCATACGTACCAATCATGCATCGGATTCGAACGGGAACTCGCCGCCGCGAGAAACCAGGGATGCTGATCCGAGGTGTGGTTCAGAACCATGTCGAGCAGCACCCGGATGTGCATGCGCTTCGCCGCGGCGAGCAGGCGATCCATGTCGGCGAGCGTGCCGTACTGCGGATCAACCGCTTCGTAGTTGGAGATGTCGTAGCCGAAGTCGACCTGCGGCGAGGGGTAGGTCGGCGTGATCCAGATCGCGTCGACGCCGAGCCGCTGCAGGTAACCCAGTCTCGAGCGGATTCCCGCCAGATCGCCGATCCCGTCGCCATTGGAGTCCTGGAAGGAGCGCGGGTAGATTTCGTAGATCACCGCGTGGGTCCACCAAGGAACCTGCTTCGCCGGGGACGGCGTCGGGGCCGCGATCGCCGTGACGGCGGCCAACGCGATCAGGACGCCTGGACGGAATAAGGGGCTCATTGAATCACTCCGGTGCGATAATGCGGCTAATTATATCGTCGCGGTCAGCAGGCGTGAGCCGGATCGATCAGACGGGAGGTCGTGATGGTTCCAGCGAGGGCGCTGTTGCGAGGCGCCGGATCATTTTTGGCCGCGGTCATGGTCGCGGTCGCGCCCTGCGCGCCGGGTGCCCGCGCCGCGGAAAAACCCCTGTGGGAAGTCGGCTTCGGCGTCGGCGCGATCGCGTTCAACGATTATCGCGGCGCCGACACCTCGCATGTTTATCCGCTGCCGGTGCCCTACATCATTTATCGCGGAAAGTTCCTCAAGTCTGATTACGACGGCGTGCGCGGCCAATTCCTCAGCAATCGGTTCGTCGACGTGAAATTGAGTCTCAATGCGACGACGCCGGTCAACAGCCGCGACAGCGATGCGCGCGCCGGAATGCCTGATTTGCAGCCGACTTTCGAACTGGGCCCCGAGGTGGACCTGCACTTGTGGCGCAGCGCCGGCAACCGCGTCCGGTTCGACCTGCAGGTGCCGGTGCGGCGCGCGATCACGCTGACGACGCGTCCGGACGGGATCGGCTGGTTCGCGGCGCCGGCTCTGGACCTCGATTTTTTCGCCGTCGGCGGGCATCGGGGCTGGAACGCCGGCGTGCAGGCCGGCCCCCTGTTCGCGGATCGGGCCTATGACCGTTATTACTACGAGATTGCGCCGGATTACGCGACAGCCGGCCGGCCCGCTTATCGGGCCCGCGGCGGTTATGGCGGCACGGAGGTCTTGTTTTCGACGTCGCGCAAGTTCCCGCGCTTTTGGGTGTTCGCGTTCGCCCGCTACGACACGCTGTCGGGGGCGAGCTTCGTCGACAGTCCGCTGGTGCGAAGCCGGGGGTATTGGCTCGGCGGCGTCGGCTTCGCGTGGATGATCGGACATTCGGATCGGTATGTGCGGGTTTCGCGGCCGCGGAACTGACGCGCGACGCGCGATTTGCGCCGCTCCAAGCGACGATGTTAATTTCGGGACCAAACTCCAGCCCGCGCTCCATCGCGCCAACACGCAAAGGTCGTAATCATGATGAATCGGACAGGCACGCACCGGCATCTTAATTTGATCGGCGTTCTCGCGGCGCTCTGCGCCGGCGCCATTGCGGCGCCGGGGGTCGCGAACGCGTATGCGTATGTTGGCAACCAGCGCAGCGGTACCGTATCGGTCATCGACACGACGCGCGACGTGGTGGTCCGCACCTTGCCGGCCCACGGTAAAATCGGGGAAAAAATTCAGGCGGTCGTCGCCGATCGCGCCCAGAAGCACATCTTCGTCGTGGATGCGGCCGGCAACGATCTGGTCGAGCTCGACGCCGCGACCGGAGATGTGCAAAAGCGCATACCGGTCGGCAGGGCGCCGGAAGGCGCGTCGCTGTCGCCGTCCGGGCGGACCATCGCCGTATGCGTCGAAGAAGACAACACGGTGGCGCTCGTCGACGTGGCGACCGCACGCGTCATCCGGCGGATCCATACGCAGGGCCAGAATCCGGAACATTGCGAATTCAACGGCAACGCGCGTTGGATGATGACCGGCAATGAAAATTCCAACAACGTCGACATCATCAATCTGCGCGCCGGCCGCTCGATCGCACTGGTACCGACCTCAGGTCACCCGCGCGGCGTCGCGTGGCTCCCGCACCCGCTGATCGCCTATGTGGCCCAGGAGAGCGCCAATGGCGTCGACGTCGTCGATGCCGCGAAACATCGGGTGATCCGCTCGATCCATACCGGCCTGCGGGCCGCCGGCGCGATCGCCTCGCCGCACGGCCGCCTGGTGTTCGTCAGCAACGGCGGCGATGGCACCGTGTCGGCGATCGATACCGCGACGGGCACCGTGCGCGCGACCATCGCTGTCGGCAAACGACCTTGGAACATGGCGATGACGCCCGACGGGAGCAAGCTCTACGTCGCCAACGGCCGGTCCGACAGCGTCACCGTGATCGACACGCGTAGGCTCAAGGCGATCAAGACCATCGCGGTCGGCGGGCTTCCGTGGGGCGTCAGCATCCCCTAGCGGCGCCACCTGCGCCGCGCCGACACAGCGGTACGCATCACCGATGGCGCAATGCCACTGCTCCACTGTCACGAAGTCTGAACAGTTTCTGCTGCGAAGCAACATCACGGCACTGGCGCCATCGTCTAAGGGATTGAAAAAAAACAATTTATCCAAGCAGTCCGATTTTCGATCCCAACGGCAGTCGCTGGCATAAGCATTGCTACATAACCCATCGAGCGGCCCAGCGGGGAGAGTACTTTTGCTGGCGACCAACCATTTCGAAACAGAATCGATCGGGACGCATTGCGAATTAGGGAGGTTTGCAATTGATAGAACAAAAAAACCGCACTCAGAACTGGATGGACAAGGCTCTCCGCATTCCGCTTTCTCGCGTATTCAGCGGCGAAGAGTTCGGCTTCCAAGCAGGAGGAGAATTGAGATGAACTGGCTCTCAGCAAATTTTCATGTGAAACCGTTTATCGCCGCAGTGGCGCTGGTGGCGGTCTGTGGCGCCGCAATCGCCGGCTCGGATTCGGAGGAAGGACAGCGTTTCAAGGATCCCAGTCAATGGGGCGCGCCGGCGGGCAACCTCAATTTGACCCGTTTCAGCGGGCTGAAACAAATCAACACCAAGACCGTCAGCCGCCTGCAGATGATCTGGTCTCAGTCGAGCGGAACGCTGCGGGGACACGAGGGTCAGCCGCTCGTGATCGACGACGTCGGCGGCAAGCCGATGATGTTCCTGGAGAGCGGCTGGCCGAATATCGTGCAGGCGCTCGATCTCAGCGATCCGGATCACCCGGTTCAGGTTTGGAGCTACACCAAGACGAGCGGCCGCGACGCATCGGCGGTGCCGCGCGCTTGTTGCGATACCGTAAACCGGGGACTCTCGTACGCCGAGGGAAAACTCGTGTTCGGGACCTTGGACGGCTACGTGATCGCGCTGGACGCGGCGACCGGCAAGGAGGACTGGGTCGTCAAGCACGCCTATCCGGCGAAGGGCCAGACGATCACGCCCGCGCCGATCATCGCGCACGACAAGGTGATCATCGGATTCGGCGGCGACGAGTTCGCCGCGCGAGGCCATGTGACCGCGTACAACCTTGCGGACGGATCGAAGGCCTGGCAGTGCTACTCGACCGGCAGCGACAAGGACGTGTGCCTCACGCCGGAGACCAACGCGCATCACCCCGAATACGGCACCTACGGCAAGGATCTCGGTATTCACACCTATCCGGGTGACGAGTGGAAGCGTGGCGGCGGCGCGGCCTGGGGCTGGTACGCCTATGATCCGCAGCTGCACCTGATCTACTACGGCACCGGCAATCCGGGCCTCTGGTCGCCGTCCTACCGCTGCAGCCCGCCGATCACGCAGGAACACTGCAACGACGGCGGCTCCGACAACAAATGGTCCTTGAGCATCTTCGCCCGCAACGTCGATACCGGCGAGGCCAAGTGGGTCTATCAAATGACCCCGTTCGACCAATGGGACTATGACGGCATCAACGAGGTCGTGCTCGTCGACATGAAGGTCGATGGGAAAATGCGCAAGACCCTCGTGCATTTCGACCGCAACGGCTTCGCCTACGTGCTCGACCGCACGGACGGCACGCTGCTCCGTGCCCACAAGTACGTGACGGTGAACTGGGCCGAGAAGATCGACATGAAGACGGGCAGGCCGATCAAGGTCTATGCGCACTCGCCGTTGAAAGTCGGCGACAACACGCAGGCCTGTCCTTCGGCGATGGGCGGCAAGGACCAGCAGCCGGTGGCGGTGGATCCGTCGCATCCTGAGGATTTCTACGTGCCCACCAACAACTGGTGCATGCAGGACGAGCCGCAGGAACGCGCCGACACCCAACAGGGCACCGTCTATGTCTTCGCGAATGTCTACATGTATCCCGAGAAGCCGGGCGTGACGGGCAAATTCAAGAAGTTCAACGTGCTGACCGGAAAGACCGAGTGGGAGATTCCGGACAAGTATCCCAACTGGGGCGGCGCGCTCGTGACCGCCGGCGGCCTGGCGTTCTACGGCAGCCTCGGCGGCGATTTCCGCGCCGTCGATCGGGCGACCGGCCGGGTCCTTTGGTCGCGCAAGCTGGGTTCGGGCATCATCGGCAATCCGATCGCCTACTCCGTCAAGGGCAAGGAGTACATCTCCGTGTGGTCCGGCATCGGCGGGTGGATCGGACTTCCGGTCACCGCGGGTCTGGATTTGAATGACAAGTTCGGTGCCATCGGAGCAACCGCGATGGCCAAGGCGGCGGGCTTGAATCACATTCCGCAGGGAGGCATGCTCTACACATTCCGGGTGCTGTAAGACCGGCGTCGACTCAACGGAGGCGGCAATGCCCGGTGCCTCGAGGCACCGGGCGTTGCCGTGTTCTGCACATTCATCAAGGAGACGCGGCATGAACATCAAACTGAATCGCATGATCCGGGCCGCAGCCGCGACCGTGCTGCTCGCGGCGAGTGGAGCCGCGTATGGCGGCGCGCTCAGCTCGCTGACCGTTTGCGCCGATCCCGGCAACATGCCGCTGTCGAACGACAAGGGGCAGGGCTTCGAGAACAAGATCGCGCAGGTGATCGGCGCCGCGCTCGGGACCGAGGTGAACTATTACTGGCGCCCGTCGGTGCAGCGCGGTTTGATGCGCACCACGCTGAGCGCCGGCGATTGCGACTTGTGGATGGACATGGCGGCGGGCACCGAGGGGGCGATGGTGCTGCGGCCGTTATACCGCTCCACTTTCGTGTTCGCCTACCGCAACGACAAGGGGATCCACATCACCGGATTCGATGACCCGGAGCTGAAGAAGCTGCGCGTCGGCGTATTCCAGGTGTCGGCCATCCGCGAGGCGCTCGCGGATCACGGCGTCATCGGCAACACGGTCATACACTACCTGAGTCACGACGCCGACATGGTCGTGGACAACCAACCGTCGTACCAGATCAAACAGGTCATCGACGGCAGTCTCGACGTCGCCGCCGCCTGGGGGCCGATGGCGGGATACTTCGCCAAGGTGCTGCATGCACCGCTCGTGATCCAGCCGGCGAACCTGATGGAGAACAACGTTCAATTGGAGTTCAACATGGCGCTCGCGGTTCCGCGGGGCCGCTTGGACATCCGGCGCGAGGTGGAGGGGGCGCTCGTCGCGCACAAGCTCGAAATCAAGAAGATTCTGGAGGACTTCGGCGTACCGCTGGTCGAATGCGCGAAGTGCATCATCTCGGGTGACCTGCCGTCGCACGGTCCGTACCACCCCGTGCACCGACCCGAAATGACCGCGCAAATGCTCGCCGAAGTGCAGGCGCGGCGCATGCGCGAATTGAAGCGCTGGCTGGCGCACGGCGCCAGCCCGGATCGCGAATTGCAGGATGCGATCACCGCCGACGACCTCGCCCGCGTCAGCTATCTCGTCGGAGTCGGCGCTCATCCGGGCGCGCGCGACGGCGATGGATACACGCCGTTGATCAATGCGACCCGCTTCGACTTCGGCGATATCGCCGGATACCTGGTCGCCCACCACGCCGATGTCAATCAGCGTGATCAAGGCGGTTGGACGCCGCTGATGTACGCGGCCTGGGTCGATTCCCCCGCGCTCGTCGACCTGCTCGTCTCGCACGGCGCGAAGATCGACGCCAAGGATCCCCAGGGGCTGACCGCGCTCGCGGTAGCCGCTCAAAATGGTAAGACGAAAGCACTCGAAGCGCTCGTCAAGGCGGGCGCGGACGTCAACACGCCGGTCGCCAAGGGCGGCTACACGCCGCTGATGCTGGCGTCGGTGAACGGTTCGAGCGATCTCGCTGAAGACCTCCTGCGGCACGGCGCGAAGGTCAATGCCGTGAATCCCGGCGGAGTCACCGCGTTGATGATCGCGGCCGCCGGCGATCATTCGGAGCTCGCGGAAATGCTGCTGAAGGCGGGAGCCGACGTCAACGCGCGCAGCATCGATGGACGCACGGCGCTAAGCATCGCGAAGCAGAACGACAACCGGGCGGTGTTCCAGGTCATTCGGGACGCGAGCGCGCGTGCGGGTGTGAAATCAGGAGGAAATTCGACGTGACGAGAAGAGTATTGTCGATGGCGGTCTTCGCAGCCCTGGCGACGGCTTGTACGATGATGCCGCACGGATCCGCGCCCGCCACGGCCACGCCGAAGCCCGCGGTGGCCCCGACGGCGGCGGCGAAGCCGGCGGGGCCCGCCGCGCCGATCGATTACACGAAAATCAAGCCGATCGATCTGGTCAATTCGACCCCGAAGGGAAAGCTGCACAATCCCTACAAGGATACGCA
>JAJXYR010000078.1 GCA_021780475.1 Pseudomonadota bacterium
CGGCATGTACGACGACGGACTCATGGACGATGCGGCCCGTCGCATAGATGCGCACATCGGCGGACTCGCCGCGAAACTGCACGCGGCGCGCGACTTCGCCGGCAAGCTCGGCGACACGCTGCTGCTAGCGCAGCCGGCCGGATCGAAGGCGCGCCGGGTGCTGCTCGTGGGCCAGGGTCCCAAACGAAAATTCGGCCGCAAACAATACCGCAAGGCGGTGCAGGCGGCGGCCCAGGCGCTGCTCAAGACCGGAGCCGCGGACGCGGTGCTGTACCTCGCGTCCGACCCCGAACTCGACCTGGACGCCTACACCCGAGCGCGCATCGTCTCCGAAACGGTCGCCGCGCAGACCTACCGCATTCCCGATTTGAAGAGCGGACCGAAGCCGAAGCCGCCGCGATTGCAGAGCGTGCGCGTGGCCGCCGCCGACGCCCGCGCTGCGAAGACCATGCAGCAGGGGCTCGACCACGGCGCGGCAATCGCCGGCGGCGCCGCCTTTTCCCGCGACCTGGCGAACCTGCCGCCGAACGTCTGCACACCCACCTATCTTGGAAACCGCGCGCTCGCGCTCGCCAGGGAATTCAAGCGGCTCAAGGTCCGCGTGCTCGGAGAACGCCAGCTCAAGGCTCTGAAAATGGGCGCCTTTCTCGCGGTCGCGCAAGGTTCGGCCGAGCCGCCGCGCCTGATCGTATGTGAATACCACGGCGCCGACCGCAAGAGCGCGCCGGTCTGCCTGATCGGCAAGGGAATTACGTTCGATTCGGGCGGCATCTCGCTGAAGGATCCGCCGGCGATGGACGAGATGAAGTTCGACATGAGCGGCGCGGCGAGCGTGCTCGGCGCGCTGCGCACCGTCGTCGCCCTGCAGCTGCCGGTCAACCTGGTCGTGATCGTCGCCGCCAGCGAGAACATGCCCTCCGGCACCGCGGTCAAGCCGGCCGATATCGTCACGTCGATGTCCGGCCAGACGGTCGAGATCCTCAACACCGATGCCGAGGGACGCTTGGTGCTATGCGATGCGATCACCTACAGCCGGCGCTTCAAACCGGCGGCGGTGATCGACGTCGCGACGCTCACCGGGGCTTGTGTGATCGCGCTCGGCAATCACCTGAGCGGCTTGATGAGCAACGACGAGACGCTCGCGCAACAGCTCGAGGCGGCGGGCGTGCGCGCCGATGACCGCGCCTGGCGCATGCCGATCGGCGAGGAATACGCCGATCAGCTCAAGAGCAACTTCGCCGATTTCGCGAACGTCGGCGGCCGCGAGGGCGGCGCCTGCACCGCGGCCGCCTTCCTGTCGAAATTCGCGAACGACCTGCATTGGGCGCACCTCGACATCGCCGGCACCGCCTGGCTCGGCGGGGCACAAAAGGGCAGCACCGGCCGCCCGGTGCCTTTGCTGGTCGATTTCTTGATCGACCGCGCGCGCGCCAAATGACCGAACGCGTCGATTTCTACGTGATCGGCGGCGCCGCACCGAAACTGCGCGACACCGTCGCGTGCCGGCTCGCCGAGAAGGCGTACGTGGGCGACCTGCGTGTCGTCATCCTGGCCGGCTCGCCCGCCGACGCGGACCGGCTCGATGAGCTGCTGTGGACCTTCAGCGAGGGCTCCTTCGTGCCGCACGCGATCTGCGGCGCCGGCGCCGCGGCGGACCCCGACGTCCGCGTGCACCTCACGGCCGACGCGGAGCGCGTGCCGGACGGCGACATCCTGGTCAACCTGAGTGACCGGATGCCGCCGCAGCCGGCGCGGTTTGCGCGGATCGCCGAGATCATCGACGCGGATCCGCAACGCCGGAGCCTCGGCCGCGCCAGGTTCAAATCCTACCGGGATTTGCGGATTCCACTGCAGACGCATCAGCTCGACGCCGCCGGCGAGATCCCGGCGCCATGATCGGCGACCCGGGTGACGAGACGGGAGAGATCCCGATCCTGACCGACGCGGTCGGCGACGAGAATTCCGCGTCGTTGGCCGCCAATCCGCGGGCTCTGCAGTCGGCGATCGTCGTCGAAGTGCTGAAGGCGGCCGATTCCCTGCTCCACCAAGCGGCCAGGGAAATCGAGGCGACGTTGTTCGAGAATGTGTTCGACCGGTTGCGCGCGCAACTGCCGGAAATCATCGATCGGGTCCTCGTCGACCAGGCGCTGCCGCAGGGCGGCCGTCCTTCCGGCGACGATTGACGGCCGGCTCCCGCTATAATCGCGGGATGGACAAAGCCTACTCACCCGCCGCGATCGAAGCGCGGCTCTACGACCGCTGGGAATCGCTCGGCGCCTTCAAACCGAGCGAGGCGGGTCCCGCCTATTCGATCGTCATTCCGCCGCCGAATGTCACCGGCACGCTGCACATGGGGCATGCGTTCCAGGACACCATCATGGACGCGCTGATACGGCATCGACGCATGCTCGGGTTCGACACCCTGTGGCAACCGGGCACGGACCACGCCGGTATCGCGACGCAGATGGTCGTGGAGCGGCAGCTCAACGCCGCGGGCTTGAACCGCCGCGAACTCGGCCGCGAGGCGTTCGTCGAGCGGGTGTGGCAGTGGAAGGAGCAGTCCGGCGGCATCATCTCCAACCAGATGCGCCGCCTTGGCGCCTCGGTCGACTGGAGCCGCGAACGCTTCACGATGGATCCGCAGCTCTCGCAGGCGGTCACCGAGGTGTTCGTGCGCCTGCACCGCGAGGGCCTGATCTACCGGGGCAAACGCCTGGTGAACTGGGATCCGGTGCTGAAGACCGCGCTATCCGATCTCGAGGTGGCCTCGGAACCCGAACAGGGAAGTCTGTGGCACCTGCGCTATCCGCTGGTCGACGGCCCCGGTCATCTGGTGGTGGCGACGACGCGGCCCGAGACGATGCTCGGAGACACGGCGGTGGCGGTGCATCCGGACGATGAGCGCTATTCCGCGCTGATCGGACGGCGCGTGCGGCTGCCGCTCGCCGACCGGGAGATTCCGATCATCGCCGACACCTATGTGGATCCGGAATTCGGCAGCGGCTGCGTCAAGATCACGCCCGCGCACGATTTCAACGACTACGAGGTCGGCCAGCGCCACGGTCTGCCGATGATCAACGTGATGACGCTGGATGCGCGTCTCACCGACGAGGTGCCGGCGCCCTACCGCGGGCTCGAGCGCGAGGCGGCGCGCGTCCGGATCGTGGCCGATCTCGACGCGTTGGGACTGGTCGAGCGCGTCGAACCGCACCAGCTGATGGTGCCGCGCGGTGATCGCAGCCACGCGGTTCTCGAGCCCTTGTTGACCGATCAATGGTTCGTGAAGATCGCGCCTCTGGCGGCGCCGGCGGTGCGGGCCGTCGAGGACGGGCGCATACGCTTCGTGCCCGAGAACTGGAGCGGCGTGTACTTCGAATGGATGCGCAACATCAAGGACTGGTGCATCAGCCGCCAGCTCTGGTGGGGCCACCGCATACCGGCCTGGTACGACGCGGACGGCGGCGTCTACGTCGGCCGGACCGAGGCCGAGGCGCGCGCGGCGCACGCCATCGGCCCGGAAGTGGTCCTGCGCCAGGACGAGGACGTGCTGGACACGTGGTTCTCGTCGGCGCTGTGGCCATTCTCGACCCAGGGCTGGCCCCAATCCACGCGCGAGATGGCCGTGTACTACCCGACCTCGGTGCTGGTGACCGGCTTCGACATCATTTTCTTCTGGGTCGCACGGATGATCATGATGGGCTTGAAGTTCACCGGCGAGGTGCCGTTTCGCGAGGTGTACGTGCACGGCCTGATCCGCGACCACGACGGCCAGAAGATGTCGAAGTCCAAGGGAAACGTCCTCGATCCGCTCGACATCGTCGACGGCATCGGTCTCGACGCGCTGATCGCCAAGCGCACCGCGGGCCTGATGCAGCCGCAGATGCGGCCGGCCATCGAGCGGGCGACGCGCAAACAATTCCCGGACGGGATCGCCGCGTTCGGCACCGACGCGCTGCGCCTCTCCTTCGCGTCGCTCGCAACTCAGAGCCGCGACCTGCGCTTCGACATGGCCCGCGTCGAGGGCTATCGCAATTTCTGCAACAAGCTGTGGAATGCGGCTCGCTACGTGCTGCAGAATGCCGGGGAGGACGACGGCGGGGACGGCGCGGTCGAATACGGCGTCGCGGACCGCTGGATCCGCTCGCGCCTCGCGGCGACGCTCGAGCGCGTGGAAGCCGGCTTCGCCGACTACCGTCTCGACCTCGTCGCGACGGCCCTGTACGAGTTCACCTGGCACCATTACTGCGACTGGTACGTCGAACTGACGAAGGCGGTGCTGCAATCCGCCGACGCCGGCGCGGCGCAGAAGCGCGGCGCGCGCCGCACGCTGGTCGGCGTGCTCGAGACGCTGCTGCGCGCGCTGCACCCGCTCGCGCCGTTCATCAGCGAGGAAATCTGGCAGCGGACCCGGTCGAGCGCCGGGGCGTCGGGCGGGACGATCATGCTCGCGCGCTACCCCAAGGCCTCCGATCTCGACAGCGATCCGGAGGCAGAGCGCGAGTTCGAATGGGTGCGGCAGTTCGTGCTCGGAGTTCGCCAGATCCGCGGAGAAATGGACATCGCGCCGGCCAGGAAGATCTCCGTGTTGCTGCAGAACGCCGGGCCGCAGGACTTGATATACCTCGACCGGAACCGCCGGTTCCTGGAACGACTCGCCGGAATCGAGCCCCCGCGCGTCGCCGAAGCCGGCAGGCCGGCGCCGATCAGCGCGGTGGCTCTGCTCGGGGTGCTCGAGATCCTCGTGCCGATGTCGGGATTGATCGATCCGGCCGCCGAGGAGGAACGCATCGGGAAGCGGCGGCGCAAGGCCGAGGCCGACCTTGAAAAGCTGCAGGCGAAGTCGGCGAACGCGGAATTCATCCGCAACGCGCCCGCGGAAGTCGTCGCCAAGGATCAGGCGAGGATCCAGGAATTGCGGACCGAGCTCGCGCAATTGGCGCGCCAGGACGCGCGCGTGCGCGCCCTGCTCGCCCAATGACCGCGGCCGCCGCGCTCGCGCCGGTTCTCGCGCAGCTGAACCGGGTGGTGCTCGGCAAGGAACCGCAGATCAAGCTGTGCGTCGCGTGCCTGCTCGCGCGCGGGCATCTGCTGATCGAGGACATTCCCGGCGTCGGCAAGACCACCCTCGCGCACGCCCTGTCGGCGAGCCTCGGCCTGTCGTTCCAGCGCATCCAGTTCACCAGCGACCTGCTGCCGGCCGACATTCTCGGCGTGTCGATCTACGACCGCGAAACCGGCGGTTTCCGCTTCCAGCAAGGTCCGATCTTCGCCGAGCTCGTGCTCGCCGACGAGATCAATCGCGCCTCGCCCAAGGCGCAGAGCGCGCTGCTCGAGGCGATGGAGGAGCACCAGGTCACGATCGACGGCCGGTCGATGCGCCTGCCCGACCCATTCTTCGTCATCGCGACGCAGAATCCGCAGGATCAGGCCGGTACGTTCGAACTGCCGGAGTCCCAGCTCGACCGATTCCTGATGCGCATCCATCTCGGCTATCCGGCCGCCGCGCTGGAACGCGCGCTGCTCGCCGGAACGGATCGCCGCGAATTGGTCGCCGCGCTGATTCCAGCCATTGACGGCGCCGGCCTCGCCGCCCTGCAGCGCGAGGTGCAGGACGTGCATGCCTCGCCCGCGTTGCTGGACTACGTCCAGGCGCTGATCGCATTCACCCGCGAACGCATGGGCCTTGCGCGCGGGATCTCGCCGCGCGCGGCGATCGGGCTCGTGCGCGCCGCCCGGGCTTTCGCGCTGCTCGACGGCCGAGATGCGGTGACGCCGGAGCACGTGCAGGCGGTGCTCGGCGCGGTCGTCGAGCACCGCCTGCGGGATCGCGATGGTTCGGGCGTGCCGGCGTCGCGATTGATCGACGCCGTCGCGATTCCTTGAGTCCGCTGCGGCGCGCGGCGCGCCATGCGCTGCGATCCTGGTCGGCGCGCCGTCATGGCCGCGACGTGCTGCCGATCGCCGTCGACCGCCGCCGCATCTACATCCTGCCGACCGGACGCGGACTTGCGCTCGCGGCGCTGGTCGCCGCGATGACGCTCGCGGGATTGAACTACGCCAACAGTCTCGCGCTCGCATTCGCTTTTTTATGCGGCGCAATCGGCATCGTCGGCATGCATCATTGTCACCGCAATCTCCTCGGACTCGGCGTCGACGCCGAGCCCGAGGCGGACGGATTCGCCGGCGAACCCTGCACCTTGCGTTTCACGCTCGTCAACGACTCCGCCGTCGACCGGCGCGACGTGGAGATCCGCTGCGGCGCGGCGTCGGCGCGCGCCAGCGTCGCCGGCGGCGGTGTGCGCACCGTCGAGCTCGCGCTGACCGGCGCCGGCCGGGGGATCGTGCGGTTCGAACAGTTCGAACTGCAGACCCGATTTCCGTTCGGCTGGTTCCGCGCATGGACCTACGTCCATGCGCCGCTCGCGGTCTATTT
>JAJXYR010000230.1 GCA_021780475.1 Pseudomonadota bacterium
GTGGGCTGGACGATCAGGAATACCGGCAGGTCTTCTTCAAGCCTTACCGGCTCATCTACCGGGTCGTTGAAGAGCGCGTGGTCATCTACCTGATCGCCGATGGTCGACGGGACATGCAATCCTTGTTGGCGCGCCGGCTGCTGGGCGGCGGTTAACGCGTCCGTGGGTTCGCGACGCGCCTTTCCAATGCGCGGATTACCGTGATTGATAGCCATTGATGAGCGGCCCGGCCGCTTACGGTCGCGTGCAACGAGGATTCGAACCCTCGATCGACGAACCATCGGGTTCGACGAGCCGCCGCCGATGCGGCGGCGTCAGGGTCGATCGTCAGCGGACGGTCGCGACCCGCTCACATCCCGCCGCGGCAAATCAGGTCGCGCATCGCCGCGAGTCCCGCGTCGAGGTTGCGCCGTCCATAGCCGATCCGGAAGCGATCGGTCGGCGTCGCGGTCAAGGCGGACGTGTACACGGAGGCGGGCAGCAGGACGACCCCCGCCTCCTCGACCATCCGTCGGCAGAACGCTTCGACTCCGGCGCCGCCCCGGTAGCGCGGGAACATCACGACACCGCCGTCCGGGACATAAGGGTCGAACAGTTCGGGGAACTCGGCGAGGAGCGCGGCGACCTTCGCATAGCCTTCGCGAGCGACGCGGCGCGTCCGTCCGAGCACCGCGTCGCGATGTTGGAGCGCGACGAGAGCAAGGCGTTCCGAGGGTCCGCTGTTGCAGATCGACAGGTAATGCTTGTAGCGCACCATCAGCTCGAGCAGTGCGCGGTCTCGACACGCGATCCAGCCGATCCTGAGACCCGGCAGGCCGTAGGCCTTGCTCATCACGTTGAGCGAAATGCCGCGTTCATAGAGGTCCGCGACCTGTGGCAGCCGCTTCGACGGGTCGTGCTCGATGAGCCGATACACCTCGTCCGAGAACAGCCAGATTCCGTGCTTGCGGCACAGCTCGACGAGCCCGGCGAAACGATCCTGCTCGAGGATCTTGCCCGTGGGGTTGTGCGGGAAGTTGACGTAGAGCACCCGGGTGTTCGGGCGGATCGCCGCGGCGACCTGGTCCAGATGCAGCGTCCAGTGCTGGTCCGGGTCGAGTGCGACGCCCGAGACGGTGCACAGCGACAGCGGCAGGGTCTCGGCCGACTGGTAGTTCGGCGTCACCACGATCGCATGGTCCCCGGGCCGCAACAGCGTGCGGTACAAACAGTAGACCGCTTCCTCGGCTCCCGCGAAGCACAGCACGTCCTCCATCGAGCAGTGCTCGTAGGTCCGGGCGATCGCGTCGCGCAGATCCGGCGCACCGTACGGTTCGGTATACGACAGGCGCTGATCCAGGAGCGTGTCGAGCGCGCCGTCGCCGCCGAGCGCGAGCAACTCGCGGACCGACAGCGTTTCCGCATCCGAGGCGGTCATGTGATGGCGGGCGGAGAATTCCCAGCGGCCGAGGTAGGTCTCCAGCCTGAATTCCGGCAAAGCTGGTTCCCGCGCGTCGTCTCGAACGCTCAATTTCGCTCCGCCGCCGGCTCGTCCGCATCGACTGCGACCGTCCAGGTCACCGAGATATCGTCGCGGAGCGACGAGCGGACGCTGCAGTACTTGGTGACCGAGAGCTCGACCGCGTGCGCGGCCTTCTCGATCGTCACGCCGGGCGCGGTGATCCGGAAGTGCAGGATCGCGGCCGCCAGCCGGCGCGGGGTCGAGTCGACGCGATCGGCCTCGATGCGCACCCCGAGCGCCCGCACCGGCGTGCGCTGCTTCCCGAGTATCGCGACCACATCGACCGACGCGCAGGTCGCGATCGCGGCAAGCAGCAGGTCGAACGGGCTTGGCGCCGTTTGCGCGTCGCCGTCGATGCGCACCGTCGGGCCCGCCGAGCGACCGGCCTCGAAGACCATGTCGCCGCGCCACTGCACCTCGATCGGCGGCTGCGTGGGGGTCGCGGTGGTTGAGGGATTCATGGGTCACTCCTGGCCTGTGTGCGCTGGGCCCGCCGACCGTTCTTTCCAGCCGCCGCAGCGGCGAGCCTCGATGGATCCGTCGCCGTCGATGCGGAACAGGTGCAGCCATTCGTTCTCGACGAGCTGGCGCACCGTCGCATGCCGGGCGATCACACGGTCGATCATATCGCGCGGCGCCTCGATGAACACCGAAAGCCGCAGCGGCGTGTGCATCCACCGACCGCCGTCATGCACCGATTGCCGTGACAATCCGACCCGCAGATCGCCGGTATTGCCCTCGAACACGCCGATGTGACCGCAGGCGACGTTGTGCAGCACCTTGTTGCCGCTGCCGTAGCGCTCCGGCGCGACCGTCGACGCGTAGTATTGCAGATTGATCCAGTGGGCCACGACCATCGGCGCCGTCATGATCAACTCGAGCACGCCACCGTCGCGATCTCGCGCCAGGCGTAGTCGTGCAGGAACGCGCGGCCGGCGAGGTCGACGCCGCGGGTGCGTGTGCGCGGCGCGACGATGAATGCCGCATTGTCCGCCAATCCCCATTCCGGACGGGTCTGCGCCCAGTCGCGCGCGCGCCGGCGCATCTCCCGCAGCAACGCGGTGGGGCGGTCCGCGAGGGTGGCGAGACCGAGGCTTGGCGCGCGCTCGGAACGCGTGCGCCGCCCGGCCTCGGCGAGCGCGTTCCGCAGGCGCTCGACGTCCGACGCATGGCTCGCCGGTACCGCGTCGAGGTCGAACAGGCGCATCTCGTCGGTGGTCGTGTTGTGGAGCGCGGCGATCGCGATGGTGTCGGCAGGGATATCGATGTCACGATCGCACAGCGCGGAACGCAGCGCAGGATCGTTCAACAGCGCCGCGAGCACCCGGGCGTTCACTTCGCCGGTGTGTCCGCCGCAGGCACCGCAGTCGAGCGCAGCAGCCTGCGGGTTGTTCGCGCTCTGACTGCCGTGACCGACCAGCACGAGCAGACGTGCGAATCCCGAGGTCAAGCTCATTGCGCGCAGGATCGATGCGACAAGATCCGCACGACCGGCGACCTCGCTGGCACCGCCCGGCTGAATCCGCGGGCGCAGGCGGCGGGCGTCGGAGTCGCGGAGTCCGCGTGTCTCCAGCGGTTCGGGATCGCGGCCGATCCGCCGCTGTAGCAGCGCGGCGAGATAGCCGAGACCGAGCGTCTCGACGAGCGAGAAATTGCCGGTCGGCAGCCGCTGGAAAGGCTGCCACGCGGCCTGGGCTCGTAGTGCGCGGCGGCGCCGGTCGCGGATGCGCCGATCCGATTCGGCCTCGCCGGTCGAGTCGCAGACCTCGAGCGACGGGGCGAGCAGACCGGGAAGCTGCGGGCGCGCGGCGGTGGTCCCGATCGGCCGGTAGCGGATCGGCAGGCCGAAGAAGCCCGCGAAACCGCGCGTCTCGAAACAGGGATCCGCCGCTTCCAGCGCCCTGCGGAATCGCTCCGAGCGCACGTCGATGCAGAAGATGAGTTGTGCGGCGCTCGGGCGCGGTTCGCGCAGCGCGTCCGTCGCGGTCGCGCGAGCCCGAAGGTCGCCGATCAACCGATCCTGGTAGCTGACTTCCTGGGCGCGCTGCCAGATCGCGGCGAATGCCTCCGGCGGTGCCGGCGGAACCCGGCGGGCGCGACGCCATTGTTCGCGCCATCGCGCGGCGTGCGACCCCGGCGCCTGCCGACCATCGTCGAGCAGCGCTTCCCAGCTCGCCCGGATCGCGAGCAGCGCCCGCAGGGTCTGATCCGATGCGCCCGCGAGGCCCGCCTCCCAGCCGAGGTACGCGCACCAGGAGGCCCAACCGTTGATGCGCAGCAGGCAGACCTGCAGGAACGTCTCGGCGTCATCCGCGATGCCCAGGCGGTCGAGCGACCACGCGAGCGCGGCATCCACGGTCGACGGCAGATCGTGCGCGCGCGCACGGATCTCGGGAGCGTGCATCAATGGCTCGAGCGCGTGGTCCACCTGCAGTCCGCTGCGCCAACCCTCGAAGAGCCCGCCGGTCGGCGTGCGATGCCAGTCGGCCTGATCCTCGTCGAAGTACGACGCGCAGTATTGACTGATCTGCTGGGTGATCGTCTCGCGCCAGCGCAATCCGCGCGGCTGACCGGGATCGCCGTCCAGCACGTCCGAGAGCAAGGGGAGCGCGGCAACCCGCGGCGGATCCGCCTGCAAGGCGGCGACGGTCTCGTCGAACGAGGCGGACGCACCGTGCTCGTCGAGCGCCCGCGCGAGCGCTGCCGGGGTGATCTCTCCGGCGCGCCATGCCCGTCGAACGTCTTGCGGAGCGAGCATCATCCGGCTTCCGGTAAGCCGGGTGATCGTCGCCGCGGCGTCCACGAACGGCCAGTCGATGAAACCCCAGAGAGGGTTCACCGCGATCTGTCGATCCAGAGGCCAGTTTGGCGCGATCGCGCGGCATGCGCCGTCGATCGCCGCGGCGAGCGGCGCCGACGCCAGGCACGCGGTGTGCGAGCGGGTCATCGTTCGCTCCCGTCGAGGTCGGGATGCCAGGGGTTCGCGACGGCGTCGCCGATAGGTACAGGCCAGAGCCTGAAGGTCCAGCGCGTGAACCGCTCATCCAGATAGAACCCCGCGTAGACCCACGTGTACCAGCGGGCTGCGAGCGCAGACCGCCCGAGCGCGTGCTGACCGCGCGTCACCAACACCGCTTGTGCGAGATAGAGGGCCAGGAAGCCGGCCAACACCGCGTCGGCGAGCGGCGCCGGCACCGGCGTGAGAGCGATCCCGACCCGCGCCGATAGGAATGCGTGCACCAGAAGGTAGATTTGCGTCGCGCCGGCGAGCGCGAGGAGCCGCACGCTCACCTGGCGGAACGAGGCGCTTGCACCCGACCACAGGAGCGTGGCGAGGCCACTCGCGAGCAAGGCCGTCACGACTCCGGGGAGCCGCGGAAGTCCCGCCGCGCGGTGCCAGAGAACAGCCGACCCGAACACCACGCTCCACGCGATCAGCCACGCGAGGATCGGACCTGCGAGGGTTCGGCCCGGTGTCGGTGCCACCGCGTCGCTCGACATGCGCCGCGCGAGACTCGCTTGCACGGTCTCGCCCGCGCCGAGGAACGCGTACGCCTTGTACGCGGCGTGCGCGATCAGGTGCAGCAGTGCGAGATCGTACAGCCCGAGACCGCATTCCATGACCATGAAGCCCATCTGCGAGCAGGTCGACCACGCGAGACGCACCTTCACCGTGATCCGGGTCAGCATCACGAGTCCGGCGAGCACTGCGGTGAGGCCGCCGATCCCGACGAGCAGCGCCCGCGCGATCGGCGCGGCGCCGATGAGCGGTGCCAGGCGGATCAGCACGTAGCCACCCAGGTTGACGACCCCTGCGTGCAACAGCGCCGACACCGGCGTCGGCGCTTCCATCACCTGGATCAACCAGCCGTGCAGCGGCAGTTGCGCGCACTTCAGGAGGACGGCGACCGCGATCAAGGTCGCGGCGATCCCCGCTGGTGCCGGCAAGGCCGGGGCCGCACGCGCGAGCCGCGCGAGCGTGCCGAGGTCGAGCGTTCCCCATTGCCGGTAGAGCAGGACCGCGGCGCCTGCCAGGCAGGCCTCGGCGAGCCGGCTCGCGAGGAATTTCTTGTGCGCGACGATGACCGCCGCCGGGCGGTCGGGATAGAAGGTGAGGAGCTGGTGCAGCGCCAGGCTGCTCGCGTTCCACGCCAGGATCAGCACCGCGAGATTGCCGGTCGCGACCACGGTACCCACCGAAGCGAGGGTGGCGGCGTAGGCGACGACGAAGCGGGTCTGTCCGGGTTCCCCGTCGAGATAGCGCTGCGCGTAGTCGCCGATGATCCAGCCCAGATAGGCGATCAGCAGCACGACGAGCGCCTCGGCGTCGGGGATCGACGCCACCGGTGTCCCTCGTCCGGATACCAGCGCCATCACCGCGCAGGTCGCGGCGAACGCGAGCGCGACGCGGGTCGCGATCGCGATCGCGCGCCAGCGGATCGTCGGCCGCGCCGCCGCGAACAGCGCCGCCAGGAGATACGCGGCGGGGATACCCCAGGTCAGTGCGGTGCGGCTTGCGGTCATCGAGTGTCCTCCGAACGATGCGAACGGGCGCAGTATCGGGTCGGGGAGGATTCAAGTAAAATAGAATGATTAGAACAATTCGTTCTATTTAAAAGAACATGAAATCACTGAACTTCCGGCATCTGCTCTATTTCTGGCAAGTCGCGAAGAGCGGCCACCTGACGCGCTCGGCGAGCGAGTTGCGGGTTTCGCAATCGGCGCTGTCGGCGCAGATCCGCCAGCTCGAGGGCTATTTCGGCAAGGCGTTGTTCGACCGGGCCGGTCGCCGGCTGACGCTCACTGACTTCGGCACGACCGTGCTCGGCTATGCGGACGAGATCTTCGGCCTCGGCCAGGAGCTGGTGGCGACGGTGCGAGGCGGGATGGGCCGGCACGTCCAACAGCTGCGCGTCGGCGCGGTCGCGACCTTGTCGAGGAACTTCGTCGACAATCTGCTGCGGCCGATCCTGGGCGAATCGCGAATTCGTTTGAGTCTCGAGTCCGGCACGCTCGAGGAACTGCTCGATCGCCTGCAGGTCCACAACCTCGACGTCGTGTTCTCGAACCGCCCCGTAGTCGCCGATACGGGGCGGCCCTGGCGTTGTGTGCGCATCGACCGGCAGTCGGTCTGCCTCGTCGGTCCGCCGCGCCGTGCCGCGCGTTTCCGGTTGCCTGCGGATGCCGCGGGCCAGCGTTTCGTGGTTCCCGGGCCCAGCAGCGACATCCGCAGCCAGTTCGATGCGTGGTGCGAGAAGCGGAAGCTGCGGATCGAGGTGGCGGCGGAAGTCGACGACATGGCGATGCTGCGGTTGCTGGCCCGGGATTCCGGTGCGATCACCGTGCTCCCCGAAGTCGTCGTCCAGGACGAACTACGCGACGGCCGCCTGCGCCGGTACTGTTCGATTCCGGGCGTATTCGAGAATTTCTACGCGATCACCGTGCAGCGTCGGCACCCGCCGCCGATCCTGCAGAGCCTGCTCGCCCATCGGCCTGCTACGGCGGAAGCCTCGAGACCGGCGGCCGCCCGCTGACCATACGCCGCCGGCGTCGGTCGGGACGTCCGTGACCGCCGCCGGGGCTGGAGTATCGAACCGATTTAGGGGGGCGACCTGGTCCCCGGCGGATTTTCTGCTAGACTGCGGGGCCTCAAAACGGGGGCGGCCGCCGCGCGGCGCGCCCATACCGTACGGTCACGGTCTGCGCCCGTAGCTCAGTTGGATAGAGCGTCTGGCTACGAACCAGAAGGTCGGGAGTTCGAATCTCTCCGGGCGCGCCACTCCTACCAGACTTGAAGACCACGACTCGTTTCGAGCCGTTGGTCGTCGCGAATTCGAACTCCCGACAGAAGACGAGGGAGTTCGGCTACTTCGCCGTCCGGCGAAGTAGGCCGCTGCCGCACAGCGGCAGCGGGCCGAAGCGCAGCGGAAGGACGAGCGGACACGATCGACTGGTCTGGCGAAACCTTGTGCTGCGATCGATGTCACTCGCAGTCGAGATTCCCTGCAGTCAGCGGAACCGATGACGATTCGGCCTCCAAGGGCTCATTCATGGGATACCGCACCAGCCTCGAGGTGGATTCGGTGCCGATGGGACGCAACGGCGCATCAAATTCTTCGATGGTCTCGAAGTCGCCGAGTTTCGCGTCGCAGTGCTCGCAGTGATTCATGAAGTACCGAGTGCCGGTGACACCGCTCAAGTCCTTTCGATACCGCATCGTCAGCGAATGCATCCGCGAGAGGGCAGCATCGCAGATGTGGATGACGTACGACAGCACGGCCGGCGCGTCCTGCGCGACCCAGTGCATCGCATCGAGACCTTCCAGGCAGGCGTCATAATCGTCGTCGCCGGGCGACTCAAGATCTGGTTGCGATTTCTCGAGTTGTTCGTGGCCGCTGGGTATGGCGAATCCAAATACACGCGTCGGCCGCTCACATTTCCAGCAATCGCGCCGGGACTCCAACAGGACGTACGAGTCGGCGCGATGATTCAGCCGTGCAGGCTGCGGCAGCCACTTCGCGAAGGGGGTCAGATCATCGAGGTTGATGACGTACCAAACCTTGCGCCGCGCGTCCCAACGCGCGCCCAGCGCTTTGGCGAGTTCCTTCTCCTGATAGGGGACCTCGAGGTCAATGGCCGGCATCTCTGCTCCCTCACGCCACCCGTAGTTCGGACCCTTCCGTGAGGATGAAGTGTATCGTCGCCCGCCGCGGCGGATACTGCGTGTTTGCAGCGGAAACGTCCCATTTCTCGAGCACGAAAAGCATTCCGAAGCACACGACCCACCCCACGAGGATCTCAACGTATCCCCATCCCACCATGGCCAATTGCAAAGATGAATATCGTTGAGGGGCACTGCGAATGGTTGACACGACATGCGGTGCTTTATTCTGGCCTCCTTGGCTGACCGTCGCATGCATGCGCTCATCCGGAAGGCAATGTCCCACGCCGGGAACGTGGCAGGAGGATCGGGTCGGCAACTGTCCTTGACATCGCCACCATCATTCACCACCGTTTGGTTGTGAATAGACTCGACTCAACCTTCGCCGCGCATGCCGACCCCACCCGTCGCGCCCTGGTCATCAAACTGAACCTCGGACCCGCCTCGATCCACGATCTCAACGGTCCCTTCTCGCTCTCGCAGCAGATGATCTCCAAGCACGTCGCCTGCCTAGTGCGCGCACGGATCGTGGTTAAAGGGCGACGCGGGCGCGAGAGCTTCTGCGCGCTCCGCCCCACCGCGATCAAGGCGGTCGCCGACTGGACGCTCGATTTTCCGCGCTTGTTGGGTGAGAGTTTCGACAAACTCGATACGGTCCCGCAGGAAATAAAAAACGAGGAGAAAACCCATGGTGGATCGCGCAAACAGTGAAGCCGGAGTCCAGTCATTCAGCCGCATCTTCGACGCCCCACGCGCGCTCGTCTGGAAGGCATGGACAACCCCCGAGTACGTCATGAAATGGTGGGGTCCGAAGGGCTTCACCTCGCCCGTCTGCCGCATCGATTTGCGCGTCGGCGGCCGGTTCACCTACTCGATGCGCACCCCCAACGGCCATGTCTTCTACAACGGCGGCGAATTCCGCGAGATCCTCCCCCTCGAAAAGATCGTCTGGCTCTGGTACTTCGCCGACGCCGGCGGCAACCGCGTAAGTCCTGCTCACTACGGCTTTCCCGACGAGGACCGCGAAGGCAACATCGATGAAATCCACTTCGAGGACTACGGCCGAGACCGGACAAAGTTGACCTTCACGCGCAACGACCCGACGGCCACCAGGGAAGAGCAGGAAGGCGCAGCCGCGGGCTTCGGCCAGATCCTCGACAAGCTCGCGGAGTTCGTCGCCGAGCTCGCCCAGACCGCATAAGCTTGCAAAAACACCGCGGCCGTCGCGCGTGGTGTTCGAGCCGGAGGACTTTATCGCGCGCCTCGCGGCGTTGGTGCCGAGCCCGCGGGTGAACCTGACGCGCTTTCATGGGGTATTCGCACCACATCATCGGCTGCGCGCGGGGATCAGCGCGCGGCGCAGTTAACGGACCGACGGCGGGGCGGCCAGCGGGAAATCGCGGACATCGGGGCTGGGCTGGGCGCGGCGCCTGAAGCGGGTGTTCTCGATTGACGTCGAGCGGTGCGTTCGTTTCGGGGGAGGGGTGCGGATCATCGCCTGCATCAAGGATGCGCGGGTGATCGAGAAGATACTGCGCCACCTCGGACTCGAGGGCGGCTCACGTGCTGGAGCGAAGGCGCGTGCGCCGCCGACTGGGGTGGGGCTGGTCGACTGAGCGTGGCGGATTCAGTGCCGGGACGCAGGCGGTGAGGTGCGGCCGCGGGCACAGGCGCAGGCACAGGCACAGAAAACGCGCTCTGCAGGCGCCTCGGCCACGCTCATGAAGTGTCCGGGGCGCAGTGTTAAGCTACCCGATCACGGCCGAGACCGAGGAATTCACCGGTTTCACCGAATTCACTCCACCCAAACCTGTGGGGTGCGAATTCCCAATCAAGCGGCGACCGGCGTATGGAACAGACCTCCACAGTGCCGTGTCCATTGATATTCGGCGGAGTCCGCACGCGGTGGCGTCGGGCCGCCGGCACGCTCTATGGGCGTCGCGCCGTTGAGCGAGCGATGAACGCGAGCGCCGTTGTAATAGGCGCAGAATTGACGGAGCTTCCGGTGCAGATCGATCGAATTCCAGAAGAACGTCTGATCCAGAGATTCGCGCCGGATCGTCCCGATCAGTCGCTCGATGAACGAGTGCGACATCGGAGCGTACGGCACCGACTTGATTTCTTCGGCTTCGAGGATCCGCAAATTCGCGAGCCATCGGTGAAAGCGGAACAGGTGATCATGATCCGTGCTGAGCCGAATTGGCGCTGATTTGCCGCCGATGGCCTGATTGAACATCCGGCATGCCGACGGATCGTCGATGGTATCCCCGCCGATGCCGAAGCCGACGATGCGGCGGGTGAATACGTCGATCACCACCAGGATCCAATGACTGCGAAGGAGACTCGATTCGCACCGAAACAGGTCGGCGCTCCAGAGGCTGTCCTTGGATTGGGCGATGCACGCGAGCGGAGCCGATAACGGACCATTCGCACCGTAAACGGTAGCCGTCGGCCGAATGGACTTCCGACCACCCGGACTTCCCCGCAAAGCGCTCCGCCCGCGAGTAGCGTGTCGTGATGCACCCACTTCGATGCCCGAGCAGAATCTTGAGATCCGTCTTGAGCAGAAGCTGAAGCAGCTCGAACTCTTTGACGATACCGTCCGCAATTCTCGCTCCCTATTCGGCGCGACGGCTGCCAATCACGCCGGAAACTACTCATCAATGAACGCGCGCCCGGCTCACTGTGCGCGCGAACGCAATTACAACGGACCATCTGAAACTCCCGTCGCGGCATGATTGGTAATTCGCTTCCCACAGGCGTAACTTTACCTGCCAGGAACAACGCTTATGGATCATAACGGCAATCAGATCAATGACTTGCACCTATGAGTCGTGCCTGGTAGCGACGTGCACTTCGAGCAGTTGATTGTGCGAAAGCTGCGATGAGAAGCCGGTACTTTTGGAATGAGCGGTGCACCGGCACCCCGCACTCGGAGACCACCCCGTGCTGCAGATAGTCATTCAAGGTCGAGGCGGCCAAGGCGCACAAACGGCGGGTAACCTGCTGGCGACGGCGTTCTTCGCCGAGGGGCGCGAGGTGCAGTCCTTCGCGAGCTACGGCGGCGCAAGGCGCGGTACGCCCGTGAGTTCCTTCATTCGCGTTGATGACCGGCCAATCCGTTTGCGCTGCGACATCGAGCAGGCCGACGCGATCCTATGTTTCGACGCAAGCCTTCTCGAAGGCCGGTTGCTCGAGATAGCCCGCCCCGACACGCTGATCGTCGTCAACTCGTCGAGAACACCCGAGCAATATGCCGAGCAAATGCCGGGCTACCGGGTGATTCCCGTCGACGGCATCTCGATTTCGCGCCGTCACGGCTTGGGACGGATCGTCAATTCCGCACTGCTCGGCGCGTTTGCACGGGCGATCGAAGCGCCAAAACTAGGGGTGCTCACCCGCGCGCTCGGTGAGAGGGCGCCGAAACTGCGCGACGAGAACATCGCGGCCTGCGAAGAGGGCTACCGGTGGATGGAAGTGCAACTGCAGAGGGTGGCGGCATGAATGCGAAAGATGCGGTTCCGAGCATCTGGACCACCGGCCTTACCGAGGTGTTCAAGACCGGCACTTGGCGGGCCGCGTTGCCGCAGCACATCCACGCCCCGTCACCGTGCCACGCCGCCTGCCCTGTGAATGGTGATATCGCCGAATGGATCGGCCGTGCCCGCGCACATGACTGGCACGGTGCTTGGCAGATCCTCACCCGCCACAACCCCTTTCCCGCAGTGGCCGGGCGAATCTGTCATCATCCGTGCGAAGCCGCCTGCAATCGCAGCGGCTTTGACGAGTCGCTGGCGATCTGCCGACTCGAACGCTATATCGGTGATACGGCGCTCGCACAGGGTTGGACGTTTTCACAAATCGAAGCGCCACGCAAAGAGCGGATCGCTGTCGTGGGGGGGGGGCCCTCGGGACTGTCGGCGGCGTTCCATTTGCGAAGACGCGGTTATGCCGTCACCTTGTTTGAATCCCGTCCAGAACTCGGCGGACTGATGCGCTACGGCATTCCGGCGTATCGCCTCGCGCGATCCGTGCTGAACGGCGAGATCGATCGACTTGTGGCGTTGGGGATCGACGTGCGTTGCGGTCAATCGATTGATACACCCGAGGACTTCGAGCGCCTGCGAAACGGATTCGACGCAGTGTACTTGGCGATCGGCGCCCGCTGCCAAAAGCGCCTGCCACGGCTCGATTACACCCGGCCTTGGGTAATGGACGGCGCGGACTATCTCGCACGAACGAACTCCGGCGCGCCACCCGCGCTCGGCAAACGCGTGGTCGTGATCGGCGGCGGAAGTGCTGCCATCGATGTGGCACGCAGCGCGCGGCGCGCCCGACACGCGGTCACGATCGTGGCGCTTGAAACTGCGTCGCAGATGTCCGCGCAGCGCGAAGAAGTTGCCGAAGCGGTGGAGGAAGGAGTTGCGCTGATCGACGGAGCAATGCTGACCGAGGTTGGCGACTCAGGAAGTGCAGGCCTCGCGCTCGAGTGCGTGCGTGTGCGCTTCGAAGCGGGTGCGCAGCGCGGGCAATTCACGGTGACCCCGGTCGCAGACAGTAAATTCTCGCTCGCGGCGGATGCCATCATCACCGCGATCGGGCAGAACCCCGACCTCGCGCCGCTGCGAGCCGCGCTCAATGCCGACGGCGCACTGCTCAAGGTCGACGAATATCAGGCAACGAGCGCCGAGCGCGTGTATGCCGGTGGCGACGTCGCGAGCATGGCACGCTTCGTGACCGAGGCGATCGGCATGGGCCAACGCGCTGCAAGCGAGATCGATCGTGCGTTACGCGGGAGCGTGCAAAGCGCGGATCGCGGTGGCCAAGATGCTGGCGCATGTGTCGAGGCCGAGCCCGTCGTCGAGCTCGCTGCGATCAACGAGTTCTATTACCCACGGCAGGCAAGGGCGGTTGAGCATCGGCTTGGTGCCGCACAGCGACTCGCGGGTGTCGCCGAAGTTCAGATCGGCTTTGATGTCGAGCAAGCGCTCGCCGAAAGCGAGCGGTGTTTCTCCTGCGGCACCTGCATCCAGTGCGACAACTGCGTTCACTACTGTCCCGATCTCGCGGTGAAACGCGAGGCCGGCGGCTATGTGGTGCTGACTGACTACTGCAAGGGCTGCGGCATCTGCGTCAAGGAGTGCCCGACAGGCTCGATGAAGATGACCGAGGAGGCGCGGTGAACGCGAACGGTGCAATGCCCTCGCAGGAGAAGCCGGTGCTCTTGACCGGCAACCATGCGGTCGCCTGGGCGGCTCGCCTGGCAAGACCCAAGGTGGTTCCGCTCTATCCAATCACGCCACAAACACCGATTCTCGAGAAGCTCACCGAATTCCAGGCCGAGGGCGAGTTCGACGCCGAGGTCATCACGCCCGAGTCCGAGCACTCGGTGATGGCCGCCTGCATCCCGGCCTCGCTGGCGGGCGCTCGGGTATTTACGGCGACGGCCTCACAGGGGCTGCTGCTCATGCACGAACTGCTCCACTACGCGAGCGGCGCGCGGGCGCCGATCGTGATGGCTAATGTCAACCGGACGCTCGCGTCGCCCTGGGCGTTCTGGCCCGATGAGACCGACAGCCTTTCTCAGCGCGACACCGGCTGGATTCAGTATTACGTGGAGAGCGCGCAGGAGTCACTCGACACGGTGATCCAGGCGTTCAGGGTCGCCGAGCGAGAGCTGCTGCCGGTAATGGTGAACCTCGACGCGTTTTACGTCTCGCACGCGCTCGAGCCGGTGCGCGTGCCGACGCCGGAACTGGTTGATGCATTCCTGCCGCCGTACACGCCTCCCCATCGCCTCGACACTGCGAAAGTCGAGTCCTGGGGCAATGTCGTGACGCCGGACATGTATTATCGCCACCGCCGCGCGCTCGGCGAAGCGATGGACGAAGTCTACTCTGCCGCGCTCGAAGCAGACGACGAATGGGGCGAGCTGACCGGCCGTCGCTACGGATTGGTCGAGCGCTATCGCTGCGAAGGCGCCCGGAGCGTCATCGTAACGATGGGCAGCATGTGCGGCACCGCGCGCGACGCGGTCGATGCGATGCGTGATGCCGGCCTGATGATCGGCCTGCTGAAAGTGCGGCTGTTCCGGCCGCTGCCAGTGCAGGCGCTGCGCGCGGCTCTGGCCGGTGTTGCCGATGTGCTGGTACTCGATCGCAACTATTCGCCGGGTCATGGCGGCGTGTTGCATCAGGAATTGCGCGCCGCGCTCTACGGCATGGCAGACGCGCCTCGCATTCACGGCTATCTTGCGGGCGTGGGCGGTGTCAATGTCTCGCCGGGAAAAATCGCCGAGTTCGCCCGGATGTTGAGTGCGAACGAACCGCAACCGGATTCGGTCTGGGTAAGGTGATGCGCATGCAAAAACTCGAACTACCGGAAGAATCCATGCTCTGCTCGGGGCACGCAGCGTGTCCGGGTTGCGTGGATGCGCTGTCAGTGCGGCACGTACTCGCCGCACTCGGGCCGAAGACCATGGCGATCATTCCGCCCTCCTGCATGGCGATCATCGCGGGCCCGCAGCCCTACAGCTCGTTGCGCATTCCCGTCTACCAGCCCTCGCTAGAGTCGAGCGCCGCCGCGGCTTCTGGCCTGCGCCGGGCGCTCGACGCCCGTGGCGAACACGACACGCAGGTGGTCGTCTTCGCCGGCGATGGCGGCACCTATGACATCGGCTTCCAGTGCCTGTCCTCGGCAGCCGAGCGCAACGAGAACTTCATCTACTTCTGCCTCGACAACGAAGGTTACATGAATACCGGGGCGCAAAAGTCCTCCTCGACGCCGCATTTGGCGAGCACCGGTTCGACCCCTGCGGGCAAGACCTCGCGAAAGAAAAACTTCACCGAGATCATGGCGGCACACGAGGTGCCCTACGTGGCCACCGCGAGTGTCGGCTTCCTGCCCGACCTGATAAGCAAGGTCGAGAAGGCCAAGACAATGCACGGCACGCGAATCATCACGCTGCTCATTCCTTGTCTGGACGGCTGGGGGCTGCCCGACGATGCGGGCCTGACCGCCGCGCGTTATGCGGTCGAGAGCGGTGCGTTCCCGCTCTACGAAGTCGAGGACGGGCATACCTACACGCTCAACTACACGTCGAAGCGGCGCCCGATTCGCGAATACCTGGCCCTGCAACGTCGCTATCGGCATTTGAGTGTCGCCGACATCGAAACCTTGCAAGCCGAGATCGACGACGCCTGGGCGAGACTGACGCAGCGGGTCGAGGCGGGACAGCTAACCGGTGGCAACATGAGCACCACGAGCAATTCCCACGTGGCGAATTTGTAAACGTTGCGAAGGAACGCGGGGCCGTCGCTGTGTTCGTAAGCTCAAAATCGGTAAACGTACCGTTGATTCTCTACGACGCAGCAGTGTGAAACATTAGCGACGATGCGCATCGCGCACTGCAATATATTGTGGGTACATTGACACCATTGCCGATTCCGGCGCCACTGACGAAGGCCTCGGCAACCAAGTGATCGTGCCGCCCCGGCTTACATCGTCAAAGCCCGAGCGCATTGAACGTCGAATGCGCTTAGGCGGAATGCTCGGCTTCTACCAACGAGCGGTGACGTGATTGCGTCGGAGCGTTTGAACAGAACGGGATAACGTAATAGTCGGGGAGGGGAACATGAATCCGAAAGTACGGTATGCCGTGACTGCCGTTCTTGGTGGCGCGTCTATCGGCGTGTTGACGATGCAACCCGCGCAGCGTGTTTTTGCAGCCTCCGCTGACAGTCCTTCGCATGCGGTAACCGCACGGCCGATGCCGCCTCGTCCGCGAGCGGCTCACAGTGCTCCCGGCGCACTGGCCGAAGTCGTGGTTACCGCCACTCGCCGCAGCGAGAGCGTGCAGAACGTACCAATCACGATGCAAGCGCTCGATAGCAGGATGATGCAGCAATTGCATATCACCTCATTTGAGGACTACATCCGGATGCTCCCGAACCTGACCTCAGCGGACAACGGACCTGGTCAGAATGAGATATTCATGCGCGGCGCAAGCGCGGGTTCTCAAGCGACTCAAGCGAGCGGAATCATCGGTCTGTGGCCCAACGTGGCCGTCTACCTGGATGACCAGTCGGTTCAACTGCCGAATCAGAACCTCGATATCTACATGGTCGACATGAACCGCATCGAGGTCCTCGAGGGCCCGCAAGGGACATTGTTCGGGTCCGGGGCCGAGGCAGGCGCTATCCGCTACATTACCAACAAGCCCAAACTAGACCGGATCGAAGGGAATTTCACCGGCGATTACGGCGTGACGGCGCATGGCGATCCGAACACCGCCGTGACCGGCGTTCTCAACCTGCCGATCATCTCCAGGCATCTCGCGATGCGACTTGTAGCCTATACGGATCGGCAAGGCGGCTACATTGACAATGTCTACGGCACGTTCACCCGCAAGAATACCGACGTGGGCATCCATTACGCGAATTATCCGGCTGTCAACGGACAATGTCCTGATGGCCTGCCAAACAACGGATATTGCGCACCTCCCGGCAGTCCCGTCGCCAACAACACCGGTCTCGTCGCCAACAACATTAATCCGGTCACTTACCAAGGTGGCCGAGTCGAAGCGCTATATCGCATAAACGACGACTGGAATGTACTTCTCACGCAAATGTACCAGAGCCTCGACGCCGAGGGCGTGTTCTACCAGTATCCAACCGCGCCGGACGGGGGGAATCTGGCGCCGTTGCAAGTGACATTGTTCACACCTGCATATCATCGGGAGAAGGACTCCATTACGGCATGGAAGGTCAATGGAAAACTGGGGGATCTCCACGCAATCTATACTGGTGGCTATCTCACTCGAAACGTCCAGAACGAGGTCGATTACACCAATTACGCGCGCGGGGTCTATGGCGACTACTACCAATGCTATGGTCCCGGATCCGGCGGGAATGGCAACTTGTCTTCGACATGTTTTTCGCCGCTGGAGCCGCTGACATCCAATCAGCAAAACCAGCATTGGCAACACGAGGTGCGTTTGCAGACGCCGGAGAGTTGGCGGCTCCGGGGCATACTTGGGGCATTCTACGAAGACAATATCGTCTACGATCAAACCTACTTTTTGAATGAGTCCGTACCGGCGTGCACGTCCAACGGAGCGCCGGGAACGCCGGGTAATAGCGGCTGCTTCGCCACCGTAGGAACGTTTCCTGGCACGACCGTTAGAAATCCGGGTGTGCAAAATAAGTACACGACCTTTTTCGACGATGCGAAGCGAGAGGAACGGCAGATCGCCGAATACGCGTCTCTCAGTTTTGATTTGACCCCACATATCACCTTGACGGCGGGCGCCAGGCACTTCGTTTTTTTAAATAGCCTCGCCGGCGTCGTGCAGACCGCCTTCGGATGTTTCCAGGCCGGCGTGCCCGCGGGTGGATGCCACGATCCGGCGTATTCGACCAATTTGGACGCGCAGAACCTGCGGGATACCGAACAGGGGTGGCGCTACCAGACAAACCTTTCATGGCGCGTTGAGCCGACGCTATTCGGCCATCCACAGCACATCTTGACCTATTTCACGTTCTCGCAAGGTTTCCGCCCTGGAGGATTCAATCAGAACGGCGGCAGTTTGCATGGGTATGGTCCGGATGGTCAGCCCCAATTCGCGATCCCAGAGTCTTATAAGCCGGACACGCTGACCAACTACGAGATCGGTTGGAAGACAAACTGGCACTTGATGCACCGATATTTTCAATGGAACACCTCTTTCTATCGGGAGGATTGGAATAACGTCCAGATTTCGTTCTTTGATCCCGGGTTTACCGGCACGGCGTTCTTCAATGACAATGGCCAGAATTTCCGGATCAATGGCGTCGAGACATCTCTTGCCGCACAGATCATGCACGGACTCACGTTCCGCGGTGCCGCAGCATGGAACAGCAGCAAGCAGTTGAACTCCCCTGTGATCATCGACAATAACCCGGCGAGCGCGAACTACGGGCACCCGATCACTGAGATTTGTCCACAGGGACCGACGAATTGCACACCATTGCCGAATCCGTTCGGGCCGCTTGGTTCGCCGGCCGCCAATTCACCGCCGATTCACTTCACGCTCATGCTCCGCTACGAGTTCCCTTTGAACGCGCCCGCGACGATGCCGCTTTTGAATGGCGCGACCGCGCACGTGCAATTCGGCGCCGAACATCAAGGACATTCGTTCACACAGGCTGGATCCAACCCGCCGTTTTTACCCGGGGAAACCATCGACACCGGCAGGGCGCGTTTCGAGGATCCGGCGTATACGATCTACGATGCCTCTATCGGCATTTCGCGAGACCGTTGGTCAGTCACCGCCTACGGGCAGAATCTGGCCAACTCGAATGCGGCGGTCTTCACGAGTACGGCTCAGTTCATCGTCGCCCAAACACCTCTTCGCCCTCGCGTAATCGGTGTTCGATTCGGTTACCGATTCCATTAAGTTGCATGCGTCGGGCGTTGGGGGGATTGGCGTGAATTTCAGACCTCGATTGATGATTGCGGCGGTTGTGATGGGCTGCCAGTTGCTCACGGTCGCGTCCGGGAGTGTACGAGTGCCAGGTCGGAGGTCCGTGGGCGTCAAAATGGCACGGACCGGTTGGGTGGACTCGGCGCGCTTGGCGAACGCGAACCAGACACCACAAGATTGGTTCACGGACGGTCGTGATCGGGACGGCACTTACTTCTCGCCCCTGGAATCGATCAACGCGGGCGACGTGAAGCGGCTGGGCTTTGCGTGGCAATTCGATCTCGGCACGCACAGGGGCCAGGAAGCGACGCCGGTCGTCGTCGACGGAGTGATGTACACATCCGGCGAACGCGGCTACGTCTATGCGCTCGATGCCGCGACCGGCCGGCTGATATGGCGCTTCGATCCGCACGTGATCCTGCAGGCGATGCGCAATCCATGCTGCGACATGGTGAACCGCGGGGTCGCCGTGTGGAGAGGGCGGGTCTACGCGGTGTCCGTCGATGGGGTGCTGCACGCACTCGATGCGGCGACGGGCCGCGAGATCTGGCGTGCGGATACGATCGTGGACCACTCGTTGCCGTACTCCAGCACCGGGGCTCCGATCGTCGCCGGGAAATTCATCGTCGTCGGCAATAGCGGCTCCGACATGGGCAAGCGGGGCGTGCGCGGTTACGTTTCGGCTTACGATCGTCGCACCGGTGCGTTTGCATGGCGGTTCTACACGGTACCGCCGCCGCCGGGACAACCCCTCGAAGGCCGGGCGATGAAACTCGCCGCCAAGACCTGGCAATTGAAGCCGGGTGAGCCTTATCAAGGAGGCGGAACGGTTTGGGATGGCATTTCGTACGATCCGAAACTCGGCCTGGTGTATTTCGGAACCGCGAACGCGGCGCCATACGACTTGCGCAAGCTCGGGCCCGCCCAGGGCGATGCGCTCTTTGCCGCGAGCATCGTCGCCGTGCATGCTGCGAACGGTCGCCTTGCGTGGTACTACCAGGAAACCCCGCATGACAGCTGGGACTTCGATGCCACGCAAAAAATGATACTCGCAGACCTGCCGATCGACGGCAAGCGTCGTGCGGTTTTGATGCAGGCGTCGAAGAACGGGTTCTTCTACATACTCGATCGTCGGACGGGAAGACTGCTGTCGGCGAACGCCTACACTTACGTCAACTGGGCGTCGCGAGTGGATCTGAAGACGGGACGCCCGGTGTTCACCGGGCAGGCCGACTGGTGGAAAGGGCCGCGCAACGTTTACCCCTCCTGGGCCGGCGGTCATACCTGGAACCCGATGTCATATAGCCTGGACACTCATTACGTCTACATCCCGACCATCGAGGCGCCGAACGTCTGGGTCGACATGGCGAGCAACGGCGGACGCGTCAGGTACATCGACGGCTTCTTCACGGTCAATGGCATCACGCCGGACGACACCTATTCGCCGAAGAGCCTGAGACCCTTGTTCGGACCGCTACCGGGGCGTAGAGCGCTGCGGGATCACAGGTCAGCCGGCGATGTACGTGAGGTTCTGCGAGCCTGGGACCCGGTCACGGGGAAGGTCGTCTGGCAGCACACCACCTCTTCCGGCGAGCGTGGATACGATGGAGGGGTGTTGTCCACCGGCGGCGACCTCGTGATCCAGGGGCGAGGATCCGGACAGCTATGGGTCTATGCCGCTGACAGCGGGAAGGTGCTGAAAGTCATCCGAACCGGCAGCCACATCATGGCCGCCCCGATGACCTACGCGGTGAATGGCGTCCAGTACGTGGCGGTGCAAGCGGGTTATGGAGGCGCTGGCATCACCGTGGGTCCGGTGCCACCGAGCAGCGCGGCTTTCAGATATCACAATGAAAATCGCATCCTGGCCTTCAAACTCGGCGGGGGTCCGGTTCCGCGTCCCCCGCGTCGTGCACCGACGGTAATGGCGAAGCCCCCCGTGGAAACGGCTCCCCGGGCGACGATTCGCAAGGGTGAGGTGCTCTTCGTGCAGGAGTGCTCACGTTGTCACGTGTTCGGTGTCAGCGTGACCCCGGACCTGCGGACGATGCCACTGCGCAAGGAATCGTTCTTGGACGACGTCGTGCTCAAAGGAATGCTCGCACAGGGCGGGATGGAGAAATTCGACGACTTGCTGACCGAGTCGGACGTGCGGGCGATCCGCGCCTATCTGATCGATCAAGCGTGGCAAGCCTATCGACAGCAGCATCCGGTCGCCCGCAAATGACCGCTCGTCAGGACCAAGGCGTTGACGTCGGGATGGGCGCTGGCGGTGGCGTGATGCCTGGCGGGAGTCCGGTCCCGGAACTCGCCCGTTCCCTCCGGCCGCGTCACGTGACGATGATCAGCATCGGCGGCATCATCGGCGCGGGCCTCTTCGTGGGCAGCAGCGTGGCCATCGCCGCGACCGGACCTCTCGTGATCGTGAGTTATGCGCTCACCGGCTTGCTGGTATTGATCGTCATGCGGTGCCTGGGCGAGATGGCCGTCTCGCGGCCGGACATCCGTTCGTTCACTGATTTTGCACGGGCGGGCTTTGGCCACTGGGCGGGCTTTACCGTGGGCTGGCTTTACTGGTACTTCTGGGTCATCGTGATTCCGGTCGAGGCGATTGCCGGCGCGATCATCCTGCAGCAGTGGTTCCCAGCGGTACCAACGCTTGCCATCGGCTTCGGACTGATGGCGATGATGACGGCGGTCAACCTGATGTCGACCCGCTCGTATGGAGAATTCGAGTTTTGGTTCGCCTCGATCAAGGTCGCCGCAATCATCGTATTCATCGCGCTTTGCGCGTCGTTCCTGTTCGGCGCGATGGGCCCGCATCAAGGCACCTTGCAAATGTGGGCGGATCACGGCGGTTTGTTTCCAAAAGGTCCGCTCGCGATCGTCAGCGCGATCACCACGGTGTTCTTCTCGATGATGGGCGCCGAAATCGCCACCATTGCCGCCGTCGAGTCGCCGGATCCCGCGGGTGCGGTGGCGAAGATGGTCTCGGCCGTGGTCTGGCGAATTCTGATGTTCTACCTGGGCTCCATCGCGCTGATCGTCAGCATCGTGCCATGGGACAAGGTGCCGTCCGGCGTTTCGCCGTTCGTGATCGCATTGAGCGACATCAAAATCCCATATGCGGCGCCGATCATGAGCGCCATCATATTGACCGCCGTCCTCTCTTGCCTCAATTCTTCGTTTTACGTCGTCTCACGGGTCTTGTTCGTATTGGCCGCCCACGGCGATGCGCCTCGTGCCCTCGTCAAGCTCAACGCGCGGCACGTGCCCGCACGAGCCGTGCTCATCGGCAGCGTCGCGGGCGCCCTCGGAATCATCGCTCATGATCTCGCGCCATCCGCGGTGTTCGCGTTCCTGGTGAACGCCTCGGGAGCACTGATCGTCGTCATCTACATGGTGATATGCGCAGCGCAGATCCGGTTGAGATATGCGCGCGAGCGGGCGGGTTTGGGACTGCCGCCACTGCGGATATGGCTCTTTCCGTGGACGAGTTATGGAGCGATAGCCGCCATGGCATTGGTGCTGCTCGCGATGGCCTCGAACGAGGCCATGGCCAGTGAGTTCTGGGCGAGCACGGTCTCCATTGTCCTGGCGCTCATCGCGTTCTTCGTCTTTCGTCGCAAAGTGCCGGCTGTGGCCAAGATGGACCCGCGACAGTGAGGCACCACCATTGATCCTTGCGATTAGAACGGGAGGGCGTGCGCCGGGCGACGACGGCTCGAGCGGCCCAGGCGCCGCTGCCTGAAAAGTGCTCCGCCCACAGAGGCTCCGTCATCCGGGTGAGATCCCATCGTCCGTACGATGGTCGGAGCCGCGCGTTCAGGACTATGATGACCGGCGCTACCGGGACGCGTCCCGTCATCGTTTCTGACCACTGCCGGCGAGGATCGACATGAATCACTCCATGCTTGCCAATACCGCGGCGACCCTGATGACCACCGGCAAGGGGCTGCTGGCGGCTGATGAATCGAGCGCCACGGCGGATAGACGTTTCAAGGCGATCGGCGTCGAGTCCACCGCGGCGAATCGACGCGCCTATAGGAACCTGCTGTTCACCACGCCCAATATAGAGCGGTTCATCTCCGGCGTGATCCTGTTCGACGAGACGATCCGCCAGGCGGCCGATGGCGGGGTGCCGTTTGCCGACTACCTGGCCGGCAAAGGCATCGTTCCCGGCATCAAGGTGGACGGGGGCGCGAAGGACTTGGCCCTGTGCCCGGGGGAAAAGGTGACCGAGGGGCTCGATGGTCTGCGCGAGCGTCTCGCCGATTACTTCAAGCTTGGCGCACGCTTCGCGAAGTGGCGGGCCGTCATCACGATCGGTCGGAACATCCCGACGCGCACCTGCCTCGAGGCCAATGCGCATGCACTCTCCCGCTATGCCGCGCTGTGCCAGGAAGCATCGATCCTGCCGATCATCGAGCCCGAGGTGCTGCTCGACGGCGATCACACGATCGAACGCTGCGAGGAAGTGACCGAAATGACCTTGCGTGCGACCTATCGCGCCCTCGCGATGCATCGGGTCAGCGTAGAGCATGTGATCCTCAAGGCGAGCATGGTGTTATCCGGCAAGGACTGCGCGCGCACGGCGGGCGTCGAAGAGGTCGCCGAACGCACCGTGCGGGTGCTCAAGCGCACCGTGCCCGCGGCGCAGCCGGGCGTCGTCTTCTTGTCGGGAGGACAGTCGGACTTGGATGCGACCGCTCACCTCAACGCAATGGCGGCGATGAAGGGCTTGCCATGGCCGCTGAGCTTTTCATATTCGCGTGCGCTGCAAAATCCGGCACTCGAGACCTGGAAGGGTCGCGCAGAGCAGGTGCGATCGGCGCAGATCGCCTTTCATCATCGCGCGCACATGAACGCGCTCGCCTCCATGGGCAAATGGCACCCCGAACTCGAGGTCGGGCGAGGCTAGCGAGGATGGACGGACGGGCGGTCCGCGCGAGGTGATCGGTACCATGTTGTGGCTGATCTCGATCTTCAGACATGTCGGTCTCCCGTTGATCTTCCTGCTGATCCTCGTGGAGCAGATCGGCTTGCCGCTGCCGGGATACACGCTTCTCATCGTCGCTGGCTCCTGGTCCGTGGCGGGAGGCGCGTCCGCGGCGCAGATCACCGCCGTCGCCGTAGTCGCATCGCTGATCGCCGACTTGGGCTGGTATGCCGCGGGTCAGCGATTCGGAAGCCGTGTCTTGCGCACGATGTGCAAGTTGTCGTTGGAGCCGGACTCGTGCGTGCATGACACGGAACGGGTATTCACAAGGTTCGGTACCCGCACGTTGTTGATCGCAAAGTTCCTGCCGGGCCTGGGAGCGGTGACCACGGCCATGTCCGGGGTCGTCGGAGCCGCCGTGACGGACTTTGTCGTCTACGACACGATCGGGGCGACGCTTTGGGCCGGCTCGGGGGTGCTGCTTGGAGAGACCTTTCACGACGCCGTGGACGCCGTCTTCACCGAGTTGGGCGCTCTCGGCCGGGATGGACTCTGGGTCCTGCTCGCGATGCTCGGGGCGTTCCTGGCGATCAAGGTTTGGCGCCGCCATCTGTTCTTCCGGCAGCTGCGCATGAGTCGCATATCGGTCGAGGAGTTGGCGCACATGGTTGCGACGGGACGACCGCCGATGATCGTCGACGCGCGTGCACCAACGAGCCGGCAGAGGGACGGAATCATCCCCGGCGCAATACCGGTCGAGGCGCTGCTCGCGGAGAGCGATCCCGGGGCTTCGACGGGCGAAGTCGTCGTGTATTGCGCTTGTCCGAGCGAAGCCAGCGCGGCGCGCATCGCGAAACAGCTGCTCGCGCGTGGCTTCAAGCCCGTGCGGCCGTTGCAGGGCGGCATTCACGCCTGGCTCGACGCGGGGCACGCAGTCAGCACTCTGTGAGTGTGCTCCGGCATCCGCAGCGGATGTTCATTGCCCGGCGTGCGGGCGGCACGGGGCTCCTGGAGCTTGATTTCGGCTGCTGGGAGGGGATCCCGTGGGACTCGATACCTCACGACGCGATCGATCGATGGGCGCTGGATCCGATGAACGAGCCGGCGGGCGGCGGTGAACGCTTGTGCGACTTGTGGCCGCGAATTTCGAGCTTTCATCGCGAGGTGATATCGGCCGCCGCCGGTACGACCGCGATTCGCATGCAGTCTTCGTGACGGATGCCACGGACGCCACGATCATCGTCGACCCGCCGCACAAACCAAAAAGTAGCGAGTTTGCGCGGCAATTATTGGCCGAGCGTGTCCCGGGCCTGGGGGGGCGTTTGACGATCAGGAGTGAAATCCCGGAGGCCAAGGGGTTGGCGAGCTCATCCGCCGACCTGGTCGCAACGTATCGGGCGCTCGTGGACGCGGTTCCGTGTCTGCGGATGACCGCGGATGAAGTCGCCCGCGCCATGTGCTGCGTGGAGCCGAGCGATGCGGCGATGTACGAGGCGCATGTCGCGTTTGCCCATCGCAGCGGCGGATGGGTCCGCATCCTCGGCCATCTGCCGCCGGCACGGATCGCTGCGGTGGACACTGGCGGCAGCGTGGACTCCGTGAGTTTCAATCAGCGTCTTGCGGAGTTCACGCCCGAGGATTGGCGGGAATATACCGTGTTGCTCGAAAGGCTCGGGGTGGCATTCGCAGCGAGACGACTCGCTGACGTTGGCGCCGTCGCAACGCGCAGCGCCGAGCTCGCGCAGGAGCGCAATCCGCTGCCGATGTTCGCCGAGCTGCGGGAAATCGCGGCGTGGAGCGGTGCCTCGGGCGTGATCGTCACGCATAGCGGTACGATGGCGGGGCTCCTCGTGGATTGCCGGCAACCGCGGGTTCTCGCCATGGTGATGGGTGCCCTGGCGCCACTCGGATTGCCGATGGCAATTCACGAGATTGGTCGAACCGATCTTCCTCCTTGACGTCCGCTCACTCTCTTCGGCACACTGGTTGGTGTTGTCAGGTGCTCGGCTGCGGTCACGCGGCCGGGTGAAACGGGAAACCGGTGACGCCCTCGAGGCCATTCCGGTACTGCCCCCGCAACGGTAAGCGAGTCGAGCCGGATCCGACAGGTCACTGTGCGCTGCGCACGGGAAGACGATCCGGCAGGAACGATTCCACTCGCGAGTCCGGAGACCGGCCCGACGACGTAGCGGCATGCGTTGCGGTGGGCGGCGGTGCG